>CAZOMR010000053.1:0-15219 GCA_964580655.1 uncultured bacterium
CTTTGTTATATAATGAGGTGAGTGGTCAAGTCTGTCCTATTTTGGACAGCAGTGTTCTATAATATAAACTAAAGGGTTCCTGAATAGCAGGCAAGGAAGGAGGGTCTTAGGATAATGGCCAGGATGTATTATGACAAGGACGCTGATCTCAATCTGCTGAAAGAAAAGACCGTGGCGATCATAGGCTATGGCAGTCAGGGTCATGCCCAGGCGCAGAACCTGCGTGATTCAAAGATCAAGGTCGTGGTCTCTGAGATTGCCGGAACGGAGAACTACAAGCTGGCTCTAAAGCACGGCTTCAAGCCCGTCTCGGCAAAAGAGGCCGCCAAGCAGGGTGACCTGATCCAGATACTCGTGCCGGACGAACATCAGGCCGCACTATACCGCTCGGACATAGAATCGCATCTCAAAAAGGGCAAGACCCTGCTTTTCTCTCATGGCTTCAACATACATTTCGGCCAGATCATCCCGCCAAAGAATGTTGATGTGATCATGGTCGCGCCCAAGGGTCCCGGACACCTCGTGCGCCACGAGTATGAGCAAGGCGCAGGCGTGCCATGCCTGATAGCGGTCTTTCAGGATGCAACTAGGAAGGCCAGGAAAACCGCACTAGCCTATGCCAAAGGCATCGGCGCTACACGCGCTGGCGTGATAGAAACCACCTTCAGGGAAGAGACCGAGACAGACCTCTTTGGCGAACAATGCGTGCTGTGCGGAGGGCTGACTGAACTGGTAAAGGCCGGATATGAAACCCTGGTACAGGCCGGGTATCAGCCCGAGATAGCCTACTTTGAGTGTATGCACGAACTAAAGCTCATCGTGGACCTGCTACATGTAGGCGGGTTCTCATACATGCGCTACTCCATCTCAAACACCGCGGAATACGGAGACCTGACCCGCGGAGCAAGGATCATCAATGAAGATGTGCGCGCGGAGATGAAGAGGATTCTTTCGGAAATCCAGTCAGGCCAGTTTGCCAGGGAATGGATACTGGAGAACCAGGCTGGAAGACCGGTATTCCAGGCGCTTGAAAAGCAAGGCTGGAGCCATCCCATTGAGAAGGTGGGCAAACAACTACGCAACATGATGAAGTGGATCGAGGCCAAGGAGGACCCGAGGGCAAAGTAGATACAAGTTTTGCAATTGAGGTAAAAAAATAATTTTACCGCAAATCCTACAGACCTGTAAAGGGACGCAAAGAACGCAAAGGATTATCAAGTAGTCAGTTATTGGAATCTGCATGAATGTGTGCTTGACAGGATTTTATGAGGATGGCAGGATATGTCCAGTCTGTGTTTCCAATTTTATACAGACTGTATAATCATTGTTATGTGTAAAGTTGTGTAAAGTAATAAAGAATCTGAATACGGAGACAGGCAAGTATGAATCAACTAACATTATTCGGAGAAGAGAAGAAAAAGCTTATTAACTTAAAGGAAGCGGCTAATTGGGCTTCAGAATATTTGAGTTGCAAAGTGACAATTTCAAATATTTCATATTTGCTTCAGTATGGAAGAATAAAAAAATACGGAAGTAATGGTAATCCATTGATTAACATCGAAGAACTAAAAGACTATTACGACTCTTATAATAAAGAACAACAATGGAAAGAAAAGTTAGGCGAAGATCTTAATTGGCATCTGTCTTTTGTCGAGTACAAAGAATCGGAAAGGACAAAACACGTTCATAGGTTGCATCCTTACAAAGGCAAATTTATTCCTCAATTAGTAGAATATTTTCTTGATTCTCATACTGACGAATTCAAACAGCAAACATATTTTCGTAAAAGTGATATAGTCCTTGATCCATTTTGTGGCAGTGGAACAACATTGGTCCAATCAAATGAATTAGGGATGCACGCAATCGGCATAGATATTTCTGCGTTTAATGCAATGATTAGTAATGCTAAGGTCGCAAAACACAATATCTCTCAACTTAAGGAAGCTATACGCAAAATAACAATAAGCTTGGAAAATTTTCAGAAAACAAAAAACAATATAGCCTTTGAAGAACATTTACTTTCCGAACTTGCAAGATTTAACTTCAAGTATTTTCCATCACCAGAGTATAAGAGAAAAGTAATTAAGGGGGCAATTGATGAGAAAGAATATTCTAAAGAAAAAGAACAAGAGTTTTTAAGCAATTACTATGACTTAGTGGAAAAATACAAAATTAAAATTAGACAAGACAAAAATAATACCTTTTTGGACAAGTGGTTTTTATTTCCGGTAAGAGAAGAAATCAAATTTGTTTTTAATGAATTGAAAAGAATTGACAATGAGGATGTTAAGAAAATATTAGCTATAGTTTTCAGCAGAACCGTTCGTTCTTGCAGAGCAACCACTCATGCCGATTTAGCAACATTAAAAGAACCTGTCACAACTACATATTACTGTAAGAAACACGGTAAAATATGTAAACCTATATTTTCCATCAAGGGATGGTGGCAAAGGTACACTATGGATACTTTGAACCGCCTGAAAGAATTCGATAAATTAAGGACCGAAACATTCCAGATCTGTTTGACTGGAGATGGCAGAGCGATTGATATTTATGAAGAAGTCAAAAACAAGAATTCAGAGTTTGCAGAATTATTATTGAGACAAAAGATTAAAGGAATTTTTTCAAGTCCCCCTTATGTAGGCCTTATCGATTATCACGAACAGCATGCATATTCATATGAAATATTTGGATTTGATCGAAAAGATGAATTAGAAATAGGGCCTCTTTCTAAAGGTCAGGGAAAAGAAGCAAGGGATTCTTATATCAGAGGAATAGCAGAAGTTATGAAAAATTGCAAGAAATATCTTCAAAAAGATTATGACGTCTTCTTAGTAGCTAACGACAAATTCAATCTTTATCCCGATATTGCCCAGTTAGCTAAAATGAGAATTGTCAATCGATTTAAGCGCCCCGTGCTAAATAGAGTTGAAAAGGATAGATCCAACGCCTATGCAGAAATAATATTTCATTTAAAAAACAAACAATGAAACTGTTAATTGAAAAATTAGAAATATCGGCTGCGCATCTAAAATGCCTGGATGAAGTTTTTTATGAAAATAATGACGAATACCAAAGAATTGAAAACATTCTAAATTCTAGTGAGTTCGGGCCAATCTATAAAGAAATTGCAAGAGAGATTTACGCTGGGGGTAAAAAGAGTCAAGGTAAGTTAAAATTGGCCAGACAAATGATACTTGGTGATGTTATCGAATATATTTTTACTGGTAGAGCATATTATTTTGCAGCAAAATCTAAAGAAAACTTCAGGAATTTCTTAAGATTGATTCTTTACTGTGTTAATCAGATCTTACTTTTTGATACTATTACTGTGAATCCAGAAATTAGAAAAGCATACATTGAAAAACTTGAGCAGAATATTGACCATAATGTGCTATACGAGAAAGATGGTGATTACGAAATCGCAAGAAATTTAAAAGAAAGCGATGTCATAATATGGACAGATAATTGGACTAAAGATGTTGATCAATTTATTGATTCGATTTTGCCAAAAACTCTGGGATGCCCAAAGGAACTGGTTATTTATGCAGAATTGACAAGGTTAAAAAAAGGAATAGTAATACCATTGCTCTTGATTCAAAGAGTATTTGGAGATAAAGATCCTATAGCACCACCTGATTTCCTACTTATAAAGAGCAATAAAGAGATTTATGGAATCGAAGTTGGTTATGCAAAAGAAGGTCAAAGCAGGGAATTTTCTATTCGGACATCTATCCCAACATTTGCCGTCGACTTAAACTATAATATGCATAATCGGTGTCCAAAATGTGGCGAAAATATTCTTTACTGTGATCCAGTAATTGAGGCTTATTCAAATGGTATATTAGATGAGAAATTAGATTCAACCTCTAAAAGATTTCTATGTAACGGATGTCCAAATTATAATAATGGTAATTGCAGATTTTCGAATTATTATGGTAAATGGAAGGGAACTGAATTTAATGGCAAGGAAAGTGAACAGAAGGATCGGCACTATCACTCAAGTTGTGTAAAAGATGATTGTTATGATTACAGAAACAGTGAACGTCAGATTATCAATAAGGAAAATGAGTTTTTTGCCCAAATACCGAAAATACAGGGATTGGAAAACATATAGCTATGAAATTATCACAACAACAGCGCAATTCTGTTGAGAAAGTTATTAAAACTTGTCTTCGAAACAAGTTCCAAAATTATAAACCAGAATCCAAAAATATGCCCTTTCATTTCCGTTTGCTTGGTCGTGATAGAATGGCCTTATTCTCTTTTATCCATTCTTTGAATACTACATTTGGCACATCTATTTTTGAACCTGTGGCCGAAATTTTGGCGAGTTTGAACTTTGTATTTGCACAAAAGCAGTATGTGGTTGGTGATACTATCAGTGAACAAGCCCAATCTGAAATTCAACATATCATGAATAAACTTACAATGGGGGAAAATCCAAATAAAGCAGAAGAAATCGAAAGGATAAGAAAAGTTAGCAAAAAGGGCACGATGAACAGGTTAAGAACTGTAAAAGTGGATTTGTTTGTTCAAAGTTCCGATGGAACAGCCCATTTGTTTGACTTAAAAACGGCTAAGCCAAATATCAGCAATTTTAAGGATTTTAAAAGGACATTGTTAGAATGGATTGCAATCTTTCTAGCGAAGAATCCAAGTGCAAAGGTAAATTCATATATTGCCATTCCTTACAATCCATATGAACCAAAACCTTATGAAAGATGGACACTGAAAGGTATGTTAGATTTGGATAACGAACTAAAAGTTGCGGAAGAATTTTGGGACTTTCTTGGGAATGATGGTGCCTATTCAGAGTTATTAAATTGTTTTGAAAGAGCAGGTATTGAACTGCGACCAGAAATTGATGCGTATTTTTCCAAATTCAAATAGAAACACAGAGGGAAGGGGTCAGGTCTTCACATTTCACATATGCGAACTTTGCGTCTTTGCGGTATAATAGAAGGAAGAAGGTAATAATCATGCGCAACCAGGATTATGTATTTGCCAAAGAGGGGCATGCTTTAATTTTTATCCCTCTTGCGCTCTTCATGGTCACCCTGCCTTTTGGCAAATGGTGGCTCACCGTGCCGCTCATGCTCTTCACGGGTTTTGCCGCTTATTTCTTTCGCAACCCGGAACGCAAGGCCCCGCAGGATGAGGATGCCTATGTAAGCCCGGCGGACGGCAAGGTGCTGGAGGTGCAGAGGGTAAAGGAGGATCGGTACCTGCATAAGGAGATGCAAAAGATAGGCATCTTCATGTCGCCCTTTGATGTGCATGTCAATCGTATCCCGAGAAGCGGAGTAGTCGTGGACACGATATATCATCCGGGAAAGTTCATCTCGGCAAACCGGGACAAGGCCAGCCTGGATAACGAGCAGTGCGCCATCATCGTCAAGGACAAAAAAGACCGCATCTACACATTCGTCCAGGTAGCAGGCTATATTGCCCGGCGCATTGTGTGCTATGCACGGGCCGGCAAAGAGGTTGAGACCGGACAGAGGATGGGGCTTATCCGGTTCGGGTCCCGGCTGGATGTATATCTGCCGCTTGAGGCAGAGATACCGGTTAGAGTCGGCCAGAAGGTCCGGGCAGGAGAAACTATTATCGGGAGACTGGAATGAGCAAGGATAATCTGGAAACCATAAAGAGGCGCAGGGGGATCATCTTTCTGCCCAATGCCATCACCACGTGCGCAATGCTCGCCGGGTTCTACTCCATCCAGCAGTCCATCACCGGACGCTTTGAGCATGCGGCCTGGGCTTTGCTTCTCGCCGCGGTCCTGGACATGCTCGACGGACGCGTTGCCCGGCTGACAAAGAGCACCTCGGCCTTCGGGGTGCAGTATGATTCCCTGGCAGACCTGATCAGCTTCGGCGTTGCACCGGCCTTTCTTGCACACTACTGGGGCCTGCTCACGGTCTTCGGGGAGCTGAGCTGGGCAGTGGTCTTCATCTACCCGACCTGCGCCGCTATCCGGCTCGCCCGCTTCAATGTTCTTACCGGCTCCGAGGAGTCGCACAAGTTCTTCAAGGGCATGCCCAGCCCCTGTGCCGCAGGCATCCCGATAACACCGGTGATGATACATCTCAAATACTTCGGCACCGGGCCACTCGCAAACGCAGGCGTTGCAAGCATCTATCTTGCCGCAGTCCTTTTTGCCGCCCTGCTCATGGTATCCAACATCCGGTTCCGCACATTCAAGGATGTCAAATTCACAAAATACGGGCCTGTGCCTGCGCTGGTAGGTCTGGCCGTGATTCTATCCTTCCTCATTGTCCGGCCACAGGCCACCCTCTTCGCATCCACCATTGCTTATACTATCTGGGGGCTCGTTGAAGGCGGGATTCTCTTTCGCCGCAGGGAAGCCCAGGAGCGGAAGGAACGCCGGGACCTGAGGAGGAAAAAGCGCCGGGAGAGAAGGGCTAAAGGGTCTGGAAGACAAGCAAGGAAGGCTTTGCAAAGGGCTAAACTCAAGGCCGTGGGTTCGGACAAGGGAAGACGCGAAGCGTCTGGAGGATCCGAAGTATCTGAAGGACTCGAAGGGCCTGGGGAAAAGAGCGGGTGAAATGAGCGATCGGGTTTATATATTTGACACCACCTTGAGGGACGGGGAGCAGGCTCCGGGAGCGAGCATGAACCTTGAGGAGAAGCTGATAGTGGCGCGGCAGTTGGAGAAGCTGGGCGTGGATGTGATCGAGGCTGGGTTCCCGATAGCCTCGGAGGGGGATTTTGACGCGGTCAGGAGGGTGAGCGAGGATGTCCGGGGCTGTCAGATAGCAGGCCTTGCCCGCACCACTGCCGAGGATATCGAGCGGGCATGGCAAGCGCTTGAGCCAGCGGCCCATCCGCGAATTCATGTCTTCATCGCAACATCGGACATACATCTTCATTACAAGCTGAAAAAGACCCGGGAACAGGTGCTGAAGGAAGCCGCGAAGGCCGTGGAGCTGGCCAGGAAATACACGGATAATGTCGAGTTCTCGTGCGAGGATGCCACACGCACTGACCCGGTATTCCTTGAAGAGGTGGTCAAGGCCGCAATAAGGGCTGGCGCAGGAACGATCAACATCCCGGACACGGTGGGCTATGCCATGCCGGATGAATATGCAGGAATCTTCTCCCGCCTGATTCAGGATGTGCCGGAGCTCGCGGATGTGATCCTAAGTGTGCACTGCCATGATGACCTTGGTCTGGCCGTGGCAAACAGCCTGGCCGGAGTACAGGCCGGGGTCCGGCAGGTGGAGTGCACCATCAACGGCATAGGCGAGCGCGCGGGAAACGCGGCCATGGAAGAGATCGTCATGGCCATGCGAACCCGCCATGATTTCCTGAAATTTGAAACCGGCATCAACACGGAGCAGATATATCCTGCAAGTCGGCTCGTGAGAAAGATCACCGGCATAGTAATCCCTCCCAACAAGGCCGTGGTCGGGGCCAATGCCTTCAGCCACGAGGCCGGAATTCACCAGGACGGGGTGCTAAAGGAAAAGCTCACATACGAGATCATGACCCCGGAATCCGTGGGAATTCCCTCAAGCCGCCTGGTCATGGGAAAGCACTCAGGCAGACACGCATTCCGCAAACGCATGGAAGAGATAGGCTTTGAACTGAGCGATGAACAGCTTGATACAGCTTTCCGGCGCTTCAAGGCCCTGTCCGACAAGAAGAAGGAAATCTTCGACGAGGACATGGAAACCCTTGTCATGGACCAGGTCCTCCAGATTCCACGCAAGTATCGGCTGGAATATATCAATGTGACCTCCGGCACCGAGGTGATGCCCACGGCCAGCGTGCGCATGGAGATAGACGGGGTGATAGCGCGTGATGCCGAGTTCGGAGACGGCCCGGTGGACGCGGCTTTCAAGACCATTGCCAGGTTGACCGGGACAAAAAGCAAGCTCCTGATTTTCAGCGTCAATGCCATCACAGGCGGCACCGATGCCCAGGGCGAGGTCAGGGTCCGGATAGAGGAGCACGGGATCGAGGCTACCGGGTTCGGAGCGCATACCGACATCATAGTGGCCTCGGCAAAGGCTTACATAGACGCACTCAACCGCCTTGAATATCGCAAGCAAAACCTTTCAGCCATCCACAGGCAAGCGCCGTAAATCAAGTCTTTGCCTCTTGAAGGTTACATGATTTAATCGCTAAGACGCAAAGATCGCAGAGGATCAGACCTTCATTTGTAAAGTGATAATAAAAAACGAGAAATTTGAAACCAGGAAAAATTATTATTTTTAACACTTTGCGTTATTTGCGTCCCTTTAAAAGTCTGGAGGATTTGCGGTAAGATATTTTATTTTCGAATGCAATAGTTGAGATAAGATGGGAATGACAATCAGCGAGAAGATTCTTTCCGCCCATGCTGGAATGGAGAGAGTGAGGCCTGGCGAGTTAATTGAGGCTGGTGTTGACCTGGTTCTTGCGAATGATATAACCGCGCCCCTGGCGATTGAGCAGTTCGAGCTGGCCTGCGCCGAAGAGGTTTTCGACCCGGACAAGGTCGCGCTGGTTAATGATCATTTTGTTCCGGCAAGGGATGTGATGGCCGCAGAGCAGTCAAAGCGGGTTCGTGAATTCGCGGCAAGGCTCAGGATAAAAAATTTTTTTGATGCCGGTCAGGGGATCGAGCATGCGCTCCTGCCAGAGGCCGGGCTGATCATGCCTCGGGACCTGGTCATAGGCGCGGACAGCCATACCTGCACTTACGGGGCACTCGGCGCGTTTGCCACCGGGGTCGGCTCGACAGACCTTGCCGCGGCGCTGATAACCGGGAAATGCTGGTTCAAGGTGCCGGAAAGCATGCGCCTGATATATCATGGAAAGCCGCGGGCATGGGTTGGAGGCAAGGACATCATCCTTTATACCATCGGCAGGATCGGTGTGGACGGCGCGCGCTATAAGGCAATGGAATTCACAGGCCCTGCTATCTCTGAGCTTTCCCAGGTGGGCCGATTCACCATGTGCAACATGGCGATCGAGGCTGGCGCAAAGAACGGCATCATGGCCCCTGATGAGAAGACCATGGACTATCTCAAAGACCGTTCCACCTGTGGTGCAGAGGTCTTTGCGAGCGACGAGGATGCGGAGTATGTGGATACGATCGAGTTTGACCTGGCACAGATTGAACTCCAGGTCGCCATTCCTCCTTCTCCGGAAAATGCAAGGCCGATTTCCGAGGTGAATAACATCTCCATTGACCAGGTGGTTATCGGGTCCTGCACCAATGGTTGGCTGGATGACCTCAGACAGGCCGCGCAAATCCTGCAAGGCCGCCGGATCAAGGAAGGGATCAGACTCATCATCATCCCTGCAACCAGGGATATTTACGGACAGGCTCTTCACGAGGGCCTGATTGAGGTGTTCCACCGGGCCGGGGCAATCATCAGTCCGCCCACTTGCGGTCCCTGCCTGGGAGGCCACATGGGGGTTCTGGCAGAGGGCGAGCGGGCCGTGGCGACTACCAACCGCAACTTCACAGGACGCATGGGCCATCCGGGGAGCGAGGTCTACCTTTCCGGACCAGCCGTGGCCGCGGCGAGTGCTGTCCTGGGAAAAATAGCAGGGCCGGAAGAATTGTGATAGAAAGATTCAAGGTGATTAAAAGATGTTGCATCGCAAACACTGGATTCTGATCCTTCTCACCCCTGGTGTTATTATCGCGGACCAGGTAACCAAGACCCTGGCCCAACTGGCACTGGATGGTGGAAACATAGTTACGGTCGTTCCACGCTACCTTGACATGGTGCTGGTGCAGAACCGGGGCATAGCTTTCGGGTTATTGAATAACCTGGAAAGCTCTTGGCGCACCCCGATTTTCATAGGCATATCCGCAATAGCTATCTTCATCATCTTTCATCTCTTCCGCCAGACCCGGGCAAAAGCGCTTTTTCTCCCGGTCGCATTATCATTGATCCTGGCTGGAGCCGCGGGAAACCTGATTGACCGCTTCCGCTGGGGTTATGTGGTGGATTTCATTAACATGCATTACCACCAGTATTACTGGCCTACCTTCAATCTCGCGGATACCGCGATCACGATAGGAATCATCATCCTGATCCTGGACACCATCTTTGCCCCGGGGCCGATGCCTGATGAGGAAGAAGAAACTGTTGCCGAGGATATTCCGCCTGAAGAGTGGACCGAGGAGGCGGATTGAATGCATCCCGTGTTATTCAATGTCGGACATGTTCCAATTTATTCATACAGCCTTTTTGTTGTCCTGGCTTTTTTCGCCGGGTTCATTTATGCCTATCTCGAGGCCAGACGCCTTGGCGAGGACCCGGACAAGATAGTTGACTTGGCTCTTTACATTTTTATATCTGCCATTATCGGGGCCCGGGTTTTGCATGTGATAGTTGATTGGAGGCGGTTTATCCATGATCCGGTAGCTGTTTTTAAGATCTGGCAGGGGGGCCTGGTCTATTACGGCGGGTTCATCCTTGCCATTATTACCTGTGTGGTCTTCATTAAATATCACAAGCTGAACCTGGGCAAATGGGCTGACCTGCTTGCGCCTGTGGCCATGATCGCTCTTGCAGTAGGCCGGATCGGTTGCTTCCTCAATGGCTGTTGCTACGGCAAAGCCGCGCCCCCTGATCTTCCATGGGCAGTGGTCTATCCCCCTGGCCGCCTGCCACTCCACCTGGACGGCGTGCCAGTGCATCCAACCCCTATCTATTCCTCTATCACCGCGGCCATCATCGCCGTGCTCCTGATATTACTCAGCCGAATAAAGCGCAGAAACGGCCAGGTCGTCTGGTGCATGTTCCTCTTTTACGCGGCCGCAAGGTTTGTTCTTGAATACTACCGGGCCGATCCTCGCGGACACATTCAGGCTCTGAACCTTTCCACATCGCAAGCCATCGGCGTCCCGATTATGATCGTCTCTCTAGGCGCATTGATCTATCTGGAAATCAAATCCCGGTCATCCGGTTCCCAGGGAAAACCCAGGATCGAGACCACATGAGAGTCATCCTTATCCGGCCCCCCAAAGTCCAGGGTGCTCTGGAGCGGAGCATGGTCCAGCATCCCGTCAATCTACTCATGCTTGCCGCGGTGCTTGAGAAAAGCGGGTTTCAATGCGAGGTCTGGGATTTTGAGGTCCAGGATTTTTCCGGGGAGATCGTGAGGGAAAAGACAGGGAGAAGCAATCCCGGTCTTGCCGGTATCACAGCCCTCACATGCAACATAAAGACCGCGAATACTATCATGGGCTGGATCAAGTCGGAGTCTCCAGAAACCTTCACAGTCGTGGGTGGGCCGCATGTGTCCGCTATTCCGGAGCGAACTCTTGAGGAGTTTGCGAATTTCGATGCCGTGGTAGTTGGAGAGGGCGAGCTTACCCTTGCCGAAATCTGTGCCAGGATTTCCAAGGGGCGCGGCCTGGAAGGAGTTCTGGGAACTGCATGGCGCAGGAGCTCAAGCCCGGTCATAGAAGACCCCCGGCCCCCGATGGATAACCTGGATGAGTTGCCGTATCCGGCCCGACACCTGATTGACCATTCCCTTTACAAGGGCGCCAGCTCTCCCGGCCTGGACGCCACATTGCACCGAAGCACCGAACTCTTTACCACACGCGGCTGTCCGGACCGATGTAGCTTTTGCGCTTCGCATCTTGTCTTCGGACGCAAGGTTCGGGCAAGAAGCGCTGAACATGTGCTCGGAGAGGTTGACCAGTGTATGAGCAAATGGGGATACCGCCATTACACTGTGGATGATGATACCTTTACATACAGGCCGTCGCGGCTTTTTGACCTCTGTCGCGGCTTCAAGGAACGAGGGATCACATGGGACTGCGACACGAGGGTAAATGCGGTCAACCGGGAGATGATACAGATGATGGCCGACTCCGGTTGTCAAAAGATAGCTTTCGGAGTGGAGTCGGGAAGTCCACGCATCCTGAAGCTGATCCACAAGGAGATAACCCTGGACCAGATCCGAAACGCGTTTCAATGGGCGCACGAGGCCGGCATCATAACCACCGCCTTCTTCATGGTCGCCTCTCACCCCTCTGAGACAAAGGAAGACCTGGAGATGTCTTTGAAGCTTATGAAGGAGATTGATACCGAGCTTATGGCTGTGGCAGTGGCCGTGCCATATCCCGGAACAGAGTTATACCGGATAATGAAGAATGGCGACTACATTGACGAGGAGCGGTGGGAGACATTCAACCATCTACACAGCATCCCAAGCTGGCATACCGAAAATTTCTCCGGCAGAAAGCTCGTCCGCCTACAAAACCGCCTCTTCCGACAGTTCTTTATCCGGCCATCTTTTATCTGGAAAACCCTTCCAAAGGCCATGAGCTGGCACGGCTTCAAATATTACACGCGCTCCTTTCTAGACATCCTCAAATACCTTTTCATTGAAAAAAGAATTTAGTGTCTTGGTGGTTTAATCTTTGAAATCTGAGAAAGGACTTGTCATGGATGAGAAATACGACAATCAAACCATCCGCTGTCCCCGGATAGGCGGAGAGGTCATCTTCAAGTATTGCCGCACATCCGGAGAACCATTCTGCCGCATAATTATAAACTGCTGGGCTACGAGGATAGACATAGGATCATTCCTCGCGGAAAACTATTCTCCGGAAATCATCCAGAAATCACTCAAGCCCTCACCCAAAACCAGCCGACTAGCTCGCATCCTCTCAGCCGCCGAATCAAAAAATAAATAGTCACCGCAAATCCTGCAGATCCGGAGAATCCTACAGATGCGTAGCAGACGCAAAGGACGCAAAGAAAAAGAAAAATTATCCACAGATTACACAGATACAAACAGCTTCCTCTCCCTTGACGGGAGAGGATTGAGGTGAGGGTGATTCTTTCTTGACAAAATATTCAAAGATGTGAAAGACTCATATAATACTAGAAAGCGGTGAGGAACGTTGAAACAACGTTGAAAAAACCCGACCGCGAGCATTCCATCACCCCGCCGCAAGAATTATTGAAAATAAACTGAAACAAGAAGACTGGAAAAGAAATATGGAGGCGTTAAGTGTTAAGTAATGCGTTGCCCCCAACTTCCTTCACTGATCAGCGCTCTGTCAAGATATAAAAGTTCATAGTCAAAATTCTAATTTTACCCCTCAGGTCTCAGGGCTCAAGTCTGAAGATATGCTCAGTCCGGCGGGAATTGTTTTTGCCAGTTGATTTTTTCATGCCATTCCGGCTGGTCGTTTTTATCCAGGATGAATGGTCCCATAACGAGAAAATCCATTTTAGTTCTCATGAAGCATTTGTAAGCATGTTCCGGTGTGCACACTATGGGCTCACCCCTGACATTGAAGGATGTATTGATGACTACCGGGCAACCGGTAAGGTCCTTGAAGCTTTTTATCATCTCGTGAAATACGGGGTTATCCTCGTTTGAGACGGTCTGTAAGCGGGCTGAATAATCCACATGCGTTACCGCGGGGATGTCAGAGCGCTTTACTTTTAGTTTCTCCAAGCCGAAGAGCCTGCGCTCATGGTCTGTCATCTGCCTTCTACGCTCACTTTTTACCGGAGCGGTCAAAAGCATGTACGGGCTTTCAGCCTCTATCTCGAAATAATTGGATACCTCTTCCCGAAGCACAGTCGGGGCAAAAGGCCGGAAGGACTCTCGAAACTTGATCTTCCGGTTGATGAGACTCTGCATGTCCCGGCTCCTGGCATCTCCGAGAATACTCCGGGCCCCCAATGCCCGTGGCCCGAACTCCATCCTTCCCTGAAACCATCCGATGACCTTTTGATCCGCGATCAGCTCGGCTATCCTGCGTGGAATCTTTTCCGCGGGAATCTTCTTATAGGGAATTTTATTTTCCTCCAGAAATTTTTCTATCTGGTCCTCCGAGAATTCCGGTCCAAGCAGGCTTGCTCCCTGTTTGTCATGAACCCCGTCAGTCGTCCTTGGATTACCAAGATACCTGTACCAGACCTGGAGTGCCGCTCCGAGTGCCCCTCCTGCATCCCCTGCGGCAGGCTGGATCCAGATGTTCTCAAAAGGGCCCTCACGCAGGACCCTGCCGTTGCCCACGCAGTTCAATGCCACGCCTCCTGCCAGACACAGGTTCTTCTGGCCCGTGACACTGTACACATGCCGGGACATCTTGAGCATGACCTCCTCTATTACCTCCTGCACTGACCGGGCAAGGTCCATCTCACGCTGGGTGATCTCGGTCTCAGGAACTCTAGGCGGCCCTCCGAATAGCCGGGAGAATCTGGAGTTGGTCATTGTCAGGCCGATCATGTAGTTGAAGTATTTGAGGTTGAGTTTGAATGAGCCGTCGTCCCTTATGTCAATCAAGTCATTTTTTATCAGGTCCACATAGCGCGGCTCTCCGTAAGGGGCAAGGCCCATGAGCTTGTATTCCCCGGAGTTGACCCTGAAGCCGGTGAAATATGTAAAGGCCGAGTAAAGCAGGCCAAGTGAATGCGGAAACTTGATCTCCGCAAGAATTTTAAACCCGTTTCCCTTTCCAGTGCCGTAGCTTGTGGTAGTCCATTCGCCCACCCCGTCCAGGGTGATAAAAGCGGCCTCGAAAAATGGCGAAGGGTAAAACGCACTGGCCGCGTGAGAGTCGTGATGTTCCGGGAAGAGAATCTTGCCTTTGAATCCCAGGCCATCCTGGATCAGCTCCCGAATCCAGAGTTTGCGCTTGAGCCAGAGCGGCATGGCAAGAGAAAAACTTCGTATCCCGAGAGGGGCATACATGAGATAGGTCTTGAGGAGACGCTCGAACTTGATAAAGGGCTTGTCGTAGAAAGCTACATAAGAAAGATCATCCCCACGGATGCCCCCTGCGGACAGGCAGAAGCGGATGGCATTCTCCGGAAACTCCGGATCATGCTTCCTTCGAGTAAACCTCTCCTCCTGCGCCGCGGCAATAACCTCGCCATCACGCACAAGGCACGCCGCGCTGTCATGATAAAAAGCCGAGATTCCCAGAATATCCGTGGACACTTTACTAAGTAAAGATAACACAGGCATGCCAGCGGTTCAAGACTATATTGACCAGGACATTCCCCAAAAATCACCCTGATTTTTCTGTAAGTCTAATAACAGAGCCTGCGGCACAATAGCGGGTTTTGCCCATTGTAAGGGAGACCAGTCGGCCTACAGCCCGTCTGGGTCGCCCCTACCGCCAACCTCTTGAAATCAGTTCTTCGTCCCCACATGTGCCCCTTTAACCAGGGCTGTCATTCATGCCTGCCAAAACCTTGGCGCAGG
>CAZOMR010000054.1:0-15139 GCA_964580655.1 uncultured bacterium
TTCTCAAGAGGAGCCGTATATTTCACGGATAGTCACCATTTATGTCGCACACCCAGTAAATGGTCGGGCATTGCTTCAATTCCAGAAAAATGTTAGTATGGTAAAAACTTTTTCTTGTATTCATTTGTCAAAAACATGGTGAATTCTGGGCCTAGAATTGAGAGGGTTTTCCTGCTTTTTCCGCCCATCCGGTTATATCGGGAGACGATGAAGCTTGTCTTTGCTCCATTGGGGGTGAGCTATCTTGCGGCGATGATCCGTAACGATGTTGAAGTCAAGATCATGGATGCAGTTTCTGAGGGCTTTAATAACGAGGACACCCTTGACGATGAATTTATCACCTTTGGTTCGGACATTAATGAAATCCGAAGGCGGATCGAGGAGTTCCAGCCGCAGATGGTTGGCATCACCTGTCTTTTCTCATCGGTTTTTCCAGTAATTCGCCGTATCACGCGGCTGGTGAAGGAGATCAATCCGGAGATCATCACCATCACCGGCGGCACTTATCCCACATTTCTTCCCGAGCATTGTCTTGAGGAGGAGTCCCTTGACATGATCTGTCTTGGTGAGGGCGAGGTCACATTGAAGGAGACAATCCAGCATCTTAATCAAGGACAAAGCCTTGATGATATTGATGGTCTGGCCTTCAAGAAGGATGGCCGGATTAAAGTTAATCCCAGGACCAGGTTTATCAAGGATCTGGATAGCATTCCTTTTCCTGCCTGGGACCTTTTGCCCATGTCTCTTTATACCAAGATCAATGTCCCTCACAGCTTCAGCCAGAAGTCGAAGCTGAACATGCCTGTAATCACATCTCGCGGTTGCCCTGCCAGGTGTACTTTTTGCTCCAGCTCCCTGTTCTGGGGCCACCGGTTTCGTGCACGCTCGGCGGAGAATGTCCTGGATGAGATCGGGGAGTTGATCGAGCATTGGGGTATCAAGGAGATACAATTCGAGGATGACAACATTACCGCGAACCGGAATCGCGCCAAGGCCATCTTTCGAGGGATTATGGAACGCGGATATAAGATTCACTTCAACATGCCTAACGGCGTTGCCATCTGGACTCTGGACGAGGAGTTGATTGACCTGATGAAGGCCGCTGGGTGTTATGAGATGACCCTGGCCTTTGAAAGCGGAAGCCAGGAGGTAATTGACAAGATCATCAAGAAGCCCATCAAGCTGGATCGGGCATTGGGGATGACCGAGCTCATCCGATCCAAGGGCATTCGCACTAATGCCTTCTACATATTCGGCTTTCCCGGAGAGACACTGGAGCAGATGCACGAGACCTTCCATTTCGCACGCAAGGCCAGAACCGACATGGCCTACTTCTTCATCGCCAATCCCCTTCCAGGCACCGAGCTCTACAGGATCGCCAAAGAGGCGGATCTGCTCATGCCGGGATTCAACTTTGAAAATGTCTCCTTCACCCGCTCGAGTTTTAAGCCAGGTATACTCAAAGCCAATGAGTTGGAACGGATGGCTGGCCGGGAGTTTCTCAAGTACAACTTCATAGCCTTCTTCCGCCATCCATGGATATTCTTCAAAAAGGCTGTGGTTGATCTGCTCATCCGCCGGCCCGGCTACACTTTAGGCCTGCTGGCCAGAGTCTACCAGCGCAACCTGCGGTAATAATAGATGTCAGAATCGAGGATCACACGGGCCGAGTGGCAAAGGCTTCTCTTTTTTTTGGTCTTCTTAAAACTTGGCTTTATCCTGATTCTCTTTTATGGCTGGAAATTCATTCCCGGTGCAAGCTACCAGGCTGACATCTGGATGACCCGGCCTCAGACAACTTTTTTCCAGAACCTCGCTAATTTCGACGGCGCATGGTATATCCGGCTCGCGGCACTCGGATACCGGAGACTGGCAAAGGGGGACTACGATCTCGAGCAGGAGACCGAACGGCTCAAGGTCATGGACGAGTTGGGATACAAGGACGGCGTAGAAAGGAATTACGGATACAGACACTGGCCTTTGCTCGGCTGGACTATTCGTCTCTTGCGATATCCTGTCCGGAGTTTTGTGCTTGCCGGAATACTAGTCTCAAACCTCTGTTATTTCCTCTATGGTGTCTTTCTCTATGCCCTTGTCCGGCTGGATTTTGATTCAGGCCCTGCATTCAAGGCAGTGCTTTTCGCATCCATTCATCCCGGGGCATATTCCATGACCGGTGTTTTCAACGAGAGCATGTTTCTCTTCTTCGCGGCCTCGGCCATTTACTTTGCGCGGGTGGATCGCTGGTTTTTCTCCGGCATAATGGGAATGGGAGCCAGTCTGGCCCGGCTGGATGGTCTTATCCTGCTTGCTCCGCTCGGGTATGAGTTTCTCCGTCGAACCTATAACCACCTGCCAGGGCCAGCGCCGGTGGAGGGGGTGCTTGGTGGGAGGAATATCCGGGAAGGCCTTCATGCCCTCCTGACTCGTCCCGGGATCTGGTGGTTAGCCCTTATTCCCGCGGGAGGCGGCCTTGTGCTATTAACATTCAGTCAGGTGGCGGGAGACCCGTTTGCCTTCTTTCATGTACATGAGGCTAATGTTTACGGGCATATAGGCTGGCCGTGGCACATGCTGGCCGAGACATATCACAAGGGCTGGCATGTCTGGATGAAGGAGCTCCCTCTTCACTGCCTGCTATTTCTCGTTATACTTGGCTCGCTTCGCGGCTATCGCCGTTCTTATGTCCTGTGGATGATCCTGTTTTTTATCTACCAGACCTCCAATGGCAATCATTCTTATCTTCGCTACCAGGTTCAATGCCTGCCCATGTTCATCGTGCTGGCGCGCTGGGCCGAGAGGTATCCGGGCTTTCAATTAGTTTTTACCTTTATAAGCGCTGGCCTTTGTGCCCTCTTCGGGGTGATGTTCATAAACGGCTATTGGGTGGCTTAATCCGGCTCAAGGGGACGAGGAGGGGAAGGTGTCGAGAGAGAAGGATATGAAGGTGGTGATACTGGGGGGTGGGCCGGCCGGTCTTGCCGCGGGCAAGATTCTTTCAGACCGTAAAAAGACATGTGTTGTTTTAGAGAAGGACAACGGGGTTGGCGGTCTTTCCCGCACTCACTCACATCACGGATTTCTCTTCGACCTGGGGGGACACCGCTTTTTCACAAAGCAAAACGAGCTGGATGAGTTCATCAAGAACCTGATGGTGGATGAGTTGATAGATGTCAATCGCTCCAGCAAGATTTATTTCCTGGATAAATATTTTGACTATCCTCCAACCTTTCTCAACGCATTTCGGGGGCTGGGGATATTCAAATCCGCGAAGATTCTCTACTCCTTTCTCAGGGAAAAATTACGGTATCCACGGCCAGAGATCATGACTTTAGAGGACTGGATGATAAGCCAGTTCGGCAAGACCATGTATGAGTTTTTCTTCAAGCACTATACCGAAAAGGTATGGGGAGTTCCCTGCTCGGAGGGCTCTGCTGTCTGGGCGGCTCAGCGGATCAAGGGGATGAACCTCCTTTCTACGATCCGCGAGACGCTCTTTCCTTCCCGTGATAAAGGTCCGGTGAGTCTTATTCCGCAATTCAGATATCCGGCGCATGGAATAGGCCGGATCAGTGCCCGGCTGGCCCAGGAGATTCAAAAGAAAAACGAGGTCAGGCTCTTGAGCAAGGTGGAGAAGGTAATCCATGACGGGCAAAAGATCAAGGCGGTAGAGATCAGGCCCTATGGCCGCGAGCCATACCTGGAAGAAGGGACTCACTTTTTTTCCAGCATTCCAGTGACCGAGTTAGTGCTGAGTTGTGATCCGCCTGCGCCGGAGGATGTGCAGAATGCGGCGCGGTCATTGCGGTATCGCGATCTCCTGATAGTTGTTTTGATGTTCGGGGTGGATCGCATCACTGAAGACACCTGGATTTATATCCCTGACCCTGAGATAGCATTCGGCCGTCTCCACGAGCCAACCAACTGGAGTCCGGCGATGAGCCCACCGGGCAAGACCAGCCTGGTTTTTGAATACTTCTGCTTCGAGACAGACCCGATCTGGCACATGGCTGACAATGACCTGACTGAGTTTACACTGGAACAATTTCGCCGGATAAAGCTCTCCCCGCCTGCGGCCCATCAGGTGATTGACTCATGCGTGGTGCGGGCTCGCAAGGCATATCCCATGCATGAGATCGGGCACGAACAGCCGCTGAATATCATCAAGCAATTCGTCACAAGATTCTCCAATCTTACCCTGATCGGCCGTTATGGCATGTTCATCTACAACAACCTTGACCACTCAATGGAGACCGGGCTTCGCGCCGCACTCAACCTGCTCGGAGCGAATTATGACCTGGAGCAGGTGCTGAAAAAAGACGAGTATCTGGAGATCAAATACAAGCAATGAGCCATATTGAAATCTGTCCTGTCTGCGGATGCAAGGATCACCGCCTCTATCTCCGTCGAGTATATGCCATAGGCAAGGAATTCTTTGATTTATGGCAGTGCTCTGATTGCGGACTTGTCTTTACTCATCCGCCCCCCTCATTGGAGGTCGTTCGCGGTCTTTACGGTGAGGAATACTTTTATTCCGATTTTTCTTGTGGAATACGCCAGGGGAATTATCTTGAGACCGAGGCGAGTCGTGTGGAGGAATATCGCGAGACCCTGGCCATGATTCAGGAATTTAAAAAATCCGGGCGCTTTCTGGAGGTAGGATGTGCCGCCGGCAGTTTTCTCAATTACACTCGAAGGGCCGGCTACGATGCAGAGGGCGTGGACATCTCGGCGTGGGCCGCAAGGACAGCGAAGGATCAATTCGGGCTGACCGTTCACGAGGGCCGGCTCGTAGAGGTGAACCTTCCTGCCCGGAGTTTTGATGTGGTCTTTCTCGGAGACCTGCTGGAGCACGAGCCGGATCCGGTAGTATTCCTTCAAGAGATGCGCCGGGTGCTCAAGGATGACGGCATCGCGGTAATCAAGGTGCCGGTGTATGTCAACTCTTTTTATTACCGGTTATTTCGCCGCTTGCCCTGGAGCTGGACCATGGGAAGGCTCGATGCCAGGCTTTTGCAGTCCTTGAAGGTCTCAAAAGATGAACCTCACTTGCCACCTTATCATCTCTACGAGTATTCTCCCCGAACCCTGGCGCTCTTATTGGACAAGACAAAATTCCGCATTGTCCGCCGTGAGAGCTCACTCTTGATTCCCGAATTCCTCCAACAGAACAAGGAGGGCTGGCCATCCCGATTAGTTCTTATAGGGTTTTTATTGCTACGATGGCTGGTGAAAACCATGAACATTCACGGCGGCCATATCACAGTGTTCGCGGTAAAGGCTGGAGGGTCCGATGCTGACCCCAATGAGGGATAATATATGACACGCGTTTTGTTGATAGAGTCCGGTGTGGAAAGGCCCGAGAATTTTGTGTATCAGGTATACCCTCCGCACGGTCTGATGTATCTTGCTTCATATCTCAGGAAAGTGATGCCTGAACACGAGATAAAAATTCTCGATCTGATGATCGAGCGTTGCCGGGCCGATGATCGCGCGGATTTGATCCGTGATTTTCACCCGGAGATCGTAGGCATCCATGCCATGAACTTTCAGGCTTCTTCCCTGCACCACACTGCGGCTCTCGTTAAGTCCCTTGTCCCGCGCGCTGTGCAGATAGCTGGCGGCCCCTATCCCACGGCCGAGCCGGAGGGTGTGCTTAAGGACGGGAACATTGATGCGGCGGTCCTGGGCGAGGGGGAGCTCACCTTTGCAGAATTGGTGGCAAGGGCCGCAAACGGCGGTGAATTCTCAGGCCTTCCTGGAACGCTCACCCGGCGTAACGGAAAGCTGGTCCGCGGGCCAGATCGGGAATTCATCGCGGACCTCGATTCCATTCCTTTTCCAGCCTGGGACATGGTAGACCTCTCCAGTTATTTCAGCGACAGGGTGCTGAATCAAAACGACATACGCTGGCGCAGGGAGCTCGCCACGATATTCACCTCCCGTGCCTGCCCCTACCAGTGTATTTATTGTCATAACATCTTCGGCAAAAAGCTCCGGACACGCAAACCGGAAAAGGTGATGGCCGAAATCGAGATACTCTACAAGGACCACAGAATTCGTGAGTTCCATATCATTGACGATTGCTTCAATTGCAATGAGGCCAGGGCCAAGGACATCCTCCGGCTCATCATAGCGAGTGGCCTGGATATTAAATTGGCTTTCCCCAATGGGGTGCGCGGGGATAAAATAGACGATGAGATGCTTGAACTCATGGTCAAGGCTGGAACTTACAAGGTCAACATCGGGATCGAAAGCGGGTCCGCGGATGTCCAGAAGCTAATCCGCAAGAGACTGGACCTGGAGCGGATAAAAAAGACGATAGCCGAGTTGGATCGGGCTGGAATTTTCATCCATGGATTCTTCATGCTTGGCTTTCCGGGAGAGACCGAGGCTCAAATCAGGGACACCATTAACTTCGCCTGTCGGTCCAGGCTTCACACTGCTGGCTTTGCCCTGCTCAGTCCCTTTCCCGGGACAGAAGTTCACCGGATAGCTTCCGCGCAAAACATCCCCGTCCACTATGACCCGGAAGACACCTCTTACTCCCGTTTGAGTGCAAACCTTTCTGCAGTCCCTGATCAAAGACTTATCCGGCTTCACCGGCTGGCGCATTGGAATTTCTATTTCAGCCTGCGTCGGGTGGTTAGAATCCTTAAGGCAATGCCCCGAAAGAGAGATTTCTTCCAGGCCGTATGGGCTCATTTCCGGTTGAAGTTTGTGTGAGAAAAAGTGAGCGAAAGAGCAAAAAACCTTGTCCACTACAGCTTGCTGGCTTTGGTCCTTGTTGTAGCCTTCGGGATAAGGGTTCCTCACTTTCGGTGTTTGATCCCTTATTTCTACCATGAGGATGAGATTCGCACTGTCCGGGTGACGCTGAAGATGTTTCAGGATCGAACCCTGAACCCGCATTTTAATCTCTATCCCGGATTACCTTTTTACCTTAACGGGGCCATCTATGCCGGGTACTTTTTTTCCAGCACAGCCCGCACCTGTATCAAGACCCGTAGTTTAGAGCCCATCTTTCATCTGGCAAAATCTTTCAGCGAGAAAAGCCAAGCCCTGATGCTTCTTTCCCGCGGCCTGTCACTGGTATTCGGAATATTGAGCGTGATCGCTGTGTATCTTCTCGCACGGGAATTTCTTGATCGGGACTGGGGTCTGCTGTCAGCCGTGTTTTACGCCCTTATCCCGGCGCATATCACCTTATCCTACACGGCCAAGGTAGACCTTTTCCTCCAGTTCTTCATAGCCATGAGCTGGTGGTTTCAACTCCGGATGATCCGCACCGGCCGCTTTCGAGACTACGCTGGCGCCGCGGTATTCTCCGCCTTGACAGTAATCACCAAACTCAACTTTGCCCTGCTTCTCTCCTTCTTTTTTGCCGCGATGTTTCGGGCCGTCATCGAGAATCAACGGGGATTTCTCTCCGCTTTAGTTGATCGGCGCTTTCTCGGCGCAGGCTTGGTTGCCGCGGCAACCGCTTTCCTCACTTCGCCCTATTGGTTCTGGGACATGGAGAACAGCCTCAAGACCATCGGCTGGCTCTACTGGATGAGTGCCTGGCATTCCTTTTATCACATTGACCCTCATCACTGGTGGCTGGACAGGTATTTCTACAACTACCTCTTTATTATGCCTTTTCTCATGGGCATTCCGCTTTATCTCCTATCCATCTTCGGTGCGGCCGAGAACATCCGCAAGGTGCGCTGGAAACCAAAGATGATCCTTTTTGCAAATCTGGTCGGCTTTGCCTACATATGGCCCTCGCAGGCTGAAGGGAGCTACCCTTATTATATTCACCTCTATATGGCTCCCCTGCTTGTGGTCTTTGCCAGCGGCTTCCTGAAATTCCTCTGGGAAAAGCGCTCAAACCTTCTTCGGTTCGCATCAGCGCTCTTGATCGTCATCGTGCTCGGCATAGAGGTTTGCAGGATCAACTCTTATTATAATTTTTCAATAGCCCATTTCGATCATATCGGACCATGGATTTCTTCCAACATCCCCGGCAATTCCCAGGCCCTTCTTTTCAGTGTATACTCTCCCGGAGAAGCGCTCGGAATAGATCATGTAGAAAGAATCTGGCCCCAGGACCTCTCTCCAGAGATTATCGCAGAAAAGTCTCCGAATTATATCTTCATTGATACATGGGTCTTCGGCGGGTTCAAGAAATTTTATAAGGACACCAGCCCTGTGGAAAGACACTTAAATTCCCTGCTCTCCGGCGAGTACGGATACCGGGTGATAAAACGCTTCAGGTCACGATTCTTCGGAGATTGGTTTTACCAGCGTCTGGACCCGGAGCATGATGTCGAAATGATAGTCCTTCATAGAGAAAACACTCTGCCTGGTGGAGGGGATATACCGTGAATGTGCTTTTGATCAATCCTCCCTGGAGAATCAAGCGCCAGAACATCTGGGCCAAGATCGGAGGGGTGCTTCCGCCATTGAGCCTGGGCTACCTTGCCTCGATCCTGCGCGAGCAGGGGATGCAGGTGGAAATCCTGGAGATGAACGCCTTGTCCATCCCGGTTTCCGACCTTCCCAACTGCCTTTCCGGGAAAAAATACCAGTGGGTCGGGATAACAGCCACCACAAACCTTGTCCATAATGCTTACCGCATCGCGGAGTCGGTCCGCAATCAACTGCCTCAAGCAAAGATCATCATGGGCGGCGTGCACCCGACAGTTCTTCCAGAAGAGATTTTTGGAGTTCCCGCTGTAGATTATGTTGTGCGCGGTGAAGGAGAGAGAACCACGGCGGAGTTGGTCTCCGGTGTATCGCCTGAGAGGATTGCGGGATTGAGCTTTCGGGCCGAAGGCCAAGTGGTGCACAACCCTGATCGCGAACACATACATGATCTTGACAGCCTTCCCTTTCCATCATACGACCTGCTTCCGATCGGTCGCTACATACCGGCGCTGGGAGGATACAAAAGGCTTCCGGCCATCAGCGTCATAACCTCCCGAGGCTGTTCAGGCTCATGTTCTTACTGCAACAACTTTTTCGGCCATCGAGTGCGCAAGCGGTCTTCGGAGAATATCATCGCCGAGCTCAAGCTACTGATTGACCGCTACAAGATCAAGGAAATCTATTTCTTTGACGACAGCTTCACCGAGTTCCCGAGCAAGGTCAAGGACCTTTGCGAGAAGATGATAGAGGAGAGGCTGGATTTAACCTGGTCATGCTTTGCCCGCATTCAGATGGTGAACGAGGACCTGCTACGGGTGATGAGGGATGCGGGTTGTCGTCATGTATCCTACGGGATCGAATCGGCGGACACTGAAATCTTGCGTGGGGTAAACAAGCCTACTAATCTGGAAAAGGTGCGAGAGGTGGTCGCTATCACGCGCAAGGTTGGGGTTGAGACACTGCTCGGCTTCATGCTCGGCCTGCCGGGAGAAACCAGGGACACCATGGAGAAGACAATGAATTTCGCGCTCTCACTCAACCCGGACATGGTGCTCTTTGATATAACCACTCCGTTTCCCGGCACCGAGTTATTCAACTGGGCCAGATCAAAGGGGTATCTCAAGACCGAGAACTGGAGTGATTACGACCTTTACACGATGGTAATGGACCTGCCCACGGTGACTGAGGATGAAATCAGGGAATTTTATTCAAAGGCACACCGCCGGTTCTATCTAAGGCCGAGCTACCTCATGCGCCGTTTTTTCAAAACCAGGTCTTATCTGGATTTCAAACAGAACATGATCGCCTTCCTGACCATCCTGGGAATTTGAGATGTCTGAGAGTCCATATCTTTCTGTTATCGTGCCTGCGTATCAGGCCGAGGCCACTCTCGCGGGCTGTCTGGAGGCGATTTTATCCCAGAAAGATTTCACGGACTTTGAAGTCATCGTGGTGGATGATCATTCCTCGGACCGCACCACAGAGGTTGCCGGAGGGTTCCCTGTCCGGCTCATTCGCCGGGAAGAAAACAGGGGCGCGGGAGCGGCCCGGAACCTGGGGGCCGGGAATTCCTATGGAGGGATTCTCTTGTTCGTGGATGCGGATGTTTACCTGGAGCCTTCGGTATTATCCCGGGTTGCCCGCCTTTTTCGCGAGTGTCCGGAGATTGATGCGGCTGTGGGGACTTACTCTGAGTTGCCAGCGGTCAAGGATGCTGTTTCGATTTATCACAACTTTTTTACTTTTTATCATCACGAGCTTAGCCCTGATCGGATTGAGTGGTTCTGGGGTGCGCTGGGCGCGGTGCGGAGAGAGGTGTTTGAGAAGGTCGGAGGATTCCCCGAAGGCTACAGCGGGGCCGCGGCAGAGGACATGGAACTGGGATACGCAATGGCCATGGCAGGATACCGGATCGCATACCAGCGCGAGCTTCGCGGGGCCCATGCCCGTCGCTTTACACTCCGGTCCATGCTTTTCAATGACTACCGGAAAGCTGTGCTGGGCACCAAGCTTTATCTTACCAGGAAGGAGAGAGGGCGGCACTCACACGGTTTCTCCAATCTCCGAAACGGGATAAATATTCTCACCATGTATCCCTTGATTCTCGCCCTGTTGCTTTTTCTCCTGACTCATCGAGGCGTCTCAATTTTAATTCTCTGTCTTCTGGTGCTCTCGGTTGTCAACTATCCCTTCTACCGGTTCATTCATGATAGGAAGAAGGGTAACTTTGTTTTTCATGCAGTGCTTTTCCACTGGCTAAGCTTTGCGGCTATCTCTGCCGGGTCAGTGATGGGCCTCGTTGGCCTGGCCTCAGGCCGACCCCTTGAGAGCAAGTCGCCATGGCTTTGATGAGAAGCCTTCGTTTCTCCCGCTATTTCTTCACCCGGCAGGCGCCGTATCCGATTTATCTGATATTCTTTGTCACCTCCCGGTGCATGGGCCGATGCAAGCACTGCTTTTACTGGCGTCAGTTGAACCGAGCGGAAAATGTTCTCGAACCAGTGGAGGTGGAGCGTATAGCGAAAAACATGGGGCCTCTGCTTCAGGTAACCCTCACAGGCGGTGAGCCGCTTTTGCGGGAGGACCTTGCGGACCTGCTGAAGATTTTCTATCGCCACAACCAGCCTGTCAACCTGGGCCTGGCCACTTCGGGCTTTTTCCCGGAGAGGTTGGAGTCCCTTGCCAGGGAAGTCCTGGCATCCTGCCCGGAAAGCCAGTTCACTGTGGGCCTGCCCCTGGAAGGCGTGGGCAAGCTCAACGATGAGATCCGGGGTGTGGAGGGTTTCTTTGAAAGGACTGTGGAGAGCCTTGATCGCTTGAAAAAGCTGAAAGCCAGCTTCCCGCAATTGACCCTGCTTGTGGACATCACCGTGTCCCGGTTCAACCAGGATCACCTGGAGGAGACATATCTTTATGCGCGGGATCACCTGAAGCCTGACCTGATCAACCCGATCCTGACCCGCGGAGACCCCCAGGAGAAGGAGGCCCTGGATTTTGACCCCCGTAAGGTGGAAGAACTTCTCGATCTCATGGAAGGGGACATCCGCAAGGGCCTGATCCCGGGGTACGGGTTCTTCCGGGATATTCTCCATGCCAAGGACATTCTCCTCCGTCGGCTCGCACTTGATATATTCCAGACTGGAGAATTCAGGATTCCCTGCACAGCCGGCCGGCTGGCCGGGGTTATTTATCCCGAGGGCGATCTTTTTCCATGCGAGCTTTTGAGAGAATTGATTGGAAGCCTGCGTGAATTCAACTACGACATCCGTGCACTCTGGAGAAGCGAGGCCGCAGGGAATTTACGAGAAAAGATAACCGAGACGCGCTGTTCATGCTATCACCAATGTTTTCTCAGTCCGAGTCTGTTTTTTAATGTCCGATCCGCGCCGGGGCTTCTTTCTGAGTGGCTTGCGATCAAACGGGGAAAATAGGTTTTCGGATCATGCGCACCATATCCCGGTACCTGCTTTCCGAGATTGCCAGTGTTTTTGCCGTGGGCATGGTGATTATAACCCTTATCTTTTTTATCCAGAAGATACTCGTGATCACGGAATGGGCGATCAACAGGGGCGTGGGCCTTCTTGATATTCTTCGGCTGGCAATCTACTTGCTCCCTGTATTGCTTCTTATCATCATACCGATCGTGACCTTATTCGCCGTTCTGATCGCTGTGGGGCGGCTTAGCTCGGACAGCGAGATAATAGTGATGAAAGCATCGGGCATCGGCCTTCATCAGCTAGCCGTTCCGGTTTTTCTCTTTGCATCCCTTTCATTCCTGCTTACGCTTTACACCTCCCTGTTCCTCCTGCCGGGGGCCAACAGGAGAACCCGGGAACTGCAATATACCATTGTAAAGACCCTCTCCCAGTCTGCCCTGCCGACCCGGACCTTTCTGGAACTCCTGCCCGATCAGGTCTTTTATGTCCGGGACAAAGACCCGGAAGGTCTCCATGGGGTATTGATATTCCAGGATTTCGAGGATGATGAAGGGCTGATCCCGGTTAGAACAGGGCTGGTGGTAGCCGAGGATGCCCGGTTTCAGCATGACCCGGTGCGGCTTGAGAATTTTCTGCTTTTGAAAAAAGGCTTACTTTACCTGCATGATCTTGAACATGAGCGCGACCAGGTGATGGAATTTCAAGATTGTCTTACCCGGCTGGACCTCAAGTCTAAAAGCTCGGAACAGGACATCAAGACCGAGGCCAGGGAAAACGATCTACCGGGATTGATCCTGCGCCTCCGGCGTTTGAAGCATGATGCTAAATCCGGTCTTTTGAATGAGCTCGAGAGAGATAAGAACCAGGATGCTCTTAAAACCTTCCGGCTGGAGCTCAATGAGCGGCTTGCATTCCCCTGTGCCTGCATCCTGCTCGCGCTCTGGGCCCTTCCTCTCGGATTGCAGAACCCGCGGTCAGGAAGGCTCCGGCCTGTCATCCTGAGCATGTTCGTATCCCTGCTGTTTTATTACCTGATGATCCTTGGCAAGGCCCTTGCCCTGAAAGGTATGATCCCGCCATCAGCCGCATTCTGGGTTCCCAGCGCGTTTTTCCTTTTCATAGGCATCTATCTCTTCGAGCTAAAGAGGCGGGAGAAGGCCATCCCGGTTTTGAGTCTGCTGGAAGAATACATGTTCCTGCTTCAGGAGTTGCTCCGTCAGCGGAGAAAGAAGGGTTCCGGAGGCGGCAATGAGGATTCTTGACCGGTATCTGTTCAAGAGCTTCTTCATATTCTTTGTCATCGGGCTTGGCTCCATCGCTGTTCTTTTTTTTCTGCTTGCGGTCTTTGATAACCTGTCTCGTTTCTTTGCCTCTGAGAATGTGCCGGTCTCCCTGATAGCACTCCGGTATCTCTACGAGGAGCCCAGGATAATTTACATGGCCATGCCCATGGCCCTTTTGCTTTCCGTATCTATCCTCCTGGGCATGCTGGATCAACGCCACGAGCTCGTGGTGATAAAGGCCGCGGGCATAAGCCTCCTGCGGCTCGCTCTTCCCCTGTTACTCTGCTCCGTGGGAGTGGGGCTGATTATGCTGATTCTCGGAACCTACCTGGTTCCCCCTGCTAATGCAAGGATCAAAGAGCTTGAGAGTGTCATGCGGGGAAAAAAACCTGGGAAAGCGACTCAAGCGGGATATGTCTGGCATGTAAGAGAGCGAGAAAAAGGAGGATTAGTCGTATACCGAATTCTTCGGGCTGATATAGCCAGCGGGCGACTGAAAGGCTTTCGCATCTATGTATTTGGCCCAAAGCTGAAACTGACGCGGGAAATCCACGCGGCCAGTGCGGTCTATGAGGATAAAGAGTGGATACTATCCGGTGTCCATGTCTGGGACTACAAAAACGGCTCTCCCGGATCGTATGAGCAATTAGATGAAGCCGCGATTACCCTCCCTGAAAACCCGGGGGACTTCACGGTGCAGGAGTATGGGCCGGAGGAGTTGACCTCTAAGAAGCTCCGAAAGCATCTCAGGCGCATCCAGCGCCACGGCCTTGATAATCGTGAATTCTGGGTCGAACTCCGCGTGCGACAGTCCCTTCCTGTGGCCGCAGTCATCATGGCTCTCCTGGCCATTCCCTTTGCCCTCCGGCCCAAGCGAGCATCAAGCCTTATCCTGAACCTGCTTTTCGCTGTTGTCATTGGCTTCGCATACTTTGCTATCATGGGCGAAAGCATATCTCTTGCTAAAAACGGCACATTCACTCCTGCATTCGGAGCATGGATCGCAAACATCATATTCGGTTTAATCGGCCTACTCCTCTTTTCCGGAACAAGACAATAAAAAAAGCCAGTTTCGGGGTCAGAGCTCCAGGGCCTGTTGCCCAAATGTAGGGGCGCGGCTTGCCGCGCCCAAAATCGGGCAGGGCAAGCCCTGCCCCTACGAATATTATTCATTAAACCAATGATTTGATGTTTTTTAAAGATGATATTTTCCATAATATTATTTGGGCAACAGGCCCTCCACTTGGGACTTAAGGATTGTTGAACTAGAAGTGAAGAGTCGGGTTTGGGTCAGAAGGGGAGCGGAGTGGAGATGGCAAGGTGATAGGTTCTTTTTTCCGGCGGGGCGTTTTCAGGTTCGGATATGACCTTGTTTTCTGCTACAAGTTTTTCCAGGTGTCCGAGGATAGTGCACACCGCGGCGCCGTGGAGGCTCGCTAGATAAGTAATCCCTCTATTGAGATGTCCTCATCCAGGTCTGGCCAGTGAATTCCGATGCCTTCACCGATTAAGCGCCAGTTATTCCTTTGCTTCTGATCTGCATCCCGCAAGGCAGGAAACCATTCCAGGGGAACGGAGATCACCCTTCCATCTGCCAGGTTAACCTTGAAGGCATGTTCCGTAAACTCAATGGAAACAGCTTTAGGCTCTTTCCTTGCCACTGAAATGCTCATCCCATTTCTCCTTGAAAAATTCCTCTTGTTCTTCAACCGTTTTTCGCAATTTATTCAATTCAACCGAATTGAAGCCTTTTGAGCGCAACAGCCTGACCGGCGACAGCGCAAACTTAGCATAGTCATCATCCCTTTCAATATGTATATGTGGGGCTTCGCGGCCTTCATTGCTGAAAAAGAAGAATCTATATCCTCCTGATCTTAAAACTGTTGGCAACTTTTTAGTCCCACATATCTTAATCTTATTATCGCTTTGTTGATATTAAAAGTCAAGAATTTCTGAAGGGTGTGCGACATATTTGGTGAATCATTTTTTTAACCCCTTTTTTGGGTT
>CAZOMR010000055.1:0-15033 GCA_964580655.1 uncultured bacterium
AGCCAGCCACCTTATTCATCATCAATGGGATGGTTTGCGGAATCGCTGCATGGAAACCTGGCTGATTGACAAACAAAGAGGATCATTGTAAAATTTATTATTAATCAGGATAGTTTTTGTTCTTTTTGACATTTTGTTCAGGGGTTGACCCGTGATTTTAATCAGCATGTTCGGGGTTCGATTCCCTGACAGCCATTTATAGAGATCGGGAGCGCGGACTCCCTTTTGCTTGCCCGCGAGGGTGGTGGAACTGGCAGACACGCCGGATTTAGGATCCGGTGCTTCGGCATGGGGGTTCGAATCCCCCTCCTCGCACCAGAAAGGAATCTGTGTAAATGAAAGTGGATGTGGAAGAGTTAAGCCCTGTGGAGACAAAGATACTGGTCGAGGTTCCCAGGGAGCGGGTGGATGACGAGATAGAGGATGCCTACGCTGATGTAAACAAGAAGGCGCGTGTTCCTGGATTCCGCCCGGGAAAGGTCCCTCGCAAGCACCTGGAGCGCATGTTTCATGACTATGTGACTGAAACCGTGGCCTCGAAGTTGATCAAGGAAACAGTCCAGACAGCTCTGGAGCGAAAGCAGATTATGCCTGTGTCCGAACCGCGAATAGAGCCAGGGGAGTTGAAAGCGGAGCAACCCTTTATCTACACAATGCGGATTGAGGTCCGGCCCCGCGTGGAAGCAAAGAATTATAATGACCTGAAAACCTATCGCGAGGTTTACTCCGTCAGTGAGGAGTTGGTGGATAAGGCATTATCCGAGATACAAGAGCGGCATGCGGTTTTCAAGGACACTGATTCTCCCCGGCCTGCGCGGAAAGGGGATTACCTGCTTCTGGATTTTCAGGCCACTCAAGCAGGAAACCCGCTTCCCGCAGAAAAGCATGAGAACATGCCTTATCCTCTTGGCGAGGATATTTACATCCCGGACCTCTCTTCTCATCTTGAAGGGATGGTTGTTTCTGAAGCCCGCACTTTTACCGTGAGCTTCCCGGAGAATCACCCGCGCACTGATCTGGCTGGAAAAGAAGTGGAATACACGGTGCACTTGAAGGAGCTCAAGGAAAAGATCCTGCCTCCGTTGGATGATGAGCTTGCCCGCGAAGCCGGAGAATACTCTAGTCTGGAAGAGCTTCGCGAGAAGACAAGGGAGAGCCTGAAGAGATACTACGAGCGCCTGAGCCGAATCCGGTTTGAGAGGCGGCTTCTTGATCTGCTCCTGGAGGGTAATCCGGTTCCGGTTCCGCCATCCATGGTAATTCGGCGTTCCCGTGAGTTGACAGCGCAAAACCTCCAACAAATGGGAGTACGAGAGATCAAGCCGGAAGAATTCGAATCTCTTGCGGAGAAATTCCGCGAGCAGGCGGAGAGGGATGTCCAGGCAGGCTTTCTGCTTGAGGCCATCTCCCGGCAGGAGAATATCGAGGTCACCGAGGATGAAACCCGGAACCGGATCGAGGAACTTGCAAAGGAAGAGGGTATTCATCCAGATAAAATGCGCGACCGTCTTGCAGACGAGGAGAGCAGATCAAGGATCAACGCCTATCTCCTTGAACAAAAGACGCTTGATTTTTTGGCAAAGAGGGCTAAAATAGAAGACAGGCAGGTTGATCCAGAAAAAACGGAGAGCGTGGAAGAGAAAAGATGAACTTGATACCGATTGTCATTGAGCAAACCCCCCGCGGCGAGCGGGCCTATGATATTTTCTCCCGGCTCCTGAAGGACCGGATAATCTTTATCGGCACTCCTATTACCGATGATATGGCCAATCTGGTCATTGCCCAGTTGCTGTTTCTCGAATCAGAGGACCCGGAGAAGGATATTCACCTTTATATCAACTGTCCGGGGGGTGTGGTTAGCGCAGGCCTGGCAATCTATGACACCATGCAGTATGTCAGCCCCGCGGTGAGCACCCTGTGTATGGGCCAGGCCGCGAGCATGGGCGCCCTGCTTCTTGCGGCAGGGACCAAGGGCAAGCGATATTCCCTGCCACATGGCAGGATCCTGATACATCAGCCTATGGGGTCCTTCTCCGGCCAGGCCACGGATGTGGACATTCAGGCACGGGAAATCATCAGCCTTCGGGAGCGCCTTAACGAGATCATGGCCAGGCATACAGGACAATCACTGGAACAAATCGCACACGATACAGAACGCGACTTCTACATGGATGGAAATGATGCCCAGAAATATGGTATCATAGATAAAGTGGTGGTGGAGCGGAAAAGCCAAACCGTGGAGAAAAAGAAAAACTGAGAAAGAGAGGGAGTCTTGTCTAAAAAAGCAAACGGTACTCATAATTTGACCTGCTCTTTCTGCGGAAAGAGCCAGCGTGAGGTGAAGAAGCTTATCGCAGGGCCCACGGTTTATATCTGCGATGAATGCATCGAGCTTTGCAACGAGATAATCGCGGACGAGGCCGAGAAGGAGCGCGACTTCTACCTCGGTCACGCTCAGATTCCGACTCCCAGCGAGATCAAGGAATTCCTGGACCAATATGTCATTGGCCAGGAGAAGGCGAAAAAGGTTTTATCCGTTGCCGTGCATAACCATTACAAGCGGATATATTCGCAAGGCCCCGCGGGCGAGGTGGAACTGCAGAAGACCAACATCCTGCTTGTCGGCCCTACCGGCACGGGCAAAACCCTGCTTGCTCAGACACTGGCCCGGTTTCTCGATGTGCCTTTTACCATCGCAGATGCGACCTGCCTTACCGAGGCTGGCTATGTGGGTGAGGATGTAGAGAACATCATTCTCAATTTGCTCCGCAATGCTGACGACGATGTTGAGCGGGCTGAAAAAGGGATTGTCTATATTGACGAGGCTGACAAGATTAGCAGGAAATCCGAGAATCCGAGCATCACCAGGGATGTTTCCGGGGAGGGCGTTCAGCAGGCGCTTCTCAAGGTGCTTGAGGGCACTATTGCCGCGGTGCCGCCAAAGGGAGGCCGCAAACATCCCCAGCAGGAATTTCTGCATGTCAACACCAATAACATCCTGTTCATCTGCGGCGGAGCATTTGTCGGCCTGGACAAGATCATCCAGCAGAGAGTGAGCTCAGGCGGAGTGGGCTTTGGCGCGGACATCCGTCGGCCAGAGGACCGCGAGGTGGGTGAAATCCTGGAGCAGGTTCAACCGGAGGACATGATCAAGTATGGAATGATCCCGGAATTCGTGGGCCGCATCCCGGTGATCGCATGCCTCCATGAGTTGGAAGAGGATGCGCTGGTGCAGATTCTTCGAGAGCCCAAGAATGCGCTGATCAAGCAGTATCAGAAGCTGTTTGATTTCGAGAATGTCAAGCTGAAATTCACCGATGGCGCGCTTCGAGCCGTGGCCCGTGAAGCTATACGCAGAAAGACAGGGGCGCGCGGTCTGCGCTCTATCCTGGAGGATGTCATGCTTGATGTAATGTATGACATTCCCAGCCAGAAAAATGTCCGTGCTTGCGTGGTCAGCGAGGAAGTGATCCTCAATCGCGAGGAGCCAATTCTCGAACTGGAAAAGGAGATGGAAATCGCATGATCCGCGAGGGAAGCAGGTAAACCATGTTTATCAAGGATGATGAGAAAAATTTCTCTTCGCCCGTAAAAACGAAGAAGGTTCCGCTTTTGCCACTGCGCGATATTGTGGTGTTTCCATACATGGTAGTGCCGCTTTTCGTAGGCAGGGAGAAGAGCATCAACGCCCTGGAAGAAGCGATGAACCAGGACAAGGGCATCCTTCTTGCGGCCCAGCGAAGTGCCAAGTCCAATGATCCCGGCCCGGAGGACATCTACCGCACCGGAACACTTGGCACCATCATTCAGCTCCTCAGGCTCCCGGATGGAACCATAAAGGTGCTGGTGGAAGGTAAAAAGCGCGCCAGTATCCTGAGCTACCTTCCCCGGATAGACTTCTTTCTGGTCGAGGTGGAGGAGAAGGAAGAGACAGCGGAAAACAGTGTTGAGACAGAAGCCCTGATGCGTTCGATCAACGCAACTTTTGAGACCTATGTCAAGCTCAACAAGAAGATTCCCCCGGATATGCTGGTCAGCGTATCCAGCATTGACGAGCCCGCCCGGCTGGCAGATACCATAGTCGCACACCTGAACCTGAAACTGGAAGACAAGCAGGAAATCCTGGAGATAGATGATCCGGCCAGACGTCTTGAGAAGCTCTATGAGTTGATGCAGGGGGAGATCGAGGTTCTACAGGTGGAGAAGAAAATCCGCGCCCGCGTGAAGAAGCAGATGGAGCGGACGCAGAAGGAGTACTACCTGAACGAACAGATGCGGGCGATCCAGAAGGAGCTGGGAGACAAGGACGAGTTCAAGAACGAGTACCAGGAGTTGGAGGAACGGCTGAAGAAGAAAAAGCTATCAGAAGAAGCCGCGGACAAGGTAAAGCGGGAGTTGAAAAAGTTCAAGCTGATGTCGCCCATGGCCGCGGAGGCTACCGTGGTTCGGAACTACATTGACTGGATTCTCAGCTTGCCTTGGGATGAGTGTACAGAGGAAAAGATTGACATCACTGAGGCTGAGCGGATTCTCGATGAGGATCACTATGGTCTGAAAAAGGTCAAAGAGAGGATCGTGGAATACCTGGCGGTGCAAAAGCTTGTTGGCAAGATGAAGGGGCCTATACTCTGTCTCGTGGGCCCTCCCGGAGTGGGCAAGACCTCGCTCGGCAAATCCATCGCAAGAGCCACCGGGCGAAAGTTCGTCCGGATAAGCCTCGGAGGCGTCAGGGACGAGGCTGAGATTCGCGGGCACCGCCGCACCTACATAGGCGCGCTTCCGGGCAAGATCATCCAGGGCATGCGCAGGGCCGGGGTTAACAACCCGGTATTTCTACTCGACGAGGTGGACAAGATGAGCACGGACTTCAGGGGAGACCCTTCAGCCGCGTTGATGGAGGTGCTCGACCCCGAGCAGAATCACATGTTCCAGGATCATTACCTGGATTGCGATTATGATCTGAGCAAGGTAATGTTCGTTACAACCGCGAATCAGCTTCCTACCATTCCCGCGCCGCTCCAGGACCGGATGGAGACACTTCGCCTCGAAGGATACACCGAGATGGACAAGCTGGCGATAGGCAGGGACTGGCTGGTTTCCAAGCAAAAGAAGGAACACGGCCTGGAGGATGCGAAACTTACGATCTCGGACAATGCGATTCTCACGATCATCCGGCGCTATACAAGAGAGGCTGGGGTGCGTAGCCTGGAGAGAGAGCTTGCAAGCATCTTCAGGAAGGTGGCCAAGCAAATCGTCAAGGAGGGCAAGGACAAGGAGATAATCATCACAGCATCAAACATTCCCAAGTATCTCGGGGTGCCCAGGTTCCGCTTCGGCGTTGCAGAGGAAAGGGATTATACCGGGCTGGCCACCGGTCTTGCCTGGACAGAGATGGGCGGTGAACTGCTCATGATTGAAGTCTCTGTGGTGCAGGGCAAGGGCAAACTCCTGATCACCGGGAACCTTGGTGACATCATGCAGGAATCTGCTCAGGCCGCGATGAGCTATGTTCGCTCACGCGCGAAAGAATTGAGCCTGGACCCGGACTTCTATCAGAAACAGGATTTCCATATTCATGTCCCGGAAGGGGCTACGCCCAAGGACGGGCCCTCCGCCGGTATAGCCCTGGCCACGGCCATCTGTTCCGCTTTGACCAAGGTGCCTGTCCGTCATGATGTCGCTATGACTGGCGAGATAACACTGAGGGGCCGAATCCTGCCCATCGGGGGGCTCAAGGAAAAACTGCTCGCCGCGCACCGCGGAGACATCAAGGATGTGCTAATCCCTGTTGACAACGAGAAAGACCTGCCCGAAGTCCCCAGGCAGGTGATGAAGGGTTTGAACATCATCAGGGTCGAGCACATGGACCAGGTTATCCGCCACAGCCTGACAAAGGATGTCCTTTCAAAGCTGACATCGAAGGGTGGCGAGCCTCCGGAGGACATCGAGGAATCCAAGGAGCCGCGGCCAGCAGAAGATCAGTCCATTGACCGGCCCACAGTCAACTGATGCCCTGCTTCGCAGGAATCTTATCAAACACCAGGCGAGCAACAAAAATACAATTCCATTTAATTCAAATAAAGTATGTCCTCGATAATCGTGCTTTGCCCTCTATCCTCCCGGGCCGATCGGTCAAGGATACCCTGTAGAATCTTTCTGGCATCTTCTCCCCTGACAAACGCGGGCTGGCCATTCTGAATTCTCAGGGGCAATAACCGCAGGTTCATCATCCTCCCTGGGCGAAACTCTGCACACAGGATCGCTCCTTCCTGGCCCCCGGGAAATATCTGATCGTAAACAAAATTACCCAGGCTGTAAATAATCCATTTCCCCCTTACCTTCTCGATGCTCTGGAGCAGGTGCGGGCCATGGCCGATCACGAGGTCCGCACCGAAATCCACAGCCTCGTGTGCCAGCTTCACCTGCCAGCTATCCGGAAGCAGACTGTATTCCGATCCCCAATGAAAAGTGACGACCCGGTAATCGGAGCGCTTTTGCATTTCGTCCATATACCTGATCAGAGCCTCGCGATCATAATAGCTCGGTCCCGCGCAAGCCTCGCAGTATTCCGATCCTTCCACCGGAAAAGTGGTGAAGGATAGTATCCCCAGGGTAATGCCTCCATGCAGGAGATATATCGGGGCTCTGGCCTGATCCTGGTTCTGCCCGGCGCCCACCGGATGAAAGCCTGATGCAGAAAGCCAGCTCATCATCTGTATCAGGGACTCCCTCCCGCAGTCAAGGCTATGGTCGTTGGCAAGGTTATAGATGTTGATCCCGGACCCGGAAAGACCGCCTATCAGCTCAACCGGCATGCGGAATACCTCCTTCTTGGCAAGCGGCTGACACCCGTGATCCAGGGCCGTCTCCAGGTTCGCGTATACAAAATCCCGGTCTTCCAAAAAGGAATTCACCTGCAAAAACGGCCAATCCGGCCCGTTTTTCTCTATCTCGCGACGCACTCCCCGGTCAAGCATTACATCTCCTAAAGCAGAAAACCGGATGAGGGACTCCTCCGATTTCAAGCCCTTCTTCTCACGCGCACACCCGCTCATCAAAACCGCACAAGCAAGAAATATCAAACACAATCCCCTCAAGTATTCCATCTCTTCTCTCCTTATCCTTTTCATCCGGCCAGAATAAATCATGTCTAATTATATTCGATTTCGCTGTTAGATAAAAATTTCTTTCAGGCCATGCTCCCGAGAGCGTATTTGGAATAAGCCCGTTTTATTGATAAAATTCTTGTCAGGATAGAGGGAATAATATTTCTACAAGGTTTCTGAAAAGACCGTGTCCCCCTTTCACAGGCAATGAATAGTCAGGCCATAAAGGATCACCTGGAAAGGCTCACCCGCGGGGATGTGCTTTTTGATGATGTATCCCGCGAGGTGTATTCAACCGCGGCCTGTCTTTACAGGATCAAGCCGCTCGGAGTGGTAAGACCTCGCTCGGCTCTCGAGGTGGCGCGGATCATTCAATTCTGCTCCCAGGAGGGCATCCCGATAACTGCACGGGGCGCTGGCTCAGGAGCGGCCGGGCAGGCTATTGGCGAAGGGGTCATCCTGGATTTCACGCGCTTCATGAATCGCCTCGTCAAGATTGATCCTGACCGCGCCATCGCACATGTAGAGCCAGGATTGATCTTCTCAAGGCTTAACCAGGCCGCTGAAAAATTCAAGCTTCATTTCCCGCCTGATCCATCGAGCGGGAGTTATGCGAGTCTCGGCGGCATGATCGCAAACAACTCAAGCGGCCCACATTCCATCAAATACGGAAGCACCCGCAACTATGTTTATGAACTGGAAGTCGTGCTCGCAGACGGAACCATTGCCGTGTTTTCAGAAAAGGATATAAACGCGATAAAGACAAAAAGCCTATTGGAAGAAAGTATATATAGAGAGGTAGTGCCTTTGCTGAGATCAAACGCGGCCCTGATCGAGTCTTACAGGCCGCGGGGGAAAAACTCATCAGGATACCTGGTATGGGATGTCCTTGAAGATGATAAGGTTGATCTGGTAAAGCTGATCACAGGCTCCGAGGGCACGCTCGCAATCGTGACCGGAGCAAGAATTCGCATCCTGCCCTTGCCACGCGTTCGGCTTGGAGCACTCTTCTTTTTTGACCAACTGGATAAAGCAGGGGAGGCCATCGCCAGAATCCTCCATTATTCACCAGCCGCACTCGAGATCATGGATAAAGAATTCACCATCCTGGTCAGAGAGCACCGGCCCGAACTGAGAGAGCTTCTTCCTGAGAAGCTCGACTGTCTGCTCCTGGTAGAGTTCGAGGCTGATTCGCATGACCAGGCCCGGGTTCCGCTTCGCGAACTGGAAAACGACCTGGTCCGCGAACGCAGGCTGGCTTTCGGGTTCCGGCCCGCGAAGACCGAGAGGGAGTTGACTCAGCTCTGGGAAGTCCGCAAGGCCGCTTCTCCAATTCTCTACCGTGCCAGGGGTCCGGGCCGCATGGCGCGCTTCGTAGAGGACATCGTAATTCCACCGGATAATCTGGTTCAGGGCCTCAAACAGGTGCAGGAAATCCTGGCACACTATGGCACCACCGCGCCTATACTCGGTCATGCAGGTGACGGAAACCTGCATCTCAATCCTCGGCTTGACCTGGAAAAACCCGAAGACCGGAAACGGATGCAGGAGATCGCCGAGGAAATATATCAGGTGGTGATTGCACTCGGCGGAAGCATCAGCGGCGAACACGGCGACGGGATACTGCGCGCCCCCTATGTAAAACGCCAGTTCGGAGAGCTATATCAGGTGTTCAGGGAGATCAAGAGAATTTTCGATTCTCAAAATATTCTGAACCCCGGAAAGATATTCCGCAATGAGGACAGGGTCCCGGTTTCAAACCTGCGTTTTAATTCCCCGGATATAACCACATCGCATCCCTTCAGCAGGGAGCTCTGGAGCAAAGCATCCCGCGAACTGATCCTCGCTTGCCACGGTTGCGGCCTGTGCCGGACCTACTGCCCGGCATTCCTCGCGGATGAGAGAGAAGAATTTCTTCCGCGCAGTAAGGCAAGCATGGTGCGCGCACTGGCTCGCGAAGACCTGGGCATTAAAGAGCACCTGGAAAGCGGCAACCTTGATGCGATCCTCGATGCCTGCTACTCGTGCCAGCGCTGTCTCCGGCAGTGCCCTACCGGGGTCGAGGTGGCGCGCCTGGTCCAGAAAGCAAGGGCCGAGCGAAGAAAGAGTAAAGGCTTTTCTGTCCGCGATTACTCCATGGGCAGAATAGAGCAGATACTGCGAATGGCAAGCCTTGTCCCTTCTTTGGAAAAACCTGTCCTTGATTCATCCTTATCTCATCGCCTGCTTTCCAAAACCCTTGGAATGAGCAAGGATGCGCCTATACCCAGGGTCTCCATGCGATTGACTCTGGATAAGCCTAAAAGAATTATTAAACCAAAAGTGGAGAATTCTGCGCTCAAGGTGTTATATTATCCTGGCTGTCTTGATCGCTATGCTTCAGAGGACGGCTCGGTAAAGGAGATCATGGAGATATTGCGCCGCACGAGCAGTGAACTTGAGGTTCCGGACTTGCCTTGCTGTGGCCTGCCGCTTGCCTCAACTGATGATCTTGCCGCGGCCAGAGAAAGGGCATCCAGGCTTGCTCAAAAACTCAAGCCGTATCTCGATGCCGGATTCCTCCTGGTAACGGCCTGCCCGGGATGCGCCTTGACCTTTCGCTACGAATACCCCATCTGGCTGGGCCACGAAGGAGAACTTATCGCGGGAGCGACAAAAAGCTTTTTCGAGTTTCTTGCCGGGGCTATCCGGAAGAGCGATGAGGGAATTAAAGCCCTGTCGCCGGAGATGAGTCTCGCATATCACCGGCCCTGCCATGAGATCGCGCTTAATGCAGAGGATCATGTGGCCATGGTGCTGGAAAGAATTCCAGGCTTGAATCTTCATTTTCTTCCTGATCTGTGCTGCGGCCTGGGAGGAGTATTCGGGGTCAAGAAGGAGACCGAGAGCATGTCCCGGAAGATCGGGCAGGCCCTGGCCGAGGCGATCAAGGATAGCGGCCTGGAGATGGTCACTTCATCATGCGGGCTATGCCGCCTTCAGATAGCACGGCTCGGCTTCAAGGTAATACGCCCGGAGAAAATTCTTGCCAGGGTGTTTTTGAAATGACGAAGCCGGAGATCATGCCTGATTTTTATCGCGGGCTTTCGGAAGAAAAGCTCAAGGGTAGGATTCTCGCGCACAAGAGGGAAATGGGCAAGGACCTGGTTATACTTGCACATCATTACCAGCGCCAGGAGATAGTTGATGTCGCGGATTTCCGGGGAGACTCGCTCAAACTGAGTCGGATAGCCTCTGAGCAGAAGGCGCGCTATATCCTTTTTTGCGGTGTTCACTTCATGGCGGAAAGCGCGGCCATGCTGGCGAGGCCGGATCAGGCCGTGTTTATTCCAGACACGCGTGCCGGATGCCCCCTTGCAGACCTCGCAGAGATTGATGATGTGAACAGGGCATGGCAGGACATCGCCGAGATAACAGGAAGCGAGAAGGTTATCCCGATCACTTACATCAACTCAGACGGCGAGCTGAAGGCATTTTGCGGAAATCACGACGGGGCTATCTGCACATCATCGAATGCGACAAAGGTGATGAATTGGGCTTTCAAAAGGGGCGAGAAAGTGTTATTTTTTCCGGATGAAAACCTGGGAAGGAATTCGGGAGCCAGGCTGGGCATCAAGGATGCGCTCGTCTGGGACCCAGGCCTCGCTCACGGAGGAGCAACGGATGAGATGATTAAAAAGAGCAAGCTGATTCTCTGGCGCGGCTATTGTCATGTGCATACATTCTTCAAGAGAGAGCATGTTGAAAAGCGCAAGGCTGAGTTTCCCGGAGCCCTGCTCGTGGTGCATCCGGAGTGTGAGAGCGAGATTGTGGATGCATCTGATGCGGCTGGTTCCACGGAGGGTATCATCAATTATATCAGGGAAGCCCAGGCTGGCTCGACCATAATCGTGGGCACGGAGATTCACATGGTCGAGCGACTGGGCCGTGAATATGAGGGAGAAAAGATGGTTGTGCCGCTTGAGCGATCAGTATGCCCCAATATGCAAAAGATCAACCTGCGTAATTTACTATGGGTTCTGGACAGTCTGGAGCAAGGCGAGAACAGTTGGGGGCATCAGGTAGTTGTGCCGCCGCAGATCAAGGACCCGGCCTTGATAGCTCTAAGGCGCATGCTGGAGATGTCCTGATGGCTGAATCTACTGAAGCAAGAGCTGATCTGCACCTCCATTCCATATTCTCGGACGGCCAGGATGAGCCAGCCGAACTGGTGCGAAAGGCCAGCCAGAAAGGACTTTCGGTCATCAGCCTTACAGATCATGATACGATAAATGGGGTAAGCGAGGCAGTCAAGGCCGGAGAGGAATTCAAGATAGAGGTCATAGCGGGAGCGGAATTGAGCACCATGTTTCACAACCTTGACATCCATATCCTCGGATACTTCATTGACATGGAAAACCCGGGGCTCAATCAGGCTCTTGCCAGGTTTGCCGAGGCTCGCCGTAGTCGCGCCGAGAAGATGGTAAAAAAATTACAAGCCCAGGGGCTCTCCATTGAATTTGAGGATGTGAAAAAGCTGGCAGGCAAAGGCAGGATAGGCAGACCTCATTTGGCACGCGCCCTTGTTCAGATTGGGGCTGTGCAAAGCTTTGATGAGGCGTTTCACAAATTCATCGGGACACACTGCCAGGCCTATGTTCACAAATACGACATCAAGCCAGCAGAAGCGGTTGATCTGATCCATGATGCAGGCGGTCTTGCTATCCTGGCCCATCCTCTCACAGGCCGCGAGGGTGAAACGGAGGTCCTGGAAATTCTGGAGAGCGGACTGGATGGCATGGAAGTAATACATCCCAAACTTAGCCCGAAAGATTCAGAAAGACTGCGCCGGATAGCCGAGGACCGCGGAATTCTTCTCACCGGAGGTTCGGACTATCATGGTGAAAGTCACGGACCAGGCGCTCTGGGCGAGTGCACTGTGCCGGTTAGTTATGTGCAGGCTTTAAAGAAGGCGCTTCGTGATTGAAAACGAGGAGCCTTGAGGGTTGTCAATCAAAGACAAAGGGGGTAGACCGATGAAACGAAAGGCCTTGATAATTGGATTGGCCGTATGCTTGCTGGCCTTGGCTCTGCCGGCTTCTCAGGCAGATGATGCGACTTTTGTCAGCCCTGTCAAACAGGCTCTTGTCAAAAGCTGGTATCTTTCTGCGCTTAAGGATGCTGATCTTGAGCCGGACCAGCTCTCCGTGCATTCCATCGGGCAGTCGCACATTGATGCGGCCTGGCGATGGCGGCTTTCACAGACTCACACCAAATGTATCCGGACATTCCGCAGGGCGCTCAAGCACATTGATAAATTTCCGGAGTTCTACTTTACCCAGTCCTCGCCTCAGTTTTTCGAGTGGGTAATGGAGGATGACCCGGAGCTTTTCCAGGAGATCGTGGCCGCTGAAAAGGCAGGCCGGTTTGAGATTGTAGGCGGAATGTGGATAGAGCCTGACTGCAACATGCCTGACGGAGAGAGCTTTGTCCGACACAGGCTTTACGGCCAGCGCTTTTACCTGGAACATTTCGGGCACATGAGCGACATCTCCTGGGCCCTGGATTCTTTCGGGTATAACTGGAACATGCCGCAGATCATGGTCAAGAGCGGTGCGCGCTATATGTGGACGAGCAAGCTCACCTGGAATGACACCACGATCTTTCCGTTTCACCTCTTTTACTGGCAGTCGCCGGATGGAACGAAAATTCTCACCCACATCTGCCCGATCAGCCCTCTGCCTATATGGTTTCCCACGGGGGAGATCAAAAAGTACAAGAGCACCAGATACCTGCTCAAGCCCGGCAGTGAACTCGTCGCGAACTATGCCACGGACCCTTCCGAGATCGAGGCCGCGATTTCTGATGAATTCATGGGCGAGATAGGAATATTCTACGGGCTTGGTGACGGTGGCCACGGGCCATTGAGGCCGGAGATCAAGACCCAGCTTGCATTTGAGAAGCAGGGCTATGGCAAACTGGCCACGGCACACGAACTGTTCAATGAGTTTGATAAATACTCGGATCGCATCCCCACCTGGAACGATGAGATGTACCTGGAATTCCACCGTGGAGTGCAGACCACACATGCCTGGATCAAGCGGGCAAACAGGCTGGGCGAGCAGATGATGCGAAGCGCAGAGGTTTTAAGCACTGCGGCCATGCTGGCCGGCAATCAATACCCCCAGGGAGAGTTGACCCGGACATGGAAGATACTTCTGCTCAACCACTTCCATGACATCCTTCCCGGCTCGAGTGTTCCGGAGGTATATGATGATGCGAGGGTGGATCACGCACAGATACAAAAGACAGCGGCCCGACTGCTTGATGATGCTTTATCATCCATTGCATCTGCCATTGATACCAGGATTCCCGACCGGGACTTGATCCCCCTGGTGGTATTCAATACCTTGAGCTGGCCGCGTACCGATATAGCAAGGCTGGACATCTCAGGTCCACCATCAGGGGATTTCAAGGTCTTTGATGAAAATGAAAACCAGGTTCCCGCTCAAAAGGATTGCAGAGACGGGAAATGTCAACTCTGCTTTCTGGCGGAAGATATTCCCCCGATAGGTTACCGCGTGTTTTATATGAAGAAAGGGGAGGCCTCTCTTGAGAGGGGTGTCAGGGCGGAAGAGATTGCTGGTGAGATGGTCATTGAGAACGAGCTCTTGCGCGTGAAGATTGATAAGACCACCGGCTGGCTGAGCTCCCTTCTTGATAAAAGCCTGGAGAGGGAGATGCTGGCAGGGAAAGGCAATGAGCTGATGGCGTTCAATGATCGGCCGAATTATTATTCGGCATGGAACATCGGCAGGGACTACCTGGAGCATCAAATTCCTATGCCGTATGCGGACAAGATAGAGATAACGGATGAAGGGCCGCTATTCGCCAGGGTCAAGGTCAAAAGAACCTTCCAGAAAACCGAGATAGTCCAGGAAGTCACGCTGTATCGGGAAAGCCCGCTCCTTCATCTTGATATATGGCTTGATTTCCACGAGACGGATACCCTGATCAAGCAGGGCTTTGATACCTCCATCAAGGGCCATGCCGTGGCCGCGGATATTCCATACGCAGTGATAGAGAGGCCCACGCATCCCGGGACAGAGGCTGAGAAGGCACGCTGGGAGATGCCCTGCCAGAAGTGGATTGACCTCTCAGACCGCGAGGCTGGCCTGGCCCTTCTCAACAACGGCAAATACGGGTTCAGCCTCAACCATGACGGGACAGGGTATAGGCTCTCCATCATCCGCGGTGCGCATTATCCCAAGGCCATGCCGCTTGCGCATGATGTGCGGCATCATATAATTACCCCGACCGGCATCACAGACCAGGGCGAGCACCGTGCCCGGACAGCCTTGTATCCACACGCCGGAGACTGGAAGGATGCGCGACTCTGGCAGGCCGGGTATGAATTCAATACTCCACTGGAGGTAATAGAGGCAGAACCATGCATCGGAACCCTGCCCTATTCCGCATCCCTGTTCTCCCTGGATAACAATGATGTTTACATAGGCTCAATAAAGAAGGCCGAGGATAACGATGATGTCGTCATCCGTCTGATCGAGGCGACCGGAAGAAAACAAAAGGCATCGGTCAAAGTGTATAAGGACTTGAAGATCAAGGACGCCTTTGAGACCGACCTCCTGGAATTCAACCCTGAAAGGCTTTCTTTCAACTCGGACAGGGTGAATATAGAGATTGAGCCTTTCGAGATCAAGACGATCAAGCTCAGCCTGGAGTAAGGCCAAAAATTGCGGTTAAGATTTTTTAAACCGCAGAGACGCAGAGAACGCAAAGAAAAAGATAATTTTAACCACCAAGACACCAAGAATTCTTAGTACATAGTAGTCAGGAAAATTTTGATTTGAAATGGGCACTGTGAACTGTTGTGAGGGGTGTGCGACATAAATGGTGACTTTTTTCATTCTCGGCCGTAGGGGCGCTG
>CAZOMR010000056.1:0-14941 GCA_964580655.1 uncultured bacterium
ATGGGCCGAGGAATGGGCATGGGCCGAGGAATGGGCATGGGCCGAGGAATGGGCATGGGCCGAGGAATGGGCATGGGCCGAGGAATGGGCACCGGCCCCACTCCACAGCCCCAACAACCACCAGGCCCGATGAGCAAAGAAGAGGAACTCGAGATGCTAAAACAGCAGGCCCAGGCCATGAAAGACCAGATGGAGCAGATAATGGCCCGGATCAAGGACATGGAAAAAGGCGAGAAGAAAGATAAATGATGCGGATTGCCATTGCATCGGGTAAGGGTGGAACCGGAAAGACTACGGTGGCGGTAAACCTTGCGCTGACCGCGCAAGCTCAAGAGCCCGTGTCCGAAGGATCTGTAAAATTCGTGGACTGCGATGTCGAGGCCCCCAATGCCTATCTCTTTCTCAAACCCGAGATAACCTCCAGGCAAAAGGCAGGAATTCCTGTTCCTGTCGTTGATGAAAGCCTGTGCAATGGATGTCGGAAATGTCGCGAAATCTGCCAGTTCAGCGCGATCACGGTGCTTGATAAAAAGACCGTGTTGACATTCCCGGAACTCTGCCACGGCTGTGGAGGCTGTAGCCTTGTCTGCCCTACTGCGGCCATATCCGAGGTCGAGCGAGAGATAGGCGAGATAGAAGCAGGCAATGCGGGAGGGATAGAATTCTTTCATGCTCGACTCAACGTGGGAGAGACCATGAGCCCTCCATTGATCCGAAAACTGAAAGCTCAAGCCAGCCACAGTGGAGATAAAACCGTGATACTCGACTGCCCGCCCGGGACATCCTGTCCGATGATTGAATCGGTCAAGGGCGCGGACCTCTGCATCCTCGTAACCGAACCCACACCCTTCGGACTAAATGACCTGGAACTGGCAAGCGGGGCAATAAAACAGATGGGCATCCGGGCCGCGGTCATCATCAACCGCGCGGGAATAGGTAATGGCAAAGTCAAGGAATTCTGCCAGAAGGCGAGACTACCAGTCTGGCTGGAGATACCACAAAGCCGCAAGATAGCAGAGGCATACTCAAGGGGCATCCCAGTAGTGGAAGCAGTTCCGGAACTGAAAAAGGAATTCGAGAAAATCCTTCTACAATCCCTTTCATTGAAATAGCCAAAAATGAAAGCGTATTCTCAAGGCAAGGAAGCCAGGGTGAACTGGCTGGCGCTGTTCCTGATCGTATCGCTTCTAGGAGCAGGTGTCAGCATAGAGTTGACCCGGATTTATATCAAGGTTCGCCTTGACCCGAATTACGAGAGCTTCTGCGCAATAAACGAGCTTGCTAACTGCGATACCGTGGCCGTAAGCCGGTACTCATCCTTTCTGAAAATCCCGGTATCCATCTGGGGCCTTGCAGGATACTCAGGAATGATAGCTTTCTGCATATGGGGCATGATAAGGCGATTGAGGCCATCATCCCTGTGGCCCATATCCGTGCTGTTCGGCCTGTCAGTGTTTTCCGTGGCTGTTAGCTTAATTCTCTTCGGTATCTCGCTATTTATAATCAAATCATTCTGCCCGCTTTGCATGACAATCTATGGCATCAGTTTCATCCTGCTTATCATATCCTTCATCGCTCTGCGCGATGGAGGCGTGAAGTCTATCGAGGATATTCTTACCGATGCCTTTGACTGTCTCCGGAGACCCAGATTGATCGCATCCGGTCTTCTATCCATACTCCTGCTCATGAGTGTCATAATCGCCGGATACCATGTCGCGTTCGGACAGGTGCCGGTATACCTGCCCAAAGGCCCCGGAGGACTGACCGTGGGTATGGATAATGATGGAAACCACTGGATCGGCGCACCAAATCCAAAGTTGATAATCCAGGAATTCAGCGATTACCAGTGCCCATTTTGCCGAAGAGCGCATCAGCGGATCCGGAGATGGCTCACAGAACATGCGGATGAAGTCAGGCTCATGCACCGCCACTTCCCGCTGGACCATCACTGCAATCCCATTGTTACCCGGCCATTTCACCCCAATTCCTGCGAAATGGCGCGCCTAGCATATTGCGCAGGAGCACAAGGGAAATTCTGGGAGATGAATGATCTTCTCTACTCACTCCCACATGGCGCGCGAATGCCCAAGCTTGAACTCCTGGCAAAGAGATTGAAGTTGAGCCGGAAAAAATTTGCATCATGCATTGAATCAAGATATTGCGAGGAATGCCTTATGCGGGACATTAATTTCTGTGTTGAAAAAGGCATGCACGCTACTCCCACTTTTGTCATGAATGGAAAGATGTATACAGGAATAATACCGAAACAGGACCTGGAGCAAGCGCTCGAGGCCGCACGCGCAAACAGCGATTAGGGGGTTCAGTTTTAGAATGATCCTGACAATAATCAGCGGCAAGGGCGGCACAGGCAAGACAAGCCTGGTCGCCAGCTTTGCGGCCCTGGCACAGCCAGTAGTTCTTGCTGACTGCGATGTGGACGCGGCTAACCTGCATCTGGTGGTGTCACCCGAGGTCAAGCGCAGGGAGGAATTCCGGGAAGGCAAGACCGCATATATAGTCCCGGAACTCTGCACTGCCTGCGGCGAGTGCATGGATCACTGCCGCTACGATGCGATTGTCCCTGTCCGGGAAGGAGAGCGGATAAAAACCTATCAGGTGGACCCCCTCAACTGCGAGGGATGTAGCGTCTGCGCTGAAGTCTGCCCGGTGGACGATGCGATCGAGATGCGCGAGAACCAATGCGGTGAGTGGTTCGTGAGTGAGACCCGGTTCGGGCCTATGGTGCATGCGAGGCTCGGCATTGCCGAGGAAAACTCCGGAAAGCTGGTTACCGAGGTCCGCCGCGAGGCTGAGAATATCGCAAGGGCGCAAGGCATAGACCTCATCATGGTGGACGGCCCTCCGGGGGTAGGCTGTCCGGTTATAGCTTCGGTCACAGGCGCGGATGCTATACTAGCGGTTACCGAGCCAACTCTCTCCGGACTATCGGACCTCAAGCGCGTGGCTGAGCTTGCCGCACACTTTCAGATCCGGATGGCCGTGTGTATCAATAAATACGATCTCAATCACGAGATCACAGCCTCTATCTCGGACTACTGCCTTGAAAAAGGAATAAAGATAGTGGGCAAAATACGGTTTGACACGAAAATCACAGAGGCCATGGTCAATGGCAAAACCCTGATAGAATATCAGGACGGGGCCATGGCCGAGGAAATTAGAACAGTCTGGAAAGAGACCCGGACTATATTTCATTGAGCAGGGAGCGGAAAGTGGCAGAGGGCATTCAAGCTTATGTTCACGCAGTGAATATCTCACGGGAGAGGAGTTCAAGCAAGACCCCCCAAGACCGTGTTGTGCTTCAAGCCGGTCTCGGTCTCCAGGGTGATGCCCACGCAGGCCCTGGACCGCGAGAGGTAAGCATCCTGGCATGGGAAAAAATCGAGCAGACACACGCGCAGGGAATACATGCTGGCCCGGGAGATTTCGCGGAAAACATCACCACTCAAGGCCTTGATATGTCCATGGTGAATGTCGGGACTATACTCCGGGTAGGGGAGGCGCTCCTGGAGGTCAGCGGGACAGGCAAACCTGAATGGAAGCCGGGAGACTATTCTTTCAATGGCAGGGCATTGCTTGCGGAGGAAGGTCTTTTTGCAAGGGTCATTGAAGGGGGATTGGTCAAGCCCGGAGATATTGTTATTATTGAGAAGGAAAAGGGGTAATAATTCATGAACGATAAAAAGAAGAATAAGGCAAGCATGGAAGAGGAACAGCAGGAGGTAAGGACCAGGATGAGCCTGATCAAGAAAAAGCTCATCGTGCTCTCCGGAAAGGGCGGCGTGGGAAAAAGCACAGTGGCGGTCAACCTGGCTGTCGCGCTGGTCAATGAGGGATTCAGGGTCGGAATTCTGGATGTGGATATACACGGCCCCAGTATACCCAAGCTGTTAAACCTTGAAGGAATTCCTCTTGGATACCGGGATGAAATATTGTATCCGGTGGAAATGACAGGCAACCTCAGGGTCATGTCAATAGGCTTTCTACTCCAGGGCAAGGAGGAGGCAGTCATCTGGCGCGGGCCACTGAAGATGAAAATGATACAACAGTTCCTTAAAGATGTGGAATGGGGACAACTGGATTTTCTCATCGTGGACTGTCCGCCCGGCACCGGGGATGAGCCGCTCTCAGTTATCCAGTTGATCGAGAACGCGGACGGAGCCATCATCGTAACCACACCGCAGGAGCTTTCCATTATTGATGTCCAGCGCTCGATAGGCTTCTGCAAAAAGCTCAATCTTCCGGTTATCGGGGTCATAGAGAACATGAGTGGATTCGTCTGCCCGCACTGCGGAAAGACCACGGATATATTCAAATCAGGAGGCGGAAAGAGGATGGCAGAAGAGGTCAATGTGCCTTTCCTCGGTCACATCCCGCTGGACCCTGCCATCACCGAGACAGGCGACGAGGGCAAACCTTACCTGATGCGTTATGCGGATTCGGAAGCCGCAAAAGCATTTTCAGAGGCGATCAAGCCGATCATAGCCCTGGAAGAGGAGCCACCGGGCGCCGGAGGGGACGAATCCCAGACCATATCAAAAAAGACGAAGGAGGGCTAAAGATGCGTATTGCCATGCCGCTTGTTGACGGGAAAGTGTACGGGCATTTCGGTCATTGCCATGAGTTTGCGTTTGTGGATGTTGATCCGGAATCCAGGCAGGTCATCAAGATAGAAAAACTGCCGGACCCATCGGCTCCACCCGGAGCACTGCCAGCATGGATTGCTGAGCAGGGCGCAACCGTGGTCATAACCGGGGGCATGGGCCCGAGGGCAATAGGCCTATTACAGGAAAATAACATCACGGTCGTAACAGGCGCGCCAGTGGGAGACCCGGAAAAGACCGCTCTGGATTATATCAACGGGACTCTGGCCGCATCAGAAAATGTATGTGACCATTGACAAGGATGAAGATGAAAAGACATACCATGTTAGCCAGGCCGGATGAGAGAGAACAAGATCATGGTAGATGAAAACATCTTTGATAAATACGCAGAGGAATATGACGCATGGTTCGAGGAGAACCGCTATGCCTACCTTTCCGAACTAAAACTATTGAAAAGCCTGAGCCGGGATTCATTCCAGGCCCTGGAGATAGGTGTCGGAAGCGGCCGGTTCGCGGCCCCGCTCGGAATCCTCTTCGGGGTTGATCCCTCGTGGCAAATGCTTGAGATCGCGAGAAAAAGAGGAATCGAGGCCCTGCTTGCTACGGGTGAAGACCTCCCATTCCGCGACCAGAGCTTCGACCTCGTGCTCTTGATTGTTACCCTGTGTTATGTTAAAAGTCCAGGGAGAGTGATCAAGGAGGCCCGGAGGGTATTGCGCGAAAGAGGCAGAATTATTGCAGGGATTATTGACAAAAAAAGCGAGCTGGGAAAAATTTATCAGGCGGGAAAGGATCAGAGCAAGTTCTACCGGCCTGCCAACTTTCTCTCGGCCGAAGAAATGATGGCGCTTTTGGAAAAACATGCTTTTCAAAAACTTCGGACATTCCAGACAATTTTTCAATCGCCCCGAACCATGGCCTCGGTGGAGTCCTTTGAGCCAGGCCACGGCCGCGGCGGATTTGTGGTGATTGAGGGCAAAAAACCAGAAAGGAGGAAAAACCATGCCGATCTTTGAATACCGTTGCAAGAAGTGCGGCAAGACAAGCGAATTCCTGGTAAGCTCGAGTTCGTCTGTGGAAGACCTTGCATGCGAGCACTGCGGGAGCAAAAGGCTTCAAAAGTTGATCTCCGCTCCCGGAGGAATCCATACCGGGGGCGGGTTTTCATCAAGCGCAAGCGACTATTGCCCCACATGCTCAACCGGCACATGCGGACTGCCACCCTATAAGAAATAGATTATTTTTTTTGCTTAAATCAACATTATATGATAGTTAAACTGCATTATATTCATATTAGAAGGAGGAAATGTGATGGATGAATTCGAGCCTGCAGTTATAGGATTCTTCTGCAACTGGTGCTCTTACACCGGGGCGGACCTTGCAGGAACATCAAGGATCAAATACCCGCCCAATCTCCGGATCATCCGGGTGATGTGCTCAGGAATGGTCAATCCCATCATGATCCTGAAGGCGCTGGCCTCTGGTGCGGACGGGGTCCTGGTTGGTGGCTGTCATCCGGGGGACTGCCATTATGAGCGGGGAAACATGTATGCCAGGCGGAGGGTCAATGCGCTCTGGCCTATGCTAGATGCGCTGGGTCTTGACAGACGCCGCCTGCGTCTCGAATGGATCGCAGCCTCGGAGGGGATCAAGGTAAAGGAAGTGATGGATAATTTCCTGGTGACCTTAAAGGAGATCGGTCCGAATCCCCTCCGAAAAGAAGGAGGTGTTGCAAATGCTTGAGTATGTTCCCACAACCTGTCCTTACTGCGGTTCAGGCTGCGGGATGTATCTTGTGGTTAAAGATGGCCGAATCCAGGGAGCGGAGCCCTGGAAGGAGCACCCTGTCAACGAGGGCACCAATTGTCCCAAGGGAAGGCATGCGTTCGACTTTCTTTACCACCCGGATCGGCTGACCCACCCTCTGGTAAAAACCAAGGACAAATTGAAAAAGGCAAGCTGGGAAGAGGCCCTGGAAAAAGTGGCTTCGGGCTTCAAGGGGGTAGCCCCCAAGGACTTCGGCGTGCTCGCCTCGGGCAAGAATACCAATGAAGATGCTTATGTGCTCCAGAAATTTGCGAGAGTGATTATGAAAACCAACAACATTGAATACTGCGCTCGCTATTGCCATTCGGCCACGGTGGCCGGACTTCTTCCCACCGTGGGATCAGGAGTCATGGAGACATCTCAGTTGGATATTCCTCTGGCGGACTGTATCCTCATATTCGGCGTGAACATAAAGGAGACCTTCCCCATGGTCACCAAACGGGTGATAGAGGCAAAGAAAAAAGGCGCGAAGGTCATAGTGGTTGATCCCCGAAACACGCTGACAGCGCGCCTGCTTGGGGATATTCATCTTCAGCTTCGATCTGGTTCGGATGTAGCACTTGCCAATGCGATGATGGCCATCATTTTAAAAGAGAGCCTTGAGAATAAACAGTTCATCAAAGAGCGAACCGCTGATTTTGATGAATTGAAAAAACACCTGGAATCATTTGACCTTTCCGAGGCCGAGAAGGTGACCGGTGTTCCAGTGGAGAAAATCGAGAAAGCCGCTACTGCGTATGCCAAGGCAAAGACGGGCACTATCCTGTATGACGAGGGCATCACCCAGCATACCTCTGGCGGTGATAATGTCGCATCACTGGCTGACCTGGCTCTTCTCACCGGGCACATTGGCAAGCCCGGCTCCGGTGTCAATCCGATGCGGGGCCAGATAAACGGCGAGGGCACAGGCGACATGGGCTGTCTCAATGTATTTTATCCCGGATTCAAGCGCGTCGGCCCTGATGCTGTCAAGTTCTTTGAGGATGCCTGGCAAGTTGAGGGTTTGCCGGGGGAGCCGGGCCTGACCTTAACCGACCTGGTGCATAAATGCCGGGTGCTCTATGCCGTAGGAATGAATCCGATGATGGCATCACCGGATGTTAACGAAATAGAAAAATCCTTGAAGGCCAAAGATTTCCTGGTAGTGCAGGACATCTTTCCCACCCAGATAGCCCAGTTTGCAGATGTGGTTCTGCCAGCGGCCACATGGGTGGAAAGAGAGGGAGTCCACGCATGGGTGGACAGAAGGGTGCAGAAGATCAACAAGGTAATAGACCCTCCCGGTGAGGCCAGACCGGACTGGCAGATAATCTGCCAGATCGCTGAAAAAATGGGATTTAAAAAACATTTTGATTTTAAATCCAGCGGGGAAATCTTCGAGGAGATACGAAAGGTGGTTCCTCAATACAAGGGCCTGACCTATGAGAGGATCGAAAACACGGCAGGCGGAATTCAATGGCCCTGCCCTTCCGAGGATCATCCCGGCACACCGACAATGTTTGGACAAAAATTCGGTACACCCGATGGGCTCGGTCACTTCAAGGTGGTTAACTGGAAACCACCAGCAGAACTGCCGGATAAGGATTTTCCGCTTACATTGATCACGGGCCGAAACCTGTTCCATTATCATTCCGGGAGCATGAGCTTTCGCACCGAGGCTCTGCTCAGCGAGGTTCCGGAAGCCTATGCGCAGATCAACCCGGAAGACGCGGCCCGGCTGGAAATTGAAAATGCAGACCCGGTGGTTCTGGAAACCCGACGCGGCAAGATAAATGTAAAGGCCCGCGTGACTGATGATGTCCCGGTGGGGACTGTATTTGTTCCTTTTCATTTCAGCAAGGCTCCGGCTAATATCCTGACCAACCCGGCAATGGACCCGGGATGCAAGATGCCGGAGTTCAAGGTCTGTGCGGTTCGAGTCGAAGGAGGGAGGTAATAAAAATGGGTGATATGTATTTAGCCTGGGCCAAAGACAAGGGATTGGAGCAAAAGGGAGAAAGCGGAGGCGCGGTCAGCGCCATTTTGAAATCCCTCCTGGAAAGCGGCAGGGTAGATGCAGTGCTTACCGCGAAGGCCAGGAACGGAAACCGCTATGACGGAATCCCGGTTGTGATCACCAAGCCTGAGGAAGTCGCGGAAACCGCGGGTGCACTCCACTGTTTTTCTGGAAACCTGGCACGCTGTCTAAAGGAGTATCTGGATGGAGCCTTGCAGATGAAGCTCGCGGTCGTGGGCAGACCATGTGATACCAGAGCAATCATCGAAATTGGCAAACGCAATAAAATCAAGCTTGATAACCTGGTGTTGATCGGGCTGAACTGCACCGGCACACTGCCCGCTTCCTCTGCAAAGAAGATGTTCGCCGAGGAATTCGGGGTGAACCCGGACGATGTGGTCCGGGATGACATTGATGATGGCAAGCTGAAAATCTGGCTCAAGGATGGCAGTGAAAAAGAAATGGAGTTGGCAGACCTTGAGAAAAAAGGCTATGGCCGCAGAGAAAACTGCCAGAGGTGTGATGTCAATATACCGACAATGGCTGACCTGGCATGTGGAAAATGGGGAGCAGAGGAAAAAAATGCTACATTTATTGAGGTCTGCTCGAGTAAAGGCGCCGAGGTGATGGAAGCGGTCATCAAGGGGGGATTCCTCCGAACCGAGGAACCTTCCAAGAAAGCAATTGACAAGAGAAAGCAAAAAGATGAACAGGCAATAGCCGACGCACAAAAAACGCAGGAACGCGATTTCTCCGAGTATCACAACATGGCTATTGACGACCGCTTTGCTTTCTGGAAGGAACAGTTCAACCAGTGCATCAAATGCTACGGCTGTCGCGACGCCTGCCCTATTTGCTACTGTGATGAATGTGTGCTTCAGCCCAATAGAGAATTAATCCCGGCAGGGGTGATTCCCCCGGGCTGGATGTTCTCCATGATCCGAGTATTTCATGTGGCAGACTCATGCATCAACTGCGGGCAATGCCAGGATACCTGCCCCATGAGCCTTCCTCTATCCCGGCTGATCTTCATGCTCAACCGCGAAATTGATGAGACGCTGAACTATGAGCCTGGGGTAGATACAGAGCAGAAACCTCCACTTGTAACTTTCGATCAAGAAGAAGTGCTTCTTGAAGAGGTAAAGCTATCCGCTCAGCCGGATTGAATGAATAGTTCCAAAAAGACCAGAGGAGGAGGGATCAGCATCTATATTTAATGCCTTTGCAAAAACTGCGGCCCGCGGTCAGACCATACAAGACAGTCCGGCAATGCTTGAAAAAAAGGAATCAAAGTATTATCATAAATACTGGAAGAGGGGGCATTCATTAATGCCGATCTTTGAATACCGCTGTAAGAATTGCGAACAGATTTCCGAATTACTGGTTGGGGTGGTTCGTGGAGAAGCGGACACAATCTGCCCTAATTGCGGGAGCAGGGAGCTTGAGAAATTAATCAGCGCCCCTTCAGGTGTCCGGATGGGTGATGCGCCCTCCGGAGAGATGCGCTGTGGCCGGGACCAGACCTGCTGTGGTCGGGCGGAGCCCTGCGCCGCGCCCCCCTGTAAGAAGTAACTCAAACCAGAGGATGCTCCATTTCAGGATGAAATACAAAAGGCAGTATTGCGAGTAATGTTTGAAGCACGTCTTTCAAGAATTTTTCTGATAACCTTCATCTCAATTATTTTCTCCAGAAAAGGATTTCCCTGAACATGGAAAACAATAAAGACATCATCCAGGGCGTCAGGGAGATACTGAATTCCGGGACCAGCACATACCAGAACCTGATCTCTATTCTCCAGGCGATCCAGAACAGGTTCCGCTACATCCCGGGAGAGGCGATGATCGAAGTCTCCAGACACCTGGGCATGTCCCCTGCAAATGTCTTCGGCGTAGCGACCTTTTATAACCAGTTCCGCTTCAGCCCTCCGGGCAAGCGCCACATCAGGGTATGCATGGGCACGGCCTGCCACATCAAGCAAGGCGACAAGGTCCTGGATCAATGGAAGCGACGGCTTGAGATAGATGAAGGAGAGCGCACCCCTGACGGTGAATACAGCCTGGAGAGAGTCGCCTGCGTAGGGTGTTGTGCCATGGCGCCGGTCACGATAATAGAGGATGAAGTGATCGGGCACATGGCCCCTACCAAGGTTGACGGGATTCTTCTGCAAGACAAGATTGAAAAGGAAAAAGCCGGGCAAGTTGAGCCCGGAAAGAGCGAGGACGAGAAAACCACGGAAAAAGATTAATGAAATTGAACCTGGAAAAAGTGCGCTCATCCTTCCAGGCCATCCGGAAGAAGGCCGATCAGCAATGGAATTCCATCAAGGATGAGAATTCCTCTGTCATCATGGTCGGAACCGGCACCTGCGGCCGGTCCGCCGGGGCAATGGAGGTTCTCGAAAGTTTTTCCCAGGCCATCAAGGACACGGGAGTTGATGCTCAACTATTCGAGGTCGGATGTATGGGCCACTGTTATGCCGAACCCATGGCCGTGCTGAAAAAGCCGGGGTATCCCTTCATCGTTTATGCCCATCTCAATCCGATCATCGCAAGGAACCTTTTTACAAAATTCTTCCTCGAGGATGACCCTTATTTCGAAATCTTCCTGGGCGCACTCGAAGAAAACGATATGTTCCCCACGATGGATGAATTGCCACGCTACGGCCTTGAGAGGAGACGAATTCTCAAAAGATGTGGAATAATTGATCCGGAGAATATCTATCATGCCATCGCAAACGGTGTTTACCAGGGGTTCATCAATGCCCTGGGAGAGAGCGCGGAAAAAATAGTCGAGATGGCGAAGCTCTCCGGGCTTCGAGGCCTTGGCGGAGCAGGATTCCCGGCATGGAAGAAATTGCAGGAGATTCTGGGGCAGGATGAAAAGGAAAGATATATCATCTGCAACGGGGACGAGGGCGATCCCGGGGCCTTCATGGACCGCACTATTCTTGAAAGCGATCCGCATTCTGTCCTGGAGGGCATGCTGATCTGCGGATACGCCATTGAAGCCACACAAGGGTTCATCTATGTGCGGGCAGAGTATCCGCTTGCGGTAAAGCGCATGAAGAGAGCTATCCAGGATGCGCGAGAGCTCGGCCTGATAGGGCCAAATATACTGGAAAGCGGGTTCAGCTTTGATGTCGAGGTAGTCGAGGGCGCTGGTGCATTTGTCTGCGGCGAGGAGACCGCACTGGTTGCTTCAATTGAAGGAAAGCGAGGAATGCCGCGCGCGCGTCCGCCCTACCCTGCTGTCAAGGGATTATTCGGAAAGCCCACCCTGGTGCGAAATGTCAAATCCCTTGCCAACACTCCCCTGATACACACTGAGGGCCCGGAATCATTCACTACCATTGGCACTGAAGCCTGCAAGGGCACTGCGGTGTTCGCGCTGGCGGGAAAAATAGCAAACCCCGGATTGGTGGAGGTCCCCATGGGAACCACCATTCGGGAGGTTATCTTCGACATCGGCGGGGGCATTCCTCACGGGAAAAAATTCAAGGCGGTCCAGCTCGGAGGCCCCTCTGGCGGATGCATACCTGAGGAACTCCTGGACATGCCGATAGGCTTCGATGTGCTCGCCCGAGAGGGCTTTATCATGGGCTCCGGAGGCATGGTTGTCCTGGATGAGGACAACTGCATGGTTGACACGGCAAAGTATTTCCTGGAGTTCACACAGAAGGAGTCATGCGGCAAGTGCACCTTCTGCCGCATCGGCACCAAGCATATGCTCGACAAGCTGACCGACATCGTGGAAGGCAGGGGCAAGCTGGATGACATTGATTACCTTGTCGAGCTTGCCGAGGACATCAAGATGGGATCACTCTGCAACCTTGGAAAGACAGCTCCCAACCCGGTGCTTACCACCATCAGCTACTTCAGGGATGAATACGAGGCCCACATAATTGAGAAACGATGTCCGGCAAAGGTGTGCAATGCCCTTACCGCGTACTACATCGTTCCGGAGCGCTGTGTGCGCTCATGCGATGCGTGCGTGGGAAGCTGTCCGCCAGATGGCATATACGAAGACTCGAAACGGATTAAGGTCGTGGACCAGGAGCTGTGCGTCAAATGCGATTCCTGCATGGGTGCATGCCCGCCGGAATATGACGCTGTGATCAAGATCTCGCCGATCAGCGATGTCCCGCCATCCGAACCGAGGCCTGAGAAGAAAAAATCATGACCCATGTAAACCTCACGATAGATGGAAAAATCGTACGGGCTAAAGCCGGCGAAAAAATCCTCTGGGCCGCGCTGGATGCTGGGATATACATCCCCCATCTGTGCGCCATCCGGGAGGCCAACCCTCCGTTGGCTTCTTGCCGACTCTGCTTCGTGGAAATCCAGGGATACCCCTCTCCGGTCACAAGCTGTAGCGAGACTGTGAAGGAAGGAATGGTGGTCCGGACCAGGACTCCACGGGTTGATCGCCTGGTAAGAAATGCCTTTGAATTAATTCTCTCTGTTCACCGTCTGGACTGCAAGGACTGCCCGGCCAACAGAAATTGCGAGCTCCAGGATATGGCAAAGAGATTGAAAGTCAAGCTCAAGCAGAAGCGGCATCGCAAGACCGAACCGGACCTGCCAGTGGATGAAAGCCGATCTGATTTCGGGCTTGACCCGAATCACTGCATCCTGTGCGGGAAGTGCATCTGGGTCTGCAATGAACTCATTCAATGCGGGGTTCTTGATTTCGCTCGTCGCGGCCTGGCTACCGTGGTCAGCACCTTTGACAGCAAGCCTCTGGCCGAACAAGCCGATTGCACCGGGTGTCTAAAATGCGTGGAGGCATGCCCCGCAGGAGGCCTTTATCTTAAGGATGCCAAGAATAACGAGTAAGAAAAAAAAGTTGCGTCATGTCTTCGGCCCTGTTCCTTCCAGACGACTGGGCAGGTCCCTCGGGGTTGACCTGATTCCCTTCAAGACATGTAGTTATAACTGCATCTACTGCCAGCTCGGGCATACCACGAACCACACCGTTGAGCGGAAGGACTATGTGCTTGTATCCGAGGTGCTTTCCGAGATCAAGTCAAGGTTGCAAGAAGGGCCTCGTCCGGACTACATCACTTTATCCGGATCGGGCGAACCCACTTTGCACAGCGGGATCAGAGAGGTCATCGCGGGCATCAAATCCTTGACCGACATCCCGGTCGCTGTCCTGACCAATGGCTCGCTCCTTTATATCCCGGAGGTCAGCGATGCGATCATCCATGCGGACCTGATAGTGCCATCCCTGGATGCCGGGGATGAAGCCAACTTTCAATATGTGAACCGGCCTCATTCAGACATCGGCTTCACCGATATGGTAGATGGTCTGGTCTCTTTCCGCAAAAAATTCCACGGCCAGATATGGCTTGAGGTCTTTCTGCTCGGAGGCGTGACAGGGATGGAGTCCGAGGCGAAAAAGATCGCCCGGATCGCGGAGCGCATGGAGCCGGACAGGATACAACTCAATACCCTCACCAGACCTGCGACCGAGGATTATGTTCATGCCGTGCCAAAAGAAAGCATGGAGCAGTTGGCGGAACTCTTTATCCCTCGTGCAGAGGTGATAGCGGACTACCGGGGCGTTCACCAGGAGAAGGAATTCGCCGCGCGGCGGGATGATGTGCTTGATATGCTGGCCCGCAGACCATGTTCCCTGGATGACATAGTCCAGGGTCTGGGAATTCACAAAAACGAGGCGGTCAAGTATATCGAGGAGCTACTTGCGAGCTCATCAATTGTCCAGGAGTTACGGGGAAGTGTTCTCTATTACAAGGTTGCCTCCAACACGGCTCACCTGCCCGGAGAGAAGAGATGATGAAACCGCTCATGCAAGCCGGAAGATATAGAATGATGCTCGGGCTCAGCGGCGCTGTAGTCCTTGTGGCCGGGACTTATTTCAGCACAAAGGCCATAAAAAGCGAGAACCCGTTTCTGAATTTCGCGGTGGTTGAGCCGGGGGTCTTGCTCCGATCCGGGCAACCATATCCCGGTGACATCGAGGATTTATACAGGGAATACGGATTCAAGACCATACTCTGTCTCAATAAATCTGAGCGGCCCGAATTATACGAATTCTTGTCGGCACACGGCATCCGGGTGATCTGCATAAAGATGCGGGCAAGCGACCCGCCCACCGCGAAGCAGGTGCGGCTTTTCTTTGACATGGTCCGGGGCAAAGAGATTGAACTCGCAAGATACAGCCGCATCATAACCGCCTGCCACGGGTGTGAAGGACTGAGTGTCAGGTTTGAAACACCTATCCTCGTGCACTGTCTTGGCGGATCGGATCGAACCGGGATAATGATCGCGCTTTACAGGGTTCAATCTCAGGGCTGGACCAAGGCCGCGGCAAAGCGCGAGATGATCCGGCATTTTCATAACCCGCTTCGATACCCCGCGCTTCTGGACTTCCTTGATGCCTACGAGCCAGAACCAGAGACCTCCGTCAGGGCATCAACAGCGATTCCGCAAGCAATAGGTAATTCTTGTCATAACGCACCATAATCTCTAG
>CAZOMR010000057.1:0-14830 GCA_964580655.1 uncultured bacterium
CAAGGAAAGCAGTTTTTCACCGTGGACCTCTTTAATCCCGCATACTTGAGCAACCGCAACCTTCATCTCCTTGACCTGCTTGCGGTGAGATACATCTTTTCGCGCGGCATATCATTTAAATTTTCCTCGCCTTTTTCCCTGATGAACGAGGAAGGCCTTATCCGGGGAGATTGGCTGGCATGGCCGCGTGAAAGAAAGGATGATGCGAATTTTTATCGCGACCGTGGCCGGCGTGCACTTGAGGTCCCGGTTCCCTATCAGGTCGAGTTCGAATCTTACATATATCCTGGAACCGAGTTCGCGTTTGAGGTCAAGCCGCCGGATAATGCGCGCCTGCCGTGGCGGATGTTGGTCCGGGTTTTTGCGGCTGAATCAGGCGCTGAAAAGATGAACCTGATTATATCAAAGAGCCTGGAGGCTTCGGATGCAAAGAATGAGGAGTTTCCCTTCCGCATCCATCTTGAAGAGTTAGAGGGACGCCACCTGAAATTCCGGCTGGAATTATCAAGCCGGGAACCCGGAGGGAAAGCGGTAATTCTTGATGCCAGGCTTATCCACAAGGATGCTCACTTCCAGCGCGTCGCCCCCGGACCTGTGGACATCTTCATCAATACACGCGCGCTTCCCAGGGCTTTTCTTGTGCACAAGGCCAGGGCCGTCTCGCCCGAACAGATGCGAGAACTTATGACCGACCCGGAGCAATTTGATCCCGGCTATATGATTCTCCTTGAGAAGGGCGAAGAGCGGGAGGGCCTGGTCTCCTGGATAAACGCCCAGCCCAATCCGGGGGAGGAAATGGAGTTCGCCCGCATTATTCATCATGGTTCTCAAGAGGTAAAATTGCAGGCACGACCATTCTCCCCGGGCTGGCTCTTTCTTTCGGATACACACTATCCGGGATGGCGCGCATGGGTGGATGAGAGGGAATCAAGGGTCTATCGGGCTGATTATATCTTCCGAGCAGTGTTCCTTCCAAAAGGAATTCATTCCATCCGGTTTCAATACCAGCCGACAAGCTTTCGGGTGGGGTTGTGGCTGGGCTTGACTTCATTCGCAGTGGCATTTATCTTGATCGGTGCTTTAGCGGTCGGATCGGGAAGGAGGGAAAAGAGAGATGAAGGATGTTGAATATAATCCTTGTGAGCGTGGCCCATTCCCTGTGGGTGTGAGAAATTTCGTGATGAAGGATGACTCAAGAGATAGCCGGCGCCTGGAGGTTGATGTATGGTATCCAGCGAGCGAGGATGCCCGCGGAAAGGACCTTGACCCGAAGACACAGGCGGTGAAGCCGCTTGCAGTAGGCCAAATGGAAGGCAAGGTCACTCAAGCGGCTGTTTCGGATGCCGCATTGCGGAATGACTCGGCGCCATATCCCCTGTTAATCTTTTCCCACGGACATGCCGGATACCGCTTCCAGTCAACCTTCTTCACCACACATGCCGCAAGCCACGGATACATAGTGGCCGCACCGGATCACACCGGCAACACCTTCCTCAAGGTGATGCGCCTGCGCAAGGCAGAAGACCAGATCAAGAATCTCCTTGACTCGCGTAAAAACAGGCCGCAGGACGTGGGCTTTATCCTTGATCAGTTCCTGGACAAGCAAAGCGAGGCTGGCCAGATCTTTCTCCCGGTTATTGATACCGAAAAAATCGGGATGAGCGGCCACTCCTTTGGCGGTTATACCACCCTGGCCGCGGCCGGGGTGGATGCGCGGCTGAAACTACTCCTTCCAATGGCCCCGCCGCCGGAGGGAGGGATACCTTTATTCGCCTATGATCAGGGCGAACTGGACTGGGACAGGGAGATTCCCACTTTGCTCATGGCCGCGGAATTTGATTCCCTGATCAACTACCAACAGCTTCGCGAGTTCTTTGAAAGGATTCCATGCCCCAAGCAAATGCTCACCTTGAAAAACGCGGACCACTTTCACTTTTGCGATGAGGCGGCCCTCATTCACAATCTTTTCTATGTGGGGATAGCAAGCCAGCTGACCGCTCAACAAAGAGAGAATGCTGTTATCCCTATGGCCGATGCGAAGCCTATTGAGACTCTTCTTGATCCGAGGATTTCCGAAGATGTGATCAAAGGCGCGGGACTGGCCTTCCTTGACATGCTCTTTCGGGATAAAACCGATGCCAGGGAATGGCTCAGCCGGGAAAATCTCGAGGAGCGGTTCGAGGGAAATGTGGTGATGGAGAAGGAGGTCAAGGCATAAGAGGTTTACAGAGCGCCTATTCTACCGAAGAAGAAGGACTCATCTCAGGCGCAGGCGATGGATGACGGGTAGCAGACTTTTTAAAGATCTGTGGATCAATGCGCTTGTTGACCCTGTGATTATGAAAGATGAGCTTGACAGGGCCGACCATGGTCTTGGCCAGGGTTTTGTCTACAAATAGATATTCAATGGTCTTGACCAGGAAGATGCCATTCTCTTTAGTGTATTCAAGCTTGACCTCGGAGCTGTAGATTTCCCCCCCCTTCATCTCCTGATCTGTCTTGAGATATGTCAGCAGAAATTGCCCCTCTTTTACGATGTAGGCGGGAAAGGTGATGGATGTATAGCTGGTGGTGTAATATCTCCTGGAGAGAATTCTCAAGTCGCTATCAAGGGTCAGGCTGTATTTAAAAAAAGGCTTCATGGGATCCTTGTTCACACCTGTGATGAGCAGTTTATCATCCTCCCGCGAGAGCTCCGGCAGGAACTGCGAAAAGGTCACTCTCTCCGGAGTCGGATTGATCAGCACCTCGGTGCCGTCGAAAACCTGCTTGACAGAACCCTCCAAACTCTTGAGGTCTCCAGGAAACCCGGTAATGACAAAACGGCTTCCACGAGACTCCTGCCAGTAGTAATTGATCCTGATCTCAAGTTGATTGAGCCTCTTCAGCAACTCCTCGTCGTCCTGGCTTACGCGCTCGAACATCGTCCGGATGTAAGGGCTCTCCACTTCAGCGGATAGACTCTTAAGACCGTGAATCTGCGGATAATATATCCGGGCATCCACACGGCTCAAGAATTCTTCCGGCGACTCCCTCTTACACGATAACCCTGCTGATAAAAGTAAAAGTACAAGGAAACACCAAGCCTTTTTCATGAGCATCCTCCGAACTGGCTCCGAATAAAAATAACATAAAACCTGTCCGTCCACAAGAATCTTATGTGATAATTCACCACCAGAAACCCTGATAAATTGAATTTGAGAAAGAGGTTTGAGGGAAAGGTCTTCACCTCGGTTTGAGGCCCTGTAGAAAAGAGTCAACGATCAGGCTCATGTCCTTTAAGCTACGGTATCCTTCGAACTTGCGGCCGTTCACGAAGATGACCGGGGTGCCTTGCAGATGCAGTGTATGCGCATCATGCGCATCCTTGCGCACTGCATTCCAGATAGGCTCGGAGCTCATGCAATTCTCGAATTCATCCCTGTCCAGACCGAGCTCTTCCGCCATAGAAAGCAATTCGCCCCAGTCAAGCCTTGTTGCCGCAAAAAGCCTGTCTGCATATTCCTCGAAAACCCCGTAGCGATAAGCACATTCCGTGGCATAGGCCGCCTCGCAAGCATGCGGATGCGCCATAACCCTAAAAAACGGATTGCAGTCAGCATGGATTGGAAAGCTCTTGAAGATGATCCTTACCCGCGGCCTGTATTTGATTTCCAACTGCTTCAACACGCTGTGCATCCGCCCGCAATGGTAGCACTCGTAATCAGTAAATTCTACAATCGTCACCCGCGCAGATTCAGAGCCCAGCACCGGATCGTGACTGAGGTTCAATTCATACTCCTTGCCCTCTATGCTCGCGGCCAGCCGCTTCTCCTTTTGTATCTCAACTCGCCATGATAAAACCACGCCCGCGACAATGATGATAAGCGTACATCCCACTAGAAGGCCGAATGCCAGGCTGTCCCTCATCAGGGCCCGGCCGTCCTCCATGAACTGCCGGGAAAACTCCCGATACGGATCAATCGCAAAGAAGGCTAGCAGAAAAAGTATAAAGTTCAAAACATAAAGCACAGTGCAATAGAGGCAAAAATTTCTAAGCACAAAGGACGAGATCGCACCTAGATACAGCGAGTATATAAGCCCGATAATTGAAAGAAGGAAGATGTAATTGCGGGCATTCTTGAACACAGGCCGGCTTGACCTGAGTTGAAGCGCGACAAGAAGAATAGCCGTAATGTAGAAAGCTATTCCGAACGCGGAGTTGGGAATCCCGACGATCAGGGAATAGGGGCTCAAGGCCGTGGAGATGCAGTCAAGCCGTTCGTTGATCCGGCAGAGCGCATCGAATTCGACATCCTTCATTGACAGGTAATAAATCCGGGTCAGCTCCATGCTGAAACCGATGCCCAGGATCGAAACCGGAATCATCCAGTGCAAAATCCTGCGTGCCCCTGTACTTACCCTCTTATTCTCTGACATCCAAAAGCCCTCTCTTTCCTTCTTACTTTATTCAGGCCGAAAAATCAAGGACAGACGCCCCTGTCCATTCTCATTCATCTTCGGGTTGTCTAATTTCTTGACTTCTTTTGCTCAGGCAAGCTAGAATTCAAAATTGTCCGTGTGGTTCAATTTCATGTTGGAAGGGGTTCCCATGTTAATCAGGAGGCTTTCCTTCGGACTGCAAGCGAGAAAATATTCTGGTAGAATTAAATATAAGGGACAAAGGTTGTGATGTAAGGAAGGGCTTTGCCTTGCCCGAGACGGGAAAAGATGTAAGAAATGATGCCATGATCGTCTTTTACAGATACTTCGGACAGGGCAGACGAAGGAGGTGCTCAGCATGAGAGAAATAAATTGGGGCGTGATAGGATTGGGCCAGCAGGCCGCAGACAATATGATCCCCGCAATGCACGCGGCATCCGAGGCCCGCCTGGCGGCTATCTGCTTGAGCTCAGAGGACAAGACCAAGGCCGCCCAGGAGCGGTATCCGGGGGTCAAGGTTTTTTCCCGGATTGAGGACTTTCTTTCCGAAGGGGACATGGAGGCGGTCTATATCGCCACACCGCATCAACTCCATGTTCCACATGCGTTCCAGATCATTGAGGCGAAAAAGCATGTTCTCATGGAAAAACCTATTTCCTTGAGCGTGGACGGCGCACGCAAACTGGTGGAAGCCGCGCGCAAGCAGGATGTGCTTATTGGAGCGGGCTATCAACTGCGCCAGCATCCAGGATTAAAGAGCTTGAAGCAGATGATAGAAAATATGGAACTGGGCGAGGTGGGCATGATCATGGTTAGCCTGCATCATCAGGTAACCTGGCCGCAGAACTGGTGGCGACAAACCCTCCAGGCCGGACCAACCGCTCTCATGGACCTCGGAGTACACGGTCTGGACCTGGTAGTCTGGCTCATGGGCGAGCCAGCCGAGAATGTCCTCGCATCGGCAAAGACCGATGAGAGCCAGGATGGCCTTATAAGCATGGTCAGCATGGTAGTAAATTTCAAGTCATCCAGAGCCTCCGGAGATGAGGCATCCGAAGGAACCGGGACACAAGCGCTCGTAACCGCTAGCAGTGAGATTCCCGGGTTATTAAACCAAATCGTGATCCTGGGCGCAAAAGCGCAAGTCAGCGCCAGCCTGGAGTGGCCCCCATCGCACAAGGAGCAGAGAATCCTCGTCAAAAACGCACAGGGCGTGGAAACCAGGAAATTCATGGCAGGCAACCTGTTTCTCCAGGAACTGCAATCCTTCAGTCAGGCGATCCAGGCCGGCACGGAGTTCAGTCCCACTGGCGCGGAAAACCTCCCGGTCGTGGAGTTGACCTGCGCCGCGATCGAGGCGATAAACTCAAAGCGCATGGTCCGCCGTGGAGAGGTGCTCCGGGTCTCCGGATAAGCGATGATTCATTGGAGGAAGGGCAATGAATGAATCGGATGTTAAATATGATCTATCCGGAAAGGTGGCGCTCATCACCGGCGCAAGCCGGGGCATAGGCAAGGCCATAGCAAAAGGGTTTGCACAGACCGGGGCCAGGGTGGTGCTCTCAAGCAGGAAGCAACCCGACCTTGAGGCCGTGGCAGAGGAGATAAAGAAGGAAGGCGGAGAGGCTTTTCCATTCGCGGCTCACACTGGAAGGCTTGCAGACCTTGACCGCCTTATGCAGAAGACCCTGGAGCACTACGGCAGGCTTGACATCCTGGTAAATAATGCCGGGACCAATCCGGTATTCGGACCGGTGATGAATACGGAGGAACCTGCCTGGGACAAGATCATGGATGTGAACCTGAAGGGCGCCTTCTTTCTGGGCAAGGCCGCGGCAAGGGTTATGGCCGAGCAGAAGCAAGGCGTGATCATCAATATAGCAAGCAATGCAGGCCTCAGACCGGCCATGGGACTCGGAATATACTCGGTGAGCAAGGCCGGGCTTATTATGCTCACCAGGGTCATGGCATCGGAATGGGGAGAGTCGGGAATCCGCGTGAATGCGATTGCGCCCGGGATAATAGAGACACGCTTCTCAGAGGCTCTCTGGAAGAATGACATGATCCGCAAGATGGCCGAGTCAAGCGCGGCACTCGGAAGGATAGGCAAGACCGAGGAGATAGTGGGCTCAGCGCTCTTTCTGGCAAGTGATTCAAGCAGGTTCATGACAGGACAGGTCCTTGTCCTGGACGGCGGATCAGGATTGAAAGGGGTATGAGTTCTAAAAAGAAACTCCTGGTCGTCTTTTTCGCTCTGGCTTGCCTTAAGCTCAATACCAGCGAAGGGTCAATCCATTATATTGTGGTACCAGAGGTTTATACCCTCCGGCCAGGCAAGGCAAGCCTCACCATAGGGATACAGGAAGGGGTGCTCTGCCATAGTGCCATTTACAATCGGCTCACGAACAAAAATATCTATATTGAGGGCGAGGAATTCGAGGTCTGGCTGAAAGAGGATAAACTCAAGGCCTCGGAATTCAAGGTCAAGGATGTGGATGCGGATGATGAACACATAATCGTGAAACTATCCCACCCGGAAAAGCCGCTTGAGGTGGAGGTGCACTACCGTGGAGAGCCGGGGAGTTTCTTCATTCAAAAATGGCTGGTGTTGAGGCCGAAAGATGGCGCCAGTTTCTTCGTGGACCGCATAGTGCTGGAAAAATTCAAGCCCTGGTATGAGCCTCGCTCATTCCCCGGGCCTGGCCAGCCCGTTTATGTGGAAGACTCATTCTTCGGCGTAGAGTATCCTTCTTCGCAGAATGAGATCAGCCAGGACCGGGTCTTCTGCTCATATCTGGTCGGACTCACAGTGGGTGAGGAGGGGCTGGTTTCAAAGACCTCGGTATATGGCGTGTCCGAAGCCGGCAGGGTGGAACATCGCTTCCTGGAGTATATAGATGAGATACGCGCTCATCCGGTGAGGCCTTTCCTTCTCTACAATACCTGGTATGACCTCCGTCACTTCAGCGCAAAACAGGTCATCGCCTCTCTTAAAGGATTCCAGGAAAAATTCAATGAGCCTTATAACATAAAGTTTGACTCCGTTGTCCTGGATTCAGGCTGGGACAACTATCTTGACTGCTGGAACCCGCACCCCCGACGCTTTCCCGAAGGGTTTGCGCCGGTAAGGAAAGAGGCCAAAAAATCCGGGGCACAACTCGGGCTATGGATGAGCCCTCTTGGAGGATATGTCTGGAGACAGTGGGCCAGGCTCCTCGGGTCCATGGGCAAGGGCTACGAGAAAAACTGGCAGGGCTTCTGCATAGCAGGCCCGAGATACCATGAGTGGTTCAAGAACAGGATGATCACATATATGCGCCAGGATGAGGTCAACTATTTCAAGCTGGATAACCTCACAACATCATGCGGAAACAAAAGGCACGGACACAGGGTCGGAAAATACGGCCAGGTAGGACTCACTGACTCCTTCATAGACATCCTTGATGCGGTCCGGGCGGAGAACCCGGAGGTGATGCTCAATATCACCCGCGGAGCATGGCTCAGCCCGTGGTGGCTTATGCACGCGGATGTGGTCTGGGTCGGCGGCATGGATTACTTCTATTCGGGAAAAGGCACAAAGCGACAGAGGGCGATCAATTACCGCGACCGGGTAATGCACCAGCGTTTCGGAAAGGAAGAATCACAGTTTCCCCTTAACTCCCTGATGACGCATGGAATCATAAAGGGCAGAAAACAGATGCTCGGAGAAAAGGATGAATCCCTCAAGGATTTCCAGGATGATTGCATAATGTATTTCGGACGCGGTGTAATGATGTGGGAGTTATACCTCTCCCCGGATACCCTCTCTCAAGAGGAATGGGAATTCCTTGCCCGCACCATAAAGTGGGCGCGGGAAAACTGGCCTGTCCTTGCCCGCTCACGCATGGTGCTGGGAGACCCTGCACTGGAACAGGTCTATGGATACTGGCACGAGCTAGGCGGGAACGCCCTGCTATTTGTCCGGAACCCGAAAGATAAGCCGCAACAAGTCTCGCTCATCTGGAAAGAAATTCTTGAAAAGAAAAATATGGAAGTCCAGTTACGGGAGGTGTTATATCCCAGGGAAGAGAAACTAGCAAAAAAGCCTGTTTCCGGAGGCATTGAATTATCACTGAAACCCTTTCAAACCCTTGCCCTCGAAATAAAGCTTAAACCTCGCTCCGCCGTTGAAACTCTTGAGCATCAGCGGATTCCCTGAATTACATTGAAACCAGGAGATCTATACGCCTTCGGCGTACTCTTTCTAGCAGTCCTGATGTCCCTGCTCGGCATCGGCACAGTAGTTCCTTTTTTGCCCAAGATACTCTCTGACCTGGGCTCCAGCGGACTCATCATCGGCGCCATCTTCGCAGGATTCAGCCTGACCCGGTTTCTCGGAATGCCATTCGCAGGATACTGGGGCGACCGCTTCGGCAGAAAGATGTTCCTCGTTATCGCCACCTCCGGACACATCCTTACAGCAATAGGATATGTCATTGCCCAGGATAGCATTCTCTGGCTCGGAGTGGTCAGGGTGATAAATGGCTTCGTATCAGCAATAGCCGTGCCAGTGGCTATGGCCTATGCAGGAACATTGACCCGAAAGGCAAAAGAAGGCCTGACCATGGGCGTCTTCAACATGGCGGTCTTTGCAGGCTTCGGCGGAGGGCCTCTGGTAGGAGGGTTCATCTACTCCCGCTTCGGATATGAAATGGTCTTCTATGCCATGGGAGCTATAAGCACCCTGGCACTTATCATGCTCCTGTTCCTGCCGGAGCAAAAGCGCGAGCCCGAACATTTATCCATCTGGCAACAGTATAAAGAGGTGCTTTCAGGCCGTATTATCCTGGCCATCTTTGTCCATCGGGTAGTCCTCAGTGGTGGTCGGGCCGCGGCTATGGCATTCCTCCCTATACTGGCCGTGGATGCATGGAATCTCTCAGAGTTCCAGATAGGTATAGCCTTGACAGCCCGAATATGGCTCGTCACCGTGCTTCAACCAGTATTCGGATGGGTGGCAGACAGGAAAAACCGGGTAGCCATGATCATCATAGGGTCAGTCGGAGCATCGCTCGGATTGTTTCTCATACCCCATACTGGGAATTTTCCGCTCTTGCTCGCTGTCTGCATTGGCATAGGCTTGTTCGGCGCAGTCTCTATCCCGGCAAGCACTGCTATCGCGGTTACCGAGGGACGCAGACTCGGAATGGGACAGGTAATGGCGGTCTTCAACATGGGTATGCCTATGGGACACCTTCTGGGGTTCCTTGTCTGCGGCTGGGTGATGGATAAGATGGGTATTATATGGCTGTTTTATTTCGCAGGATTTATCAGCATCTTCGGGATTGCACTGTTCATATATCTGTTATATGGTATCAAAAGCAAGGTTCCATCAAGTTACGGGAATCTGGAAGGAGGCTCATGATGGAGGAAAGGGTAGGAATAGTGGCAGTGGCCCAGACCAGGTTCGAGCCAGCTAAGGCAAAAGAGCGCTTCCAGGAGATGGCCTGGGAGGTGGTCAAGGCAGTGAGGGAAAAGACAGGCCTCGGTCACGGCGAGGGCGAAATTGACAACGCTGTCACCTGCTCGGACGACATCCTTGACGCACGCACTATCTCGGACGCCCCTATGGGCGACCTGGTAGGAGCGCATTACTCATCCGAGGAAAAGGTAAGCCATGATTCTCTGCAAGCCCTGTTTTATGCGGCCGCAGTTGTGCTATCCGGACACTCGGACATCACGCTGGTGCTCGCCCACTGCAAGGAGAGCCAGGCATCCTCGCGCAACATGGTTACTCATGCCGCGTTTGATCCGATCTTTCACCAGCAGGTCGGCCTGGACTACCTCAGTGCGGCCGCAATTCAGGCCCGCGCATACATGGATAAATACAATGTCAAGCCCGAACAGGCCGCGGCCGCGGTCGTGCGCGACAGAAAACACGCGGCACTGAACCCGAAAGCGCAGGAGCAAACCCAAGTGACCGTGTCGGATGTGCTCAGCTCGCCACTTATATGCGATCCACTCAGGAACCTGGACATATACCCCACAAGCGACGGCGCTGTGGCAATGATCGTGGCCAACGAGAAGCTCGCAAGCCAGATCACGGACAAGGTCGTCTGGATAGAGGGTGCGGGGAACTGCTACGACCACTTCTTCCTCGGCGACCGGGACCTCTGGGACTCGCAGTCCCTCCGAAAAGCCGCAGACCGGGCATACAGGCTTGCCGGAATAGATAACCCGGCCGCGGAACTGGACCTGGTAGAGATCTCGGCACAGAATTCATATCAGGAGCTTCTGTGGCTTGAGTGCCTGGGCCTCTGTCCCGACGGCAAGGCCGGGGGTCTGGTCGCAACAGGGGCAACGGACCTGGACGCCGCGTTACCTGTCAATCCTTCCGGAGGAATGATGTGCGGAAGCCCCCTCATAGTCTCTGGAATGGCCCGGGCCGCAGAGTGCGTGCTCCAGCTCAGGGGAGAGGCCGGAGAACGCCAGGTGACTGATGCAGGCCTGGCACTGGCGCACGGAACAACAGGCCCGGCTGGACAGCATCACTGCGTCATGATTTTATCCAGGGAATAGCAAGGACTAAAGGGAGGACGGGGATGAGCAAGCGCAGAAATGTCGCAATTGTCGGAGTAGGACAAAGCTTTCATCGGGGCCACAGGCCGGATGTGAATCAGCCGGAGCTGGTGCGCGAGGCTGTGGAAGACGCGCTCAATGATTCCGGCCTGGACCTCAAGGATATAGACTGCATCGTGCACGGAAACATGGAGCTCTTTGAGGGAATCCACCAGCCGGACATGTGGCATGTGCTGGGCGACGGGGCCTACATGAAGTCAGGATTCCGGATCACGACTGGAGGGTCCACCGGGGCCACCCTGGCCTGCGCCTCGGACAACCTTGTGGCAAGCGGGCTTTACGACACGGTGATGGCGATCGGGTTCGAGAAGCAGGAAGAAGGCCAGACAACCACCGGCATCACGGCCATGGCAGACCCCCTATGGCAACGCGAGATACAAACAGGCGCCATCACGGGAAGCACAGGGCTTGAGTGGGTAAACGAGTTCGGCGAGCGCGCGGAATGGGCCGCGGCAAAACTCAGGGTCATGATAGCAGACCACGCCAGGAGAAATCCCAAGGCACACCTCCGTGTCAAGATAACCGAACAGGATGTAATGAACTCGCGCCTGCTTGCATATCCCTTGAGGCTTTTTCACATGTGCCCGGAATCAAATGGCACATGTGCGGTAATCTTTGCAAGCGAAGGTAAAGCGAAGAGATACCCGCAAAAGCCGGTCTGGCTCAAGGATCATGTGACAGTGCATAAGGAGGAGACATTCTTCCGGGGAGGACCGCGAGAGATATTTGACAAGTATACCCAGGATGTGGCCGCGGACAAGCTCTATAAGCGGAACGGCATAACCGAGCCGCTAAAGGAATTCCAGGTATTCGAAATGTATGATCCGTCCACCTGGTGGATGCTGGACTGGGCCCCGAGATTCCTCAAGATAAGCCGGCAGACCGCGCTGGAAATGGTGGAGCAGGGTGAATTCGGAATCCAAGGATCATTCCCACTTGACCCCAGTGGCGGAGTCCAGAGCTCCAACCCGATAGGCGCGACTGCCCTGATCCGCGTGGCCGAGGCCGCACTACAGGTCAGAGGCGATGCCGGTGAGCACCAGGTGCCAAAGGATGTCAAGCAGGCGCTCGCTTCGGGATTCGGAGGAACTTTCTGGTCAGTGTTGATGCTTTTGGCAAAGGAATTATAAAACCGCAGAGACGCAAAGAGCGCAAAGGGAAAACATTTTTAATATATAAAAATTTTCTTTAAGAAAGAAGGGAAGAATGTGAAAATTTTTTCGTCCTTGTATTGCTTGAGTTCTTTAACGGAAAATAAGTAATAGTAATTTCTTCTTTGCGATCTTTGCGCCTCCTACGGACCTGGAGGATTTGCGGTGAAAAAGAAATTTTTTGGGGAGAGAAAAATGGCGGAAGAAAAAAAGTCAGAACAGGAACTGGTTGAATTCCCGATCACGCTCAGCATTCCCCAGAGTTTTGCAACCGGGCCTACAATGGGAAGGTTTTTATCCGAGATCCGGGACAACAAGAAGATCATGGCCAACAAGTGCCCCAAGTGCGGCCGGACTCAGATTCCTCCCCGGATCGTGTGCGCGGAATGCCATGTGGAATGCAAAGAGTGGGTGGAGCTAAAGCCCGCTGGAGAGATCACAACCTTTGATGTCACCTATGTGCCGACCCTGAACCCTCTTACCGGCAAGATGCGCGAGGTGCCGTATACCACCGGCAGTGTGCTTCTTGATGGCGGCGACGCATCCCTTATGCACTTCCTTGATGTGACAGACCCGGAGAAAATCCGCGTGGGCCAGCGCGCCGAGGCCGTGTTCCGGCCGGATGAAGAGCGCGAAGGCAAGGTGACGGACATCCTGTATTTTCGCGTGATCCCTGACAAGGAGGAATAGTCATGTCCGGAAATGACGAAAAATGGGCCTTTGAGATACCAGGAAAACTGGAGATTCCTTTTCGCTACTTTGCGGGAAGGTTCAACTCGAAGTTCCTTACTACCCTGCGCGACGAGAAGAAGATCATGGCATGTCGCTGTCCCACGTGCGGCAAGGTTTTCATGCCGCCGCGCTCAAGCTGTGAGGTATGTTTCACCAAGATCGAGGACTGGATTCAGGTCGGACCTGCTGGAGAGGTAACAAGCTGGACAGTGGTGCGCTACTCCGAGCCGCATCTTCCGGTGAAGCCCCCTTATATCCTGGCGCTCATAAAGTTGGATGGCGCGGACACGGCTCTTGCACACATCATTATGGGTATCAAGCCTGAAGATATGAAAACAGGCATAAGGGTCTCCGCGGTCTTCGCGAAGGAGCGCAAGGCAAGCATAACCGCCATCGCTTATTTCAAACCAGTCGGCCCTCCGGAAAAGAAACCAGCGCCGAAAAAACCTGCGAAGAAAAAAGTAATTGCCAGAAAAGCCTCAGCCAGGAAAAAGGTTGCAGAGAAAAAAGCCTCCAGGCCGAAGAAAAAGGTCGTGAAAAAAGCAGTGAAAAAGACTGCCGGGAAAAAGGTTGCCAAAAAGAGGGTTGCAAGGAAGAAAGAGGCCCTGAAGAAGTCCGCGAAGAAAAAGGCGGCTAAAAAGAAGGTGGCGAAGAGTGGACTAGCCAGGAAGGTTGTAAAGAAAAAGGCTGTGAAAAAAACCGCGAAGAAAAAGGCCGCAGGGAAGCCCTCCAGAGGAAAGCCGGTTAAAAGGTCTGCCAGGAAAACCTCAAAGAAGGGCAAGAAGCGCAGATAAATAATCCTTAGATGAAATCAAGAATTTCAGATAGAGGCATTCTCATGCATTTTCTTCAGGCCGCCCCTCTTATAGCTTTGATGCTTTTTTCCGTTTCCGGATGCGCTGGCAAAAAAGCCCCGGCTGAGCTTGACCAGCCTTACTCTGCCGAGTTCAGAAAAAACGATGTTCCTTTTGAGCGCGAGTTACAAGTGGTCGCCTTCAACATAGAACGCGGCATCCACCTGAACGAGGTCATAACATACCTGAAGGAAATCCAGGAAGAACAGCCCGCCATGATAGTGCTTTTATCAGAGTGCGACAGGAACCACAGTCGGTCCCAGGATAAATACATCGCGCAGGAGATAGCAAAAGCGCTTGATATGGACATGGCTTTTGCGGTCGAGTATGTGGAATACAATGACAGGACAAAAGAGAACCAGGCCACGCACGGAAACGCCATACTCAGCCCATTCCCCCTGAGCGAGGTCTCCGTGATCCGGCACACCCCTGCCTTCTCATGGCATCGCTACGGCTGGATTTTCGGCCAGCCAAGAGACGGAGGAGTAGTGGCATTGGGAGCAACCGTAACCCTGCCCGACCGCGAGAGAATCCGGGTCTATTCCCTGCACCTCGAAAGCATGGCATTCGGGCCGGATAAAAGAAAGCAGATTCTAGATGTCCTGCCAGAGGCGGATAATTTTGATATGCCACTGGTCCTGGGCGGAGACCTCAATACCAACCCCGGAAGTGTACTCTTTGAAACCACGGAAGCCTACGGCATCGAAAACGCATTTTCAGGAGACCGTACCCCGACCGGCTGGTGCTTCTTTCCGGACAAGAAGAACAACACCATCCGATGTATCTTCAAGATTGACTGGATACTCTTCCGCGACCTTGAACTCCTTGACCGAGGCGCCCATGCACTCCTCGCACACCAGGGAGGCCGCGTCTCCGACCATGCCGCTGTCCACGCAACCTTCAGACTCAAAGACTCAAGATAAGAAGCCCGACTCTCTTATCCCTTGCTTTGATAAAGCTCCGGTAGAAAGTCGCTGAAGTGGCTCATCGGGCCGTGGGTGGGTGTGCGACATATTTGGTGAATCATTTTTTTAACCCCTTTTTTGGGTTTAT
>CAZOMR010000058.1:0-14741 GCA_964580655.1 uncultured bacterium
AAAGGGACAAACGATGCAATCTATTCAAGGGGCAACTGCATTATTTGGGTTAATATAAGAAAAAGAAAGGCCGTCCGTCTCCAGGAAAAGGAATCGGAACGGACATTGTTCAACCAAGAACCGCAAACTAATTTTGGGGGTATTTTGTCTCAGTTATGAAAAAACTTGACAATAATGATTGACCAGTTGGATCATGGTTTCAGTTTTTACTACTTTGCTAATCTCCGCCGCTAAAGCTACAGCAGACATAACGGCACACAAGTCAATTTTCAATCTATGCGATATGCTTCTCCAGCCACTCTCCGGCATAGCTTTTGACCCGGTCTCTTTCCAGTTCATTAAACATCTCGTGATAAAAGCCGTCCCAGATTTTCAGGGTTTTATCCTGTGAGCCTGCTCGTGAATAAAAGACCTCGCTTCCCTTCGGGTCCACAAGCCGGTCCTCACCGGACTGCATGATCAAGACAGGAACATTCAATTCAGCGGCCCTGGCCTGGCAGTTCTCAATCGCCCCCATGAATGATGTGTAAAAGCGCGCGCTGACCCTGCCATGGACAAGCGGATCGTCAATGTATGCCTTGACTACATCCGGATCATGGCTGATGAATTTCGGATCAATCTCGTTGCTCAGGCTTAAACCAGGAGCGTATTTGGAGAAAAAGCGTCCCAGGGCAAGCTTGACCGGGCTGGCCTCTATCTTGACCGCGTAAGCCGCGCTTGAGATGACAAGCCCGTCAAGGCCCTCCGGCTGACTCATCGCCCACAGGGTGGCAATAAGGCCCCCGAGACTGTGTCCGAGTGCAAAGGCTTTCTTGTCAGGGTATCTCTCGCGAACCGTTTTCCAGAATTGATCCAGATCATCAAGATACTCCGAGAAAGCCAGAACATGGCCGCGCTTGCCCCCGCTTTGCCCGTGGCCGCGGTGGTCGAGAGCAAAGCAGGCAAAGCCCTTCTTGTTCAGGAACCCGGCTAGTTGAGCGTACCTGCCGGAATGCTCTCCGAGGCCGTGAACAATAACCAGGACCGCACGCACCGCTTCAGGAATCCATGCCTGATAGTAAATATCAATTCCACCGAAGCCCGCAAAAGCGCTTTCTTCGTGCATCTTAAACCTCTCGCTTCATCTCAGCCGTAGAACTCCTTGATAACCTCCTGGAGACCGAGCTTCTCAAGCCTCTCCCTGCTCGGCCTTCCTGTCTCGGGATCCCAATCAAAGGCATTATAGAAATCCTTCTTCAGGGTCTCTATATCTATCGTGACCTTTGCATGAGGGCCGTAGTCAATTGGAGGGTCTCCGATAGCGCGGGGGGTCATCTTGAAGTCCTTTGGCTTGATTCCTTCGCGCACATTGAAGGAATGACGCAGGGTCTCGATGCGCTCGCCCACCTCAAGGTATTGATCCGGGGACTTGGTCCAGCCGGTTGCGGCATTGAGCCATTCAAAGACAGGCGCACGGGGTCCTACGCAGACTCCGAACAGGCACATGCCGATTCCATTTATTATTTGCATGAACTTTGAGTTGAGCACCTGGTTTGTGACCTTTCCTTTCGGACTCAGCCGGCCCGTTTTCGTGTAGCCTAGAGGAATTTTTTTGGCCTCGGAAAAGTAGCGCTCCATGTGCATCATCTCCTGCCAGGTGAGACCAGAGATCGTATGCCTACCCGGGGTTGGCTCGGCCACATACGCGGTGCCGTATCCTACATCGAACCGTGGATCATGCATGGCCAGCTCCTGGCCGCCAGCGTGTATGGCGTATTTCTCCGAGCCCTTGCCTATCTTTTCCGCCGCGCGCTTGACCCCGTCTGCAAGGATGTCGCCTATCCCATCTCTCGCAATCATCTTCTCCACCAGCTTGAGCATGGCCTCTGCCGCGCCCCAGCGTAGCTCAAGCCCGTCCGTGTCATCCTTTGTAAGAATTCCTTTTTCAAAGCACTCGATGGCGAACCCCACTGTTACTCCTGCTGAGATTGTATCGAGCCCGCCTCTATTGCAAAGATCATTTATCTTGAAGATGGTATAAAGATCATCGCACAGGCAGTATGTGCCGAAGACGCATAAGGTCTCGTATTCCGGCTTGTGCGATTCTTTCAATGGGTAAGGGCCATCGGGAACAGCCACTATCCCGCCACAGTGGATAGGGCAGGAGTAACACCCGTATTTCTTTACCTCGTATTTGATCACCGCGTCGTCGCTGATCTTGCCGGCTCGCCGTAGCGGGAAATCGCGGAATCCAGCGCCCGAGAAGTTTTTGACCGGGCTGTCGCCATTCTCCGAAGAGAGCGAGGTGATGCCCATTGTTCCGTATTTCTTTAGAACCAGGCGATAGGTGTCTCCCATCATGGCCTGCGGCGGGCCGACCCGAAACAGCCACCCTGCGCCTTTAAGCAATTTGCCGTTCACTATTTTCATGATGAAATCAGCCCGGTTCAAGGACTTGGAGAAGGCCTTGCTCAGTTCCTTGATCCTGTCAGAGTCCTGGCACTCGATCTTGGCCTTTCCTTTCACCACGATGGCCTTGAGCTTCTTCGAGCCCATTACCGCGCCCAGCCCGGACCGGGCCGCAAAGCGGCCCTTGTCGTTTGAGATGCCTGAGATGAGCGAGAGCTTCTCCGATGCAGGCCCTATGCAGGCGATCTTGAAGCGGCTCTTTTCATCTCCCGCCTCTTTCCGTATGGCATCCTCGGTCTCGACAGTATCCTTTCCCCAGATAGCGGAGGCATCCCTGATCTCGACCTTGTCCCCGTCCACCATCAGGTAGACAGGTTTTTCAGAGATACCTGTAAAGAAGATTGCGTCCACACCTGCGCGCTTTATAGCCGGAGAGAGGTCTCCCCCGCAGTTGGCATCTCCCCAGCCGCCCGTGATCGGAGACTTGGCCACCACCATCCATCGCCCAGTGAAAAGGCTCGGAGTGCCTGTGAGAAGGCCTGAGCAGAAGCCCAGGATATTATCCGGCCCCAGAGGGTCCGCGCCTGGGGGAATGCGGTCAAACAGCATCTTGGCCCCGAGGCCGTACCCGGAGAGGAATTTTTCATACATCTCGTCCGGGACATCTTCATAGTCAACCTTTTTTTGCGAAAGATTTACCCACATAACCTTTCCCATGTAACCCTTACCCATTTTCTTACTCCTTCCTTTATTGTCCGGGTGATAAAGGCCCGGATGAACCTTGACCCTGGCCGGTGCCTGAGCCTGGAAATTCACTTGATTCCGGTGGAGCCACCGGAGGCCCTGAGGGCGGCTGAGGCATAACCGGCGGAGGGATATAAACACCAGGACCACCGGGGCCCGAAGCCGGATAACCCGGAGGATATGTCCCGGGAGGATGTGTATAAGGCGGAAACTTTCTCGGACCCCAGATAGAGACAGCCAGGAGTCCTCCTACCATGGCGAAGATGCTGAACAAGACCAGTGAAAAGATCAGGACCATGATAAGATGTAAAGCAGGATTTGTCATGATCTCCATCATGCGCCCCATGGCTTCCTCAAAGCCAGGGGGCATCTCTCCACGCTGTTGATACATTGCATCCTGCCAGATTTTATAATAATCCTGTCCCAATACCATTTGCTGGAGTGCATAAAGGATGGAGGAAATGACAGCCCCGAACACGCCGCTGAGCATTCCGACCAGTGCGCCCTCACCTGCACTGACAGGAAATGATGACCATCGGACAAGGAGGTATCCGGCAAGGCCGCCGCCCAGGACCACCCACATACAGCACAAGCAGTTGCCTGCACTGATAACAGGAATCCCGCTCAAGAGACCGAGGGCCAGGCCGCCGGCAAAAAAGCATTTAACATAATGATCACTGTTGGGCATATTCACCTCTTGAGTCTGGTCTGGAATGAAACATATCCAGCATTTGATTGACGGCGGGGATCGAGGCGCCGGCCATGACAGCACCCGCGACGATCCCGATTGAGGCCCTGAGGTATTCCGGGGTGGTAAAAAGCCGGAGTGCATTGAAGGTCCCGTCCGCGAAAAGCGGGGCTATGCCGAGAATCAGCCAGGATCGGGGGAATGGTCTCCGGGTAGTAGTGCCACGCATCAGGCCAAAGGCCCCAAGCCCCAGGAAGGCACCGAGGTATATTCCGAAACAGCGAGCGCACACAGGAAGGGGAACTCCTGCGAGCCAGAAGGACCGCGCCGGGTCCTGGTGACAGATAGGCCGGAAAAACAGGTAGGACAGACAGCTAATGCCCGAAGGCCTTTCGCATAAGGCCTCAATGGAAGGAGCAAAGATAATGGCCAGAATAAATAGAATGCCCCCCATCATAGCGAGGTAAATCAATACACGAGTCAGCTTCATCTTTATTGGTACATATCCTCAGGAATTTAACCTATCCTAATCGGGCTTTTCAGTCAAGGAGGAATGAGAAAAAAAGATTATTGACTTTATATTAAGCTATTATTATAATCTTCTAGCCTTCTCTCCTGGCAAGCAATCGGCGACTAAGGGGGATCGGGATGACTTTAAAAGAACTTCTAGCCGAGCAGGCAGGAAGATTAAGAGACAAGACCTATCTTTACTGGGAGGACAAGGAGATTTCCTATGCACGGATGGACGAGATGGCACGCACGATCGCGCATCATCTGATATGCCGGGGGGTTGAGAAAGACGACAAGATTTGCATCTTGATGCCCAACCGCCCGGAATTTGTCTATTGCTTTTACGGGCTTGCTTATGCTGGCGCAGTGTTTGTGCCGATCAATATTCAGCTCAAGGCCGACGAGGTCAACTACCTTGTTAACGACTCTGATGCGAAAATGCTCATCACCACTCCTGAATTCAAAGAGATCGCGTTTGCGGTCAGGCCGAGATGTCCTTTGCTTAAGGAAATCGTGATGCTGGACGAGGCCCCGGAGGGCACCCTGCCATTTTCCGAGTTTATGAAGGATGCCGAGGTGCTCGAGGACCGTGAGGTGTCGGAAGATGATGTAGCAGGAATCATTTATACCTCCGGAACCACCGGATACCCGAAAGGCGTTTTGCTCACCCATAAGAATTATGTGGCCAATGCGGATCAGGTTACCGCCGCGTGCCAGATGACGGAGGATGACCGGTTCCTTTGTATACTGCCGCTTTTCCATGTCAACGGCCAGGTAGTGACAACCGTGAGTCCGCTATTCGCGGGTGGAAGCATGGTTCTCCTGCGTGGCTTTTCGCCAAAGGAGTTCCTGCCAAAGCTCAGCCACTACCGGGCCACCGCCTTCTCCGGAGTGCCCACCGTTTATGCCATACTCAATAACTTACCGGACGCGGAGGAGTACGATCTATCCGCACTGCGCTTCTGCATCTGCGGAGCCGCGCCCATGCCGGTGGAAGTGTTTGAGACATTCGAGCGAAAATACAAGGCCTTCATCCTGGAGGGATACGGTCTTTCCGAGGGAACATGCGCAAGCTCGATAAACCCCCTGGATGGCACAAGAAAAATCGGGTCCATCGGTATTCCTTTCAAAGACCAGGAGATGAAGATATTCGACGATAATGAAAGAGAATTGGCCCCGGAAGAGGTAGGCGAGATAGTCCTCCGTGGCCCCAATGTGATGAAGGGGTATTACAAGAACGAAGAGGCCACGCGGGAGACACTGCGCAACGACTGGCTCCATACCGGAGACCTCGGTTACATTGACGAGGACGGGTATTTTTTCATCAAGGGCCGCAAGAAGGAGATGGTCATCCGCGGCGGGGAGAACATATATCCGAAGGAGATAGAGGAGGTGCTTTACAAGCATCCCGCGATTGCCGAGGCCGCTGTGGTGGGGGTCCCGGACAAGATATGGGGCGAGGAGGTCGCGGCATTCGTTGTGTTGAAACAAGGAGCGGGGTTGAAGCCGCAGGAGGTCATTGGCTATTGCAAGGAGCACCTCGCAAATTACAAGTGTCCCCGCATTGTGGAATTCGCTGATTCCCTCCCAAAAACAGCAACCGGAAGAATCCAGAAAAACAAGATCATTGAAGAATACGCCAGGCAAGGCTGAATGTCCTTTCACTTTCTTCTCGTAAACCCTTGTATTCATGACCTGGCCGCTTACGATTTCTGGCTGAAACCGCTCGGCTTGCTCACACTCGCCGAATCCCTGAGAAAGTCCGGAATCTCCGTCTCGCTCCTTCCTTGCGCTCACCCTGAACTCACAGCCGAGAAACTCTCATACCTCAAAAAAAATGTGCGCACAAAACAGTATATAGTGCAGTTCAGTGCACGGCAGGGGCGACCCGGCGGGGCGTCCGTAATTCATAGCAGTGCACAGTTCAAAATCAGGATGTGTTATTGCAGAAACCAAGGCGAGCGGGTGTGCGACATATTTGGTGGTCATGCTGCGCTTTTCCATTGACAGAAACTGAACGCGGGTTTAGAATCAAAGTTATGAGGGACATGGTTGAAAAGGCGGTCTTCAACCCCAATAGATCTGTGGACAGGTCTTAAGACTTAGAGCCGTGGCGCAAATTGCCAGATTGAACCAGCTTGAGCTGGAGGAAAAGGAGAAAATTTATCGGCTCCTAATTCCCCGGATCATCTTCAGCCGGTTTTCCATAGACTGCGAAAAAGGGCTGAACTGTTTTGGGGAGAAGGTTGTCAGGATAGAATGTCCGGACTGCGAGGCTGAGGCAAGCGTGGGGATCAAGCTTCGCCCTTTGGAAAAGGACCCGATCTTTTACATAGAGGTGCGGGATTCCAAGGACCTTGTGCAACTGCACTGGGATTTCATCAACATCAATGATCCCGAGGCGCCGCGGTTCAACACGGATGTAACCACGGACGGGCATGACAGGTGGCTGAGGTGGACCAGTCGCAATCTGGAGGAAGAGAAGCGTGCGCTTGAGCAGGGTCTGGCCCCGGGTCAGGTGAGAAAAGGCCTTCGGTTGATGCATCATGTGAACTGGTGCCTTGATAATTTCTGCCGTGTCCTGGGTCTGAAGAGCATTTTCATGGAGGCCCTGTTTTATCACAATGCCATTACCTATGAGCGGCACGGCTTCCGCTACTTCGAGGGAGGAAGGATGATGAACTGGATTGACCAGGAGTTCCGCCCCGGGGGAAAGCTTTATGAACTGCTTGACGGGTCCACATTCCGCAGGAAAGAATTTCGCAACTCCATACGGGGAAGGAGTTGGGCTATCCATGACGGGATCATGGATGACGCAGGGCACGAGGAATTTGAATTCTGGATTCCGCCCAAGATGTATCGGATGGCGGGAAGGTATCACAATATTAATACCTTCCCGGGTGGTTTATACTGAGAAGTGAATGGGGCCAAGCCTTCATATCTCACATTGGGCCGTGTGGTAAAAATGAGTTCGGAAAGTCTCATTGCAGGGGGAAAGAAGGGGAAAGGCGATGTATGAGAAGAATGTAGAGCGGATCGAGAGCCTGGTGCGAGAGCAGAATCAGTGGCGGTGGGAGACGATCAACCTTATTGCAAGCGAGAATGTAATGAGCGAGCGTGCGAGGGCGGTGATGGGTTCGGACTTCTGTCATCGCTACGCCGAGGGACATCCGGGAGAGCGCTACTACCAAGGCACCGAGAAGATTGACGAGATAGAGACCCGGGCCAAACAGCGTCTCAAAACGCTTTTCAACTGCCGGCACATTGATGTCAGGCCGATCTCCGGCACCGTGGTCAATGACGCGGTGTTCAGCCGCTACATCAAGCCCGGAGACGTGGTCATGGTCAACTCAACCTCCGGTGGAGGGCACATAAGTCATCACAAGGCCGGCTCCGTGGGGAAATACACGAACAACATCATCAATTTTCCCTTGACGCCGGACGGTTACCATATAGATGTGGACCACACGCTGGACATACTGGAGCGAGTGCCGGTAAAGGTCCTGATCATGGGCAAAAGCCTTTACCTCTTCCCTGACCCTGTCAGGGAACTTGCTCCGATCTGCCAGGAGCGGGGAATTGCCCTGATCTATGATGCCGCGCATGTCCTTGGTCTCATTGCGGCAAAGCGCTTTCACGATCCGCTTGGCGAAGGCGTGCGTGTCCTCACTGCAAGCACGCACAAAACCTTCTTCGGCCCCCAGCGCGGCATCGTCATGAGCAACATGAAGGACTCGGAGTGGACCATGATTGACAAGGGAGCATTCCCAGGCTCGTCATCCAATCACCACCTTGACACCCTTGTGCCCCTGGCCATCACAGCTTACGAATTCCTGGAATTCGGAGAGGCATATGCGGACCAGGTGATCCGTAACGCAAAGGCCCTGGGAAAATTTCTGTATCAGCGCGGGTTCAAAGTCGAGGCCGAGGAGTTCGGATTCACCGAAAGCCACCAGCTCGCAGTGGATGTCTCCGACCTCGGAGGCGGAGACGAGGTGGCACGCATCCTCAAGGATAACAACATCATCCTAAATATGAACCTTCTGCCATTCGAGCCATTGGAAAAGGTGACAAACCCTTCAGGAATCCGCATCGGGGTGCAGGAGATGACGCGCTTTGGCATGAAGGAGGCGGAGATGGAGGTCATCGCGGAGTTCTTCGAGAATTGCCTGAAGAAGGGAAAACACATCGGCGAGGATGCCCGCCGATTCCGGAAGTCCTACAATAGGGTTCTCTATTCATTTGACAAGGATGTGGCCCTGGGAGAGAGAAAGAAGCCTGTGGCGGTAAGCTAAGTTGTCTGGCCCGTAGAATATGGAGGAACACATGCCGTGGCGTATGAATTAAAAGTTATCCGGACTTTTTCAGCCGCGCATCGGCTTCGGGGGTATAAGGGAAAGTGCGAGGAACTCCACGGGCACAACTATCGTGTGGAGGTTGAGCTTTCCGTTTCCGGGCTTGATGGTATAGGGCTGGCCATGGACTTTGGCGAGATCAAGTCCTGCATGGATAATATACTGGAAGGACTGGACCACAGGTTCCTCAATGAGGTGCCGCCATTTGACAGGGATAATCCGAGCGCGGAAAACCTGGCGCGCTACATATACGGGGAGATGAAGAAAAGAATCTCCCGAGGATCCCCTGGCCTGGACAGCGCATCCATGCTCGCCTGCACTGTCTGGGAGTCTGATACAGCCGCGGCCACCTATCGTGAATAGTCCTAATGATTCTCAAGGAACAGGTATGAGCAAATAGATCCTCGCAGTTTGGAGAAAAGACATGGTACCTGATGTGCAGAATCGCAGAGACAGGCGTCAGATACCGATCAATAAGGTTGGTGTCAAGAACATTCGTTATCCTATCATAGTTCTGGATCGGGCTAACAAGGAACAACATACCGTAGCCCGGATCAACATGTTCGTAAACCTCCCTCATCGGTTCAAGGGCGCACACATGAGCCGCTTTATAGAGGTGCTTAACAGGCATTATGGCCGGATCAGTATCAATAACTTCCTGGACATCCTGGAGGAACTCAAGACCACGTTGAAGGCCCAGGCCGCACATGTGGAAATGGAGTTCCCTTATTTTATCCAGAAGAAGGCTCCTGTCTCGGGCGAAAAAAGCCTGATGGAATACCGCTGTCGCCTCCTTGGTGAGTCCGAGGAGCCCATTCTCCGTAGCAGTAGGACTGCTACTGCGAAGGATGAATCTGGAAGAACTGACCGGGGCAAGAAGAAACTCCTCGTGGGTATCAGTGTGCCGGTGACAACCCTTTGCCCCTGTTCCAAGGAGATGAGCACCCGCGGCGCTCACAACCAGCGTGGCGAGGTCACCGTAACACTGGCATTCAAAAAATTCTTCTGGATAGAGGATGTGGTTGAGCTAATCGAGCAAAGCGCAAGTGCGCCGGTATATGCCCTGCTCAAACGCGAGGACGAGAAGGCTCTGACCGAGATGGCATACGACCACCCGCGCTTTGTCGAGGATGTAGTCCGGGAGGTCTCAAAAAGGCTAAAGAGGAACGAGAACTTTCCCTGGTTCACCGTGGAGGCTGAAAACTTCGAGAGCATCCACAATCACTCCGCGTATGCATCGGTGGAATACAAGGCCTGATCCATAAAGAAAAATATTCCTGTCTCTCTGGAATTCATATAGATCAGATTAAAGGAAGGGAAAAAGATATGCGTTACCTCATTGTATGTCTTGGTATTCTTGGCATGGCCTTTTCATGGCCTCAGACCCTGAAGATACCTGAGTTCTTCTCAAAGCCTGCCTTTAAGTTTAAGGGGCCGCAGGTGAGAGTGGATGTTCAGGTCTCTCCTTTGGGCCTGGAGGTCAATGGAGATGTCGAACTCGAGATACTGGACTCGCACCGGATCAGGCTCAAAAGTTCTTCCGGACATCTCCTGATCGGCCTTGAGAAGGATGAGGCCATCTACGGTCTGACCGAGCGGATAGTCGCGGACCGCAGGAACAGCGAGTCCTGGCCCAAAGCCATAGGGGGGCTTGACAGAAGAGGCGAGATAGTCACCATGTGGGTGTTGCCGTCTTTCGCGGTCTATGCCCCTTTCTATATCAGCTCCCGCGGCTACGGCATGTTTATTGAGGGAACTCAGCCCGGAATATATGACATCGGGAAAACCGATCCGGACATCATCCGACTGGGATGGGAGGTAGGATCGGAAGGCTTTTCATGTGTGTTCATAGAGGGGACTTACCTCGAGATACTGGACCGCTATACCTCCATGACAGGCCGGCCTGTCATGCCTCCCAAATGGGTCTTTTCACCGTGGAAATGGCGGGATGCTTGCGTAAGCCGCGAATTCGCGACCCTTGATAACATTGAAATGAACGCGGATGTAGTGGACGACATCACGAACTACGAGCGGCTCGGATTCCCCGTAGGCGTGTATATGATAGACCGCCCCTGGGCCGAGGGAACCTTCGGATACGGCAACTTCAACTGGGATGAGAACCGGTTTCCCAACGGGGACAGGATGGTCAAGGCACTCCATGACCGGGGCTGGCGCGTGATTATCTGGGGCGCACCGTGGGCTCTTGGAAAAGAGGATTGGGAGTTTGGCTCCGAGGCAAAGGCAAAGGGCCTTGTCATAGGCGACAGGTGTCTTGATTACACCAATCCTTTAACTGTGGCCTGGCACAGGGACAAGATAGAGGCCTTTCTGAAGAGAACCGGCATTGATGGCTGGAAGCTGGACAGGGCGGACGAGTATAACCCTTCAGGCAAGGATGACATCTACCACGACGGCCGGACAGGCCGCGAGGTGCACAATGATTATCCCAGGCTTTACATCAAGACATATTACGATGCCACGCGTGCGGTGCGGGGCGATGACTTTGTCTTGAAGGCCCGGCCTGCATACACCGGCACCACTGCCTGGAGCATCGTGTGGGGAGGAGACATTACAGGGGCCGCGATGTACGGGTTATTCTCCACGGACAAGGGCTTGAGAAGCGTGATCATCTCGCTTCAGCGTGCGGCTTTCATGGGGTATCCGGTTTGGGGTTCGGACACGGGAGGCTACCAGCGCTTCAAGAACAGGGAGGTCTTCGCAAGGTGGCTTGAGCTATCGGCCTTTTGCCCGCTCATGGAAATAGGCGGCGTGGAAAGCCACGAGCCATGGGCCATGCCCACAAAGCCGGCCTATGATGAGGAGATGATAAAAATCTTCTACCGCTACACATGGCTCCACGCAAGGCTTCAGGATTATACATACGAGCTTGCGAAAAAGGCGCATGAGACAGGCGACCCGATAGTGCACCCGCTTGTCTTTGACTGGCCGAATGATGAGAAGGTGAAAGACATGTGGGATGAATACCTTTACGGCCCGGGCCTCCTTGTGGCACCGGTGTGGCAGGTTGGAAAAAGACAGCGCGAGGTTTACCTGCCACAAGGAGAATGGACAGACCTCTGGGATCAATCAAAAAAGTATAAAGGGCCGACCACTGTCACCGCGGATGCGCCTCTTAATCTGATCCCGGTTTACATCCGCGAAGAATACTCCCGGCTCTTGCCGGAGGGATTAACAGAAGGCTTGTGAGCGGCCTGGTTCTATCTCCATCCCTCATCAAGCTCTGTCAGGAGTTGATCGAGCCTGTCGTATGCGACCTGTTCTCGCCAGGTGCAGAAATGCGGGTCATAGGATGAGCTGGCCTCATACTCCACCAGCACGGACACCGGGTTTGCGGTATGGAGAGCGCGCGTGCATTCATTCGGCACATGAACATCGCCTATGCCCATGAAATAAGTAGTGGGCGTGGTCACGCCGTAGGCATAATTCAGGCTCTCACAGGGCTCGAGAATTGTAGTTAAAATCTGCGGAAGCGGATGAAAGAGCCCGAACCTTGACCAGCCCCAGACCGGGATGCCGGTAAGAGCGGCCAAAGCCTTTATCTGGTCTACGGGCATCTGGTCAGTGCGCTCCATGAAGAGCATCTCATGACCTGACCCGCCGGAAAGTAACGCGTGGTCGAACTGCGCGAGGTGAAGTGTCATGTGCCCGAGGCCTCCCCCGAGCGAGTGGCCGAACAGCATCATTTTATCCGGATCAAGCACATCAGCCCCGGCTATCTCCACCCGGCCCGCGAGAAAATCATTGAGGTAGACCCGGGCTAGATAGTTCATGGCCGCGCCGTCAATACATGACTGCATGATATTCCCCTGCATGCCATAGGGGTTCAGCATGTTATTGTATGCCAGACTCAGGTTCATGCCCTTATCCAGAAGAGGGTAGCGCTGGCCGTGAAGCTGTAGGTCATAGCAGATGATTGCAAACCCGTGACTGGCCATCACCTTAAGCACCTCAATGGTCCTGTCTTCAGGGAAAAGCCTGCGAACAGGCGAATACGCGGTCCCGCCCGTGCCTGTCTCCCAGATGATAACCGGACAGCCTGTCCGGATATTCCCCTTCCCGTCGTGCGGAAGATATAGCGCGAACCGGACAGGCTCGGGAGCAGGCTCGACATCCAGAACCACCTGGCCATCCATGTTCTTCTTGAACTTGATCCTTCCTGTGCGGTTCTTCATGTCCGGCAGAATCCAGCGGCTTCCATACGGCTTGTCCGAGAGAGGCCCCTGGAAGTTGGGAGTGTAGGTGCGGCCCTCAAATATCCGGTAAGGATATTTCTCAGGGCTTATCTTTATCACCTCTTCACCGCTCGGGCCACCGCCGACATAGGTGTGATCCTCGCCGCCCGAAATGTAGCGGACTGTGTAGGTAAAGGCTTTCTTGCCGGATGGTGTCTTGCTCCTGTGCAGTTCAACCTCCCGGACCTCCTTGAACTCCGTGATGGTGCCGTAAGGCGCTCTCCGCATATTCTGCTTTATGCTTCTCGCAAGCTCTTCGGCTATCCTGTCCGTGTCCCATGTAGTGAAAACCGTGGCCGCGACAACCCTGTTCTCTTCCAGGCCGATCTCGGAAAGAGCGGCTTTTAGCTCCTCAAGATGAAAGGCTTGCGTCAGCTTCGGGGCGGCCTGTCCTTTCCATAGTTCGTCAAATGCAGGGCTTCGCTTGAGCGCGATATTATTCGCACTGTGGACCCGGTGCGTGATGACCGCGGCATAAGTGGTCCCCGGGTAAAAGCCCTTTCCAATCATTGGAAGGATAGAGAGAAGGTGATTCGCAAGATATGGGTCCCCCTTGGACCTGTCCCAGTAGCGGGCCGCTAAAGGAATGAGTCGCGGGCCTTTGCCCTGAATCCGGATGATGAGGAATGGATCAGCCGCACTCGGGTTCTCTATCTGGCACGGGACCAGACCGGGATCAAGCGGGCCGGAGAAGCGGAAGAAAACCGGGGAGTTGAGGCCAAAGCCATATACGGACTCGGAAAAACGATCGGAAATCTCCCGGATAAAACCACGCGCCGGCCAGACATAGCCCCCAGGATAGCCGCTCAGATCAACTGTCCCCTGCTCGGTGAGAAATACATCGCTCGGCCACGGAAAGTCCCAGAAACTCTTTGAGCGTTCAATATCAAAAAGCGCGTAAACCGGCTCGCCCTTGACCTCGGTCGCATAACAAGGAAAAGCCGCACCGAGAAAAACCACGGCAATAATGAAGCATGCGAAAAGCCACTTCTTCATTTTCCCACCCTTTCTCTATTTCATAATTATTACAAAGAGGCGATTATTTTATGAAAAACTTTTTGTATGTCTTCATCCACTTTTATCCCGCTTTTAGCAAATCTCTGGGCAACTTTGGCCAGAGTTGCATACTTTAGATCAGAATCTTCAATTTCGTTTGCCTTCTCAAGAATTTTATTAATTACCTTACTATCATTGCCATTAGCCCTGACATAGGCAGCTGTAATGCTTTGAAAAGCTTTAACTCTCTTTTCCGTATCGGCAATTTCGCTTGCCGCTTCAAGCATTTTAAAAAATACTTGGTTATTCTTGCCCCCTGCATCAGAATAGTCATAGCCAATAAATGCAAGAGACCTCCATTTAGAATATGAGCTCTTAATTCTGCTAGCTTCATCTACAGCTTGAATAAAAATCTCATCCGCCATTTCTTTGTTTCCAGCTTTGGCATATTCAGATGCAATTTCTTTAAGTGAATAGGCTTTGGCAACCATAGAATCAATTTCTTTGGTAACTTCTAAAGCTCGATTAAGCATACCAACACTAATGCAATCAAATACTATTTTTTTAAGTATCCAAGATTTATCATTGGAATCAGTAATTTTGTAAACAGTATTACAAGCCTGAATGAAAATCTCCTCTGTCTTATCCTTATTGCCAGCTCGAGCATAGGCAACAGCTATTTTAGAAATTGAATATGCTTTCAATCTAATATTGTCCTGGTTCAGCGGGAATTGGAGTACCCCCGCTTTTGCTAAGTGAGTGCGGTGGCCGTGCTCACGCCCTTGTTTCCGCCCTTCGGGCGGCCTG
>CAZOMR010000059.1:0-6536 GCA_964580655.1 uncultured bacterium
ACAAGGAAAAAGAAGATAAGCTATGCTTTAATGGAAGATAAAGAAAGGGAATATGTCAGGCCTAGTAAGACAAAAACTAAAGGAGAAAGTAAAAAATGGGATTTATGAAATGGCTGATGAAAAAAGGCGCTATTGGTGGTGCCGCAAGATTGATGATAAAAGCCTATCGCAAAGAAAAAAAGCGGAATCCAAATGCATCTGATAAAGAAATTTTTGAATCTATCGCAAAGTGGAGATATTCTATTACTGGTGAGCATCTCTCTCATGGAAAACTTGATGAAATGATACAATCTAGCTCTCTCAGAGACTTTGTTCATAAAATAGTTACAGCCGAAAGATCGAAAGATATGATTAGGGCATCTGATCGAGCCATTCATGATGTTATAGATGTCATTAATGAAGTCTGTGATGAGGAAGGGATTTAGAAATATGATATCATTATTTGCAAAGTATAATATGTAGCAAAACTTAAGGTCTGGCAAAGAAGAGATAAAGGAGTTGACAAAAAATGGCAAAACAAATTGGGGAATTAATAATACCTGAAAATATAGATGAAGCCCTTGAATGCAATATTCTTGAGCTTTATGCGCTTATAGAAAATCCTGAACTTTTGAAAGCAATGAAACCTGTATTTGAAAAAATACAAGCTAATTTTAACTCTGAAGCAATAGATTATTGTATAAGCAATTTTCTAGATGCAGAGCTTGATTTCCAAACCCATGGAGACCGTGGAATCGGCAGAACGACATCTTTTATACCTCGACTTGGTGCCTATATAAGGAAATATATGAAGAAATTTACAACCGAAGATATGATATTATTACGCGCATCAATTCAAGGTGTTATTCTCACAAGATATTTGAGAATGGGATATATTATTTATACACTTTCATTAAGTGATGAACTTTTTGCTCGTAAAGTGGATAGTAATGAGCTTTATAAGGCATGGATTCCAACTATTTATTATTCTGTTGATACAATAATAGATGAGATTACAAATAAATATGTTACACAAATTACAAATGTGCCAGAAGAAATTCAAGAGGCATTTGAAAACCTTTGGCTACATTTCGTCCTCAGCACGTTGGAAAACATTATTAATAAGTATAATATAAAGATAAATGGTATTTTATCAAAAAATAAATTACCAACCATATTTGATTATTATAGCATGGCGGGACGTAATTTGCGTGTATTAGAAATAATGGAAGCAAATGATCGCGAGAGGGTTAAAATGTATGCTCTTTCTGGAGGAATCATTACTTAAAATTAATAATCAAATTGATGAAAATCAGAGGATTCTATGAAAATTATTGGTTTATTGGGACGCTTAATTTTTTGGATTGGCCTAATCTATATTGTTGGTCATGCTGTCATTTATTCTTACCTTATGCACGATTATGTGATGATGGTTTTAAAGTTGGTATTTTTCCCATTAACTTACATTATCTATCCATGGACAGCGGGTATATGGTGGATATTAATAATTTCTCTTCTTAGCTATTGGGCATCAACATTTTTAAAGAAAATGGAACCAGTAGATTAAAAAATTAATCCTTGCTCTCTGATCTTCATTTTAAGGAATAGAATTTTTCAGCCACTTATTAATGAGAGCACTAAATTGTTGACAATCTCCTTTGAATTTCCCTCCCCCTCTGATGGGGGAGGGGTAGGGTGGGGGTGATTAAATTGCGCATAGATAAACACCCTCCCCTTAATCCCCTCCCATCAAGGGAGGGGAAGTCGAAGCAACAAAGATCAAAGAATGTAAACTATATAGTGCTCGGAGTAATAATTCTGAAGCCCTTTTACCCCGCCCAATTTAAGCGCACCTATCCACAATATCCTTTCACTAATTTTGACAATTGTTTTCAAAAAAAGTTTTAGATTGACCCGTTCTCCGCAGCAGTAGTACTGCTACTGCGAAGGATTGACCGCATCTGTCAGCAGAAACATGAATCTGGCCTAAAAATCTTTTCATCTTAAATAATGAGAGGGGGTCAAGATGATATGGTTTCTTCCAATAGGCACTGACCAGCCGTGGAAAAAGTTTCCAAAGGTCACTGCCGGGATAGTTGTCCTTTGTGTTGTGGTTCATATTATCAAGATCAACCTGGACGGAGATTCTCTTTCGGTGTTTTGGAAAACTTTTGCCTGGTTGCCTGGATACTGCTGGTATAACCCTATCTCCCCTCTGACAAGTAATTTTATTCATGCTAACTTCCGCCATCTCTTTTTCAACATGATATTTCTTATTGCCTTCGGGCCCACGCTTGAGTCAAAGCTCGGTTCAAAGAATTACCTGATATTATTTTGTCTTGGAGGAATAGGGGGTTCGTATTTTGATTCAATTGTCCTGCACGGGGTGAGGGGACTGAAGCTCGGAGGCATCGGTGCTTCTGGTGCAATAAGTGCTGTGATGGGGGCATTTCTCATCCGGTGTTATTATGCGCGAGTGCGAATTATTCCCAGGATTTCCGGTTTCTATGTTCCCAAGACTTTTCTCATCAGCGGGTGGATAATTATCGGAGCCTATTTTCTGATTGATTTGATCTGGGGATTCTTTTCGCTGAAATTTGGCTTCTATTGCATAGGGTATCTTGCCCACATTGGCGGATTCCTTTCCGGAGCGGTTCTTTGCCTCTTGATTGACGGCAGAAGACAAGCGCGTAGTGATGTTCTGTGGGGCAGGATGTGGCACTGGCGGGAGAAGCTGGAAGGAAAGGCCCAGGCCGCCTTTGAGCTAAAGGACATTGTGAAGCTCTGCCCCTCTGATGCCGGGGCCTGGCTTGAGCTTGCGCGTCTTGAGTTGCGGCTGGGCCGGAAGGATAAGAGCATGGAATATTACGAGCGCGCGGTCCGGCTTTTCTTTCAGCAGAAAAACCCGGAGCAGACCATTATTGCGCTCAAGGAATACTTCAGGCGCTTCAAAAGGCCATTTCCTCCAAGGTTTCAGTTCAAGCTCAACCGGCTGTTGGAACTCTCAGGAGAAGCGCAAATTCTCCACGATATGCTCCAGAGCTCACTGCTAAACTGGGATGAACTTCCAGGCACTGAGGGCGCTGAATTCCTTCGGCTAAAGTTCCGTCAAGACATGGAGCGCCTTGAGGTCGCTATCCAATGCGGGAAAGCCCTCCGGCCCCTGCCCCGTCATCTATCATCCAAAAGAATCCAGGCAATGCTCTTCACCGACGGACATCCCAGGAAAGAATTTCAAGAAACATTCTCCATGCCCTCATTATGGAGGTTGTTCAAAGGCGTATGGATTGCATTATCTTCTCTGGTCTTTTTGTTTATCCTTTTTCTTATTGTAATTTCATGTTTTATCTGAAGGCTGATGAAGAACTGGATGCTGAGCATGAATCCCGGGACATCGAAAAGGGTGTAGCGGCTGTAAGGTGTTTTATTTTCCATCTAAAGTTTTACGCACCTCTTGTCGGATCATCTCTGCATCCTCCTGTTCCATTATCCGGGCCACCCTTGCCCTGAGAGCGGCCTTGACCTTGGCGTAATTCTCTGGTCTCTTTAATGCAACCTGTTTTGCAAACCCAACAGCCTTGTCAAGAAGCTCATCCCTGTCATAAACCTCGTGCACCACTCCCATCTCCTTTGCCTCCGGGCCTGTTATCCGTTTTCCAGTCAGGGCAAGCTCGTTTAGCTTCCCGGCCCCCATCACGCTCTCCAACAGCGCCACTGTTCCGGGCGGGAGGGTGAGTCCGAGATCCACCTCCGGCACGCACATCCATCCGCGGTCTCTCCGCATGAAGCGGAAGTCCATACAACATGCAAGAAAGAAGCCTCCGGCAAAGGCATGACCATTGATCGCCGCGACCACGGGTTTGGGAAAAATGAGCACCCTGCGGAGCATACCGTTGAAATTGATCAGAAACCTGACAACCTCTTCCCTGGGCTGGGAGGCTATCCAGCCAAGGTTGAGGCCATTGGAAAAATACTTGTCCACGCCACCGGTAAAGACCACGGCCCTGACCTCCAGATCAGCCTCCAGGGCATCGAGCGCGGACATGATCTCATCAGTGAACGGCCCGCTGAAGGTATTATCAGAGGCATGGTTCATTATCACGATAGTCGCCGGACCTTCCTTCTTTAGCTCAATCCATTCCATCCTTCATCCTCTCTTTCAAGCAGGCCTTTGAAACTCCATACTATTTATAACCAAATCCCTTCCCGGTCAAGGACATCAACATTGACCTTCAAGACCTTCGTCTCTATTATGAGTAAAGGTGTCAAATGGAAAAAATGATGTGTTCACATAAAATATTGAATTCTTTGCGTCCTTTGCGTCTCTGCGGTGAGAAAGGAATTCTCCGTGATTGAAATTGACGGCTCTTTCGGCGAGGGCGGAGGGCAGATTCTCAGAACCTCTCTCAGCCTCTCTGCCCTGAGCGGCCTTCCATTCCGTATCTTCAACCTGCGAAAAGCGAGGCAAAAACCGGGCCTCCGTGCCCAGCACCTGGCCTGTGTCCGGGCCGCAAAACAGGTCTGCGGGGCTAGATGTGAGGGAGATACAATCGGCTCGCTTGAGCTTGCTTTTGAGCCAGGCCAGATCAAGCCAGGCCACTATTCATTCAATATCGGCACGGCCGGCTCTACAATGCTCGTGTTTCAGACACTGCTTCCAATTCTAGCTGGCGGCGATGGAATCTCGGACCTGATCCTCACCGGCGGCACTCACAACCCCATGAGCCCGCCGTTTGACTTTGTCAAAGAATGCTTCAGGCCAATGGTAAAAGAGCTTGGCGTGTCCTTCGAGATCGAGCTTATCCGCCCCGGGTTTTATCCTCGCGGAGGCGGCGAGGTCAGGGCAAGGGTTCATCTGGGAAAAAACTTTGAAAAAGCAAAACCCCTGAGCATGGACTCGGAGATTGACTGGGGCGAGCCAGTGGTTGAGATACTCCTGGCTAATCTCCCGATGCACATTGCGGAAAGGGAGCGCGATGAAATTCTGAAGAGCCTCCGGATTTCTCAAGACAAGGTGGAATTCAAATTCCCCCCAGGAGAGTCCGGCCCGGGAAATGTCGTTTTTATCCGGTATCAGGCCGGGAGTCGGACAGAGATTTTCACCGGCTTTGGCGAGAAGGGAAAGCGTGCCGAGAGCGTGGCCCGCGATGTCTGTCGCGATGCAAAGAATTTCTCAAGGAGCAGAGCTACGCTTGATGCCAGGCTCGCGGACCAGGCCCTCATTTACCTCGCCACCGGCCCCGGCGGAAAATTCCTCACTAACCGCATCACCGAACACCTCCGCACAAACATCCATGTAATACAAAAATTCCACAACATATCCTCGGAAATACAGTCCCTCAAACCCGACCTCTTCAGAGTCTCTATCTCAGGCTGAGGAAATTGAAGGAAATTGAAATTGTTGAAATTGGGGTCTGAAATTGGGGTCAGAGCTTCAATGTTCAATGTTATAGGAAATTGGGGTCAGCAAGGAAATTGGGGTCAGAGCTTCAGGAAATTGGGAAATTGGGGTCAGAGCTTCAATGTTCAATGTTATGTTGTTTTTTCAGAGATATTTTGGTATTAATCATATATGGCAAGGCCTTGGCGGATTCAGTTTGAGGGTGCGGTTTATCATATTACATCTCGCGGAAATAATCGTCAGGACATTTTTTTTGATGATGGGGATCGTTTAAAGTTCCTTGATTTTCTTGGTCGTGCCTGCGAGCGTTTCAATCTTCAAGTTCTTGCATTCTGTTTGATGGGCAACCATTTTCACCTCTTTCTTCGCACTGCTGAACCCAACCTCAGCAAGGCGATGCAATGGATCAATGGCACCTACACTGGGTATTTCAACCATCGGCACCAGCGCATCGGGCATCTTCTCCAGGGCAGGTACAAATCAGTTTTGCTTACGGACGAGGCGCACTATCTTCACCTGAGCATGTATATACACCTCAACCCTGTTCGTGCCCGGATTGTATCCGACCCGGCTGAATATCGCTGGTCCAGTTTCCGCGATTATACTCATCTCAAATCCCGGTTTGAATGGCTCTCTAGGGATGAAATCCTTTCAAATTATGGAGCCGGAAAGAATGGTCGTTTTCGGCAATACAGAAAAGAATGTCTCGCTCTGGCAGGGACCAGGCCAGATTTTCTTAAGCAAATAAAAAGCGGGATCATTTCAGGCTCGGCTGAGAAGATGAAGGAATTGATTAAAAGATACCAACCTTCAGGCAAGATTGAGGATGTCAGTGATTATACAAGCGCGGGCAGAAAGGGGGGCGAGCCTCTGAAGGAGCTTGAAAGGGTTGCTGAAACTTTTGGTGTGGAGCTTGAAGATTTGCGGCGCTGGAATCAGAAATCTCTGGCAAGACAGGCGGCTTATTATCATCTGGTTGAGAATTGGGGGATAAGCATAACCGAGGCGGCGAAAATTTTGGGCGTAAAAAGAAGCGCAGTATCAATGGGGATTAAAAAAATCAGGAAAGAAATGGAAAAAGGCAAAGTGCTAAAAAGAAAACTGGAAAAGCTGAAGGTCAAAGAACTTTGAACATTGAAGCTCTGACCCCAATGAC
>CAZOMR010000059.1:6636-14698 GCA_964580655.1 uncultured bacterium
CTGACCCCAATGACACTGTTAAACCGGAAGAACCAAATCCTTTAAGTGATCGGGGAAAATACCCTTTCAGCTCATTTTCTGCTGACAAAGAATGAATAACTTCCGGAGCCGACTTCAAACACGGCAAAGCCATCGGACATGCGAACGAACTTTACACCATCTGAATCCACGGCCGGAAGTGAGTTTTCAAAAACATTGTTGAGCGATCCAGCTGGCACGTATATGGTTGCGGTGGTGTTAGGCGGTATGGTCACGTCCTGCTCGTAGGAGCCGTCCTTGGTGCGCCAATGAGTCGAGATCTTGCCCCGGATGGAGTCGTAGCCGGCCCTCGCCCAGGTTATGTCTCCTCCCGGCCGAGGATGGATGACGATCTTTTTGAAGCCCGGCCCGTCGGTGTCGATACCGGCGAGGGTGGAGAACATCCACTCGCCTACTGAGCCGTACGCATAATGGTTGAACGAGTTCATGTATGTCGACGCGAAACCGTCCTCTATGGTGTAGCTGTTCCAACGTTCCCACACAGTTGTTGCTCCCTGGTCGATCGAGTAGCCCCATGAGGGATATCTCCGATTGGTGAGAAGCCGGTAGGCGATGTCGTTTCGGTTTATGTCCGTGAGCGCGGGTAGCAGACAATTGAGGCCCAGGAAGCCGGTGGACAACAGCCAGTCCCGCTCTTCGATCCGATCGATAAAGTGGGTCGCGGCCAGGTTTTTCGTTTCTTGATCGAGCAGGCCGAACCGAATGGCCATGGCATATGCGGTCTGGGTGTCGCCCTTGATCCGGCCCGACTTATCAAGGAACTCACTGTTGTAGGCCTTGCGGACATTCTCGGACAGCAGGCGGTAGCGCTCCGCGTCTTGGATTTTTCCAATGGCGTTCGCCATTTCTGCCATAAGCTGTGCATCGCGCGCAAAGTAGGCGGTCGCGATCAGGTCGCCCGGAGTGGGCGCGTCTATGTTGAGCCAGTCGCCGTAGGTTCCCAACCTCGGACTAATATAATCCGGACTGCGCTGTTCGTGGAAATCCATGAACCTGACCATCGAGTCATAGTGTCGCTCGAGCATGCGGGTGTCGCCATAGACCTTGTAGATGGTAAAAGGGCAGGTTACGCCGGCGTCGCCCCATCCCGCGGCCGCCAGGTTTGCAGGCAGCACATCAGGGGCCACGTCCGGGAAACTGCCGTTTTCTTGCTGGCCGTCGGTCAAGTCCACCATCCACTTGGTGAAGAAGGGGGCCACGTCCATGTTATAGGTGGCGGTGCGGACAAATACTTGCGCGTCGCCGGTCCAGCCCAGCCGCTCATCTCTTTGAGGACAGTCGGTGGGAACCTCGAAATAGTTGGACCTCTGCCCCCAGACAATATTGCTATAAAGTTGATTGACCAGCGGATGCGAAGTCTCGAGCGATCCGGTTACGGGCAAATCTGAATGAGCGACGATCCCGGTGATAGAGTCCATGGTGGGTTCACCCGGATACCCTTTCAACTCCACATATTGAAAGCCGTGGAAGGTAAACCTTGGCGCCCAGACTTCCTCTCTGTCTCCTTTGAGGATGTAAGTGTCAGTAGCGCGGGCGGTGCGCAGGTTGGAAGTGTACAGGGTTCCGTCTTCCCAGAGCATTTCCCCGAAACGCAGCCGCACCTTGTCGCCCGCTTCGCCTTTCACCTTGAGCCGAACCCAGCCCGCGAAGTTCTGGCCCATGTTGAAAATGTACACGCCTGGTTTGGGCTCGGTGATCTCAATGGGTTTGATCTCCTGGGTCTGGCGAACAGGTATGCCAGGATAGGCCCGGACCAGAGTGTCAACGGTGGTGGTCACATCCACTTCTTGCCAGTCATCATCGTTAAAGCCAGGCGCGTCCCAGCCGGGTATTTCAAGCCGCGCGTCGTAGACCTCGCCCGCCTGCATGTCAGCCTCGAGGATGGGGCCGGTCGACGCTTTCCATGATCCGTCAGTAACGACAACCTCCGATGTCCCGTCTTCGTACTCGATATGAAGCTGGGCGCGTAATCTAAGCTTAGACCCATAATACCGCTGTCCGTGCATGTTGATGTTGCCAGCGTACCATCCGTCGGAGAGGATGGCGCCGATGACGTTTTCGGTTCCGTCGGCTAGCATGTCAGTTACGTCATAGGTCTGGTAATAGACTCGCTGGTTGTAGTCGGTCCAGCCAGGGGTGAATAAATCATCGCCCACCTTCTGGCCATTTAAATGCAGTTCATAAATTCCCAGCGCCGTGGCGTAGACAGTGGCGCGCTTTACTGGTCCACGGGTGAAAAATTGTTTTCTTAGATAGGGGCAAGGCAAGTAGACTTTGATGCTCCCGCCCCATGACAGTTTATGCGCTCCGTAAAGACCGGGAATTTTCAGCTTCAGGTCCCAGTGGGCCGGACTTGGCGTGTGCAGATGCAACATCTGGATCTCGTACCATCGAGTGTCACGACCGATCCAGTCGGCTTGCCACTCGGCGTCATCCAACAGTCCCATGCTCCACATAGCGGTTTCGCTCCATGTTGACGCCCTGCCATCTTCATCCCAGACCATTACCTTCCAGTAACAGTTCATCCGCGACTTTAGGGGGACTCCTGCATAAACTATATGGAGCGTCTCATCGCTCTCCACCTTCCCGGAATCCCACATACCGCCAGAATCCCGGCTAAGCTCTTCAGTACTTTTCGCAACCAAGATACGATATGCGGTCTGTCTTCGCGCCCTCCCCTCAGCCAAGACTATCCAGCTCAGGCGCGGCATGGTCTCGTCAATACCGAGAGGGTCCTCTTTGTATTCGCATCTCAACCGAGAGGGAATCATATCAGAGACTGTCTCGGCGTGAGAAATATTTGGGCCCACCAATAGAACTGATTCCGAAATCAGGGCAAGGGCTATACCGACAAAAAGTTTGCTTTTCATAAACGCTCCTTCACCGTCAAAATTATTTCAGTTGTCTGAGATTATTCTGCAAGACACCCCTCAAATATTAACAAGCTACGAAATACCGATTGTTTATTTTACGAATTGCCCCACCGCATTTCAACTCCCTGGCCAGCAAACATCGCTCCATCTCTCAGGCGGATCGTGCGGGACAATGGGAACAGTGGAAAGGATACAAGATTCGGGAGGTGATCAGTCAACGACCGTGCCGGGGTAAAAGCGAAACTTACAGACCTTGGATTTACATCTCTTTGCTCTAGCATACATTACCCCATGTCGAGTTTAATTTGTTTGTGGCGCTCTGCATTTTACATCAGTTGCCCGACACAAGATCTCCCGCCTTGTTCAGACAACTGGCCGCAGTCATAAAGTCGGAAGCGGCCAGGACTGATTCCGCTCTTACCAGTTGTTCCTCAATCTGGTCCCGGGTTGCTGTTGAAAGGACTCCTTCGGCAATGGCTCTTGGCGAGACCTCACGGATCTGATTTATCAGGATCATGATCTGTCTGGCTTCGAGTTCCTTGAGCTCGGAGGAAAAGTCTGACCCGTTAGTCGCAACATTTTCAGCTCGGTTAGCAGCCGCATAAAGTGCATCTCTTATTAACAGGTCGTTTCGCACGGCGCTGTACTTGGCCACACCACTGGTTACAGGCCCTGTGGCAAGCGGAAACAGAACCTTGGCGATGACGTGGCGGATGGGGGAGTGGCCAATGTAAATGGATCCGTCCGGCCCGATGATGGGGGCCGCAACTGATTCCTCACGTCCCTCCGCGAAATATCTCAATTCGCCGGTCTCGCGATCAAGAAGGCCCACTCCCATCTTGAAAGGCAGAATGCCCGGGCCAGCGCCGGCATGTATGACTACGCCGTTGGCCACGACCCCGCCTCCCATTAAATTGATACCGCGTATGCCAGGCGACGCTTTGTACATATCAAGCTTTGAACGCCAGACAAGATCGCCATGGGAACCATGATCGATCACCTTGACCAGATCCTTCACCGTGGGAATGTATAATTCGCCATTGTCCGCCGCCACTGAGATCGAAGCGACAATCTGCTTTCCGATGTCTACTTTCCAGATTACTTCGCCGTTTTTCGCGTCGATGGCCAGAAGATTCCCAAAGCTGTCGCCGACGTAGACTCTTGATCCGTCTGCTTTGAGAGACGGCGTAGACCCGGTGCCGCCTTTAAAAGGCACATGGAACACCTCGCTTATCTGATATATCCCGTTCTCTTCGGACAGTTCCAAAGCGTAGAGCGCGCCATATTTCGATAGCCCATCGTTTTTTCCGTCCTCCTTGTCCGGGGCTGTGGCAGCAACCCAGAGCCGACCGGAGTGTGCATCAATGGCAAAGTAGTTGGCCATTTTAACGTTGCCTCCAAAGATGGCCTGTAGCAATGTGATCATCCCACTATTGCCAACCACAGGAATCCCGAGTATCTTTGCGGGCGGGGTTTTTTCGCCGGGGATGAGATAGGGATTGTCCAGCCGTGCCTCACCTGTCATCCTGTCAAGCACATAGATATGTCCGTCTCCGGTTACTCCAATGATCGAGTCGGTAGGCGGGTGGTAGTTTAGTCCGAAGCAGTGGTTACCTGATCCGGTTTCCTCCGGGTTGGGCTCGGGTAGTCCTGTTTCCACGTCCCATATGAATGACCCGTCCTGCCTTACTGCAAAGGCGCGGTCGTAGCCACCCACATAAATGATCTGTTTTCCGGAATTTTCGGGGTCTTCAAGTATAAGAGGCGCACCCCCGCCATCGTCTTTTTCTCCAGGGACAGACCATCTGCGACTGCCGTCTTCAGAAGACAGTGACACGAGAGCCACGGACTCTTTTGTACGGGTAGGCGTGAAGTAGACGTTCCCCGTCTGATCAATAGTGGGTCCCTCAACAACATACATCTTTTCCTCTGCCACCCAGTCCAACTCAAACATCGGAGGTGCCGCGATCGATACTTCATCCGCATTGTGAGTGTCTGCATGGAAGGTCCTCGAGTGTGTAGTTGGCGCCGCAAGAACCTGACTGTTCGACGCCACTGGTCGGGGACCTTCAGGCTTCCAGTCTGTTTTATCGGGGGGCTCATAGATTTTCAGAGTTGGTTTAATACAACCAGTGATGGAAATAATAAACATAAGGCAAAATGTCATCAGTAATCTTCGAATTTTCATGTTTTGCTCCCCCTTTTCACAGAATTTATCAAAACGCGAGTACATGGCCATATAATCCTTTCTTTTCGAAACAGACCTTAGTAATTTCCCCGGATCGCCAAATTCATGAATTCTCTTGCGCGGTCGAAAACCCTGTCATTTTCATTTTTATTTTTATCTATAATCAGCGACATCACTCGCGAAATTATAAGACTCCATAGTATCCTGGCCAGAACTTCGGGCTCAAAATCAGCCCGGATTTTCCCGGCATTGATCTCTTTTTTAAATTCATCGCTAATTAGAAAAATCATCTGATCGTCATAATGGCGAACCTCGACCTTGATCTGGGGATCATTGACTGTTACAGCCATGATCCACACTTTGGCCACGTCCGGATTTATTCGTTCCGTATATCGCTGTTGCTGCTCAAACATACGATTCATTCTTTCCGGTGAATAGTCATTATTATTTCTTAACCTTCATTAACACATGTAACGCACTCAAAAGCAATTGTCAAAAAAAATGGTGGTATGGCCTTTAGGGGAGCCATCGTCGTCCACAAACGGGAATACTGGAAATCACCCAAGATTCGTGGATGAGTCATTCAAGTATCGAGTGTAAACATTCAAGACCTGGATTTACATCTCTATGCCCTAGCATACATACCACCTGAGTAAATCGGGAAAAGTGGGAGCGGGGTAGCTTTTATATATACCACGACATCAACTTATAATCCGGAGTCAAGACCCCGGGAAACAATACCTAACTCAACGCTGGGTCGTTATTAATTTTTTTCAACTTATATGAATACAAATTATTGTGCAAGCGATTTTTATCGCGACTAAAGTCGCTCCCACACATCAATAACAATTATATGGTAGTATTAATCTGCCGGCACCAACATCACAACAAACCCTCCGCCTCCCCTCATCTCGGCTTCAAGTATTGAACCCGCCCTCACAGTCATCTCCGATCTCTTGAACGCGGCCTGGTCATCCATCCGGTCGGCGAGGACGATCGCCTTGTGTTTGCCTTTGCCGAGGAACGAAAGGGCGATCTTAAGGGTCAGAGGATCATTGCCGTTAAGTATCCCGACAAACCATCTGTCGCCCGAGCGTCTGGCAAAGGCGGCGCACTTGCCGAGTTTGCTGCCTTTGAGCACGATTGTTTCGTCCCAGACGGTGGGGATTGATTTTAACACGTCCATAGCGGGCGCGACCTCGGGATTGTCCAAAATCAATTCCGGCTGCTCGGCGTAATGCGTGACCGGCGAGAAATAAACGATGGGCATGGCTAGCTGGTGCGCGTAGCTGGTGTCGCCGAGCCTTATTGGATTAAACGTGGTCGGCGTGTAATCGGCGTGGCCGACCAACAGCCGGGTAAAGGGGAGGATGGCGTTGTAGTCGGGCGTAAGCCTTGACAAGCCCTTGTTGAACTCGAGGCCGCGTATGCCTTCGCGGGTCATCTCGTTGGGGTAGGTGCGCGATTCGCCGGTTGGTTTGTTGGCGCCGTGAAAGTTTACCATGAGCTTGTGGCGGGCCGCGTCGATGAGCGCCGCCTCGTAAAAGTCGATCACGTGCTTGCTCTCGCTGTCCATGAAATCGATTTTTACTCCCACAACTCCGGTTTTTTTGACCTTGGCAAAGAAATTGTTGCGGTAAATTTCGTTATTGAGTTTTTTCCAATGCTTCCAAACCCATACCTTGACTCCTTTTGTGTCGCCATAGTCCACGAGATCAGCCAGCACGTCCCACTTGGTCTTGCCCAGCCCCATCCAGAACTCCCAACCCTCGTCCACCAATATATACTCGAACCCGAGCTCGGAGGCCGCGTCCGCGTACTTTCTCTGCATCCGGACCCTCGTTGCCGAAGTTGACCGCGCCCACCACGACCACAGCGCCCGGCCGGGCTTAATCCATTCGTCAGCGTCGCCGAACAACTCGGGCGAAGGAGGCGGGTTCAAGTTGTTGATGATATCGTTATTGACCAGGTCATTGAGGTTGTTCGCAACCATGACCACGCGCCAGGGAGTTTTTATGAGAGAATCCTTGTTGGGCACGGCCTGCCATGACTCGTCGTCTTCGAACACGGCCTGCAAAGTCCTCTGCTGTGTTTTCAGTGTCATGCCGGAGTATCCGTATAATGCGGCCTCGGCGATAACCACGTATCCGCCTCCTGCCAGCTCAACTATTACCGGCATGCCGATAGTGCCGTCGATATTTTCCGGCCGCTCTTTTTGATAAAGCCCCTCGTAGTTCTTTGTGTTCTTTTGATAGTGGACTTCGCTTCCCGCCGGCAGGTTAAAAGAGGTCGGCTCGCCATCGATCGTCTCAGGGGCCGATTCTTCAAGCGCGTAGCGAAAAGCCATGCCGTTGTTGAACATCCTGACTTCCAGGCGCCAGGGCTTATTTGCGGACTTGTGGATGAGTTCAATAACTGATGTATTGTAAAAATTCCTGGTGGTGGAGTGAGAGCCCCGCATTGACATGGTCTCGTCGATTGTCTTGATGGAAACTCTCTCGGAAAGTTCGACCCCGTCTCCCAGGTCTGTGCCATTCAAGGAAATGCCCAGATTAGACCGTTCAATTATAGCCGTGCCATTGCGTAACAGTTCATATGTCAAGTGGCCCGAGCCGTCTGTTGATATGACCGCTTCAAGATTTTTGTCCGGGCTTTTGATACTCAAGCCGCCGGCCGTTTCGGCTGTTAATGAAATGGCCGTAAACGACAATAAAATCGCGATGCCGATTGTCCTGATATGACTTTTTGGGTTCATCTTCTTCTCCCTTGATAAAAGCTTCAATCTGTATTACTAACATGCCATACATGGTCATATCAACCAGTTAACACGGGGAGGGTGGGACATGAATGCAAACATTTTATCGAACGAGCCGCTGGTCAAAGGGGGTGTGCGACATAAATGGTGATTTTTTTCATTCTCGGCCGTAGGGGCTCTGCTTGCTGCGCCCTTTGAGGGCAGGGC
>CAZOMR010000060.1:0-14588 GCA_964580655.1 uncultured bacterium
GCAGAGCCCCTACGGCCGAGAATGAAAAAAGTCACCATTTATGTCGCACACCCTGGGGAATGTCCAGATTTGAAATAGCTCGCGAATAATGTTAAAATTTAGACTGAGCAAGGGTGGAATCATTTCAAGTCCTTTAATATGAAAAAGGGGAAAAGACTTTGAAGCAAGGTTGGAAAACTATACTGTTCTGGGCGTTAGTGATCCTTTTGATCCTGGTTATGGCCCAGTATTTGAATGAAGCCAAGCAGTCCAAACCCAGGGAACTGGATTACAGCGCATTTTACCAGGCTATTGAGGACGGAGAGGTCTCGGAGGTGACTTTTCAGGGCAACCGCATTATCGGCACACTTATCAGCGGCGAGAGTTTTATCTCATACGGGCCCAATGACCTGGAGATATTTGAAATCCTGGCCAGGGAAAAGGTGAAGGTTACCTATAAAGAGGACAACAAGATGTCACTCTGGCAACATCTACTGACCTGGCTACCCATGATAGCTATCTTTGTTCTGCTTTTCTTCTTCTTCCGCCAGATGCAGAACACCGGCGGCAAGGCCATGAGTTTCGGAAAGGCAAGGGCGCGGCTCTTGAGCGAGAGTTCTAAACGGGTCACATTCGAGGATGTGGCTGGAATAGACGAGGCCAAGCAGGAGTTGGAAGAGATCATTGGTTTTCTCAAAGACCCGAAGAAATTCACGCGGCTCGGGGGCCGGATTCCCAAGGGGGTGTTGCTTGTCGGTGCACCCGGAACCGGCAAGACACTTCTGGCCAGGGCCATCGCAGGTGAAGCCGGGGTTCCTTTCTTCAGCATATCAGGGTCGGATTTCGTGGAGATGTTCGTGGGAGTGGGCGCGGCCCGGGTTCGAGACCTTTTCATTCAGGGGAAAAAGAATGCCCCGTGTATCATCTTCATTGACGAGATTGACGCAGTCGGCCGTCACAGGGGCGCAGGTCTTGGGGGGGGGCATGATGAGCGGGAGCAGACCTTGAACCAGCTTCTTGTGGAGATGGACGGGTTTGAGTCAAACGAGGGCGTGATCTTGATCAGTGCCACAAACCGCCCGGATGTCCTTGACCCGGCACTGCTGAGACCCGGAAGATTCGACCGGCAGATAATTGTGCCGCTCCCGGATGTTCGAGGCCGGGGCGGAATACTGGAGGTGCATACCCGCAAGGCTCCTCTTGCAGAGAATGTGGAGCTGGATCTCATATCCCGGGGCACACCCGGTTTCTCCGGGGCTGACCTTGAGAACCTTGTCAATGAGGCCGCACTGCTCGCGGCGCGCAAGGATAAAGAGAAGATTGACATGGAGGATTTCGAGGAAGCCAAGGACAAGGTGCTGATGGGAACAGAGCGCCGGAGTATGATAATAAGCGAGGAAGAGAAGCAGATTACCGCTTATCACGAGGCGGGACATGCCATGGTGGCGAGACTGATTCCCGGGACAGACCCGGTGCACAAGGTGAGCATCATCCCTCGGGGACTGGCACTGGGCGTGACCCAGCAACTTCCGACCGAGGATAAATACCTCAAGTCCCGCACTTACTGCAACAACCAGATAGCGGTCATGCTGGGGGGGCGCGCGGCGGAGATGTTAAAATTCAATGAGCCTTCAAACGGCGCCGCGAGCGACCTGGAGCAGGCTACCGGGATCGCCCGGCTAATGGTATGCAAATGGGGCATGAGCGATAAACTCGGGCCCCTGATCTTCGGCAAGGAAGAAGAACTGGTCTTTCTTGGAAAGGAGATTTCCCAGCAGAAGGATTATTCGGAAAGCACTGCGGTCCAGATAGACCATGAGGTAAAGCGTATTGTTATCGAAGGATACGAGCGCGCCGAGGGCTTGCTCAAGGATAACATGGATAAACTCAGAGCCCTTTCCGAGGCACTGCTGGAGAGGGAGGCCCTGGAGGGTGCGGAGATAGACATGGTGATCCGGGGAGAAAAACTTGGGCCACTCAAGACGAGCAAGTCCGAGAAATCTGCACAACCAGAGAGACCTGAATCCGCGGGTAAAAAGAAAAAAGAGGACTTGCCAGGTAAATTGGGTCCTGCACCGGCGCCGGCCCGGAGCAAGGCCTGAGCAAGCAAAAGCCTGAATGTCAGAAGGATCTGAAAGGGATGAAATTCAACCTTCATCTCACCACGGCCCGGAACCATGAAGAGGCTCTGGCTAGACTTGCGGCCACGAGGTGCTCATCCGCCGGCACCCTTAAGATGGCCTCCAAGATGCGGCATTATTGCTTCAAGCTGGAGGGGGTTCCTGCGGCCGCGGCTTTGATACTCAAGCAGGAGATGCTCTCCATAGGAGGGGAAGCCGCAATTCCTGCCGGCGCACTGGACCATTCCATTGAACGGGGCGAGGTTATACTTATGGGCACGGTGCGGCATTATAATCTGCTTGCTGAAAAGATCAAGCCCCAGCCATTTGGACTGAAAGAGCTGGCAGGAGACTTGAATGTCATTCTTGAAAATGTGGAGCCCCGGGAATTTATTGTCCATACCCGCAAGCGCGATCTGGTGATGAATGATCGCCCGCTCCTGATGGGGATTGTCAATGTCACGCCGGATTCTTTTTATGACGGATCCCGATACCAGGATGCCCGGAAGGCCTCGGACAGGGTTCTCGAACTGGAGGACGAGGGTGCGGACATTATTGACATAGGCGGAGAAAGCACCCGGCCAGGGTCCGAAGGTGTGTCCGAGGACGAGGAGGGGCAGAGGGTTATCCCTGTGATAGAAAGGGTTGCACCGAGGATCAATGTGCCGATCTCTATTGATACGCAAAAACCCGGGGTGGCAAGGAGCGCTATCCGGGCCGGTGCGGACATCATCAATGACATAAGCGCTCTTTCCGGCGATGATAACATGGCGGATGTCGCGGCAAGAGAGGCCGTGCCAGTCATTATCATGCACATGCAGGGCACTCCCAGGAACATGCAGGATAATCCGAATTATGATGACCTTTTCGGAGAAATCATTGCCTTCCTGCATGAGCGCATCCACAGGGCTGTCGCTAAAGGCGTGGACGAGAACAAGATCATCGTGGACCCCGGAATAGGGTTCGGAAAGAGCGTGGATCACAACCTGGAGATTGTCCGGGACCTGTGGAGACTGAGGTCACTGGGTCGGCCGATCCTGCTTGGACCTTCAAACAAGTCTTTTATCGGAAAGGTGCTTGAGGCCGAAAAGGACGACCGGCATGAGGGAACAGCGGCTAGCCTTGTGGCCGCAATACTCTCCGGTGCTAACATCCTGCGAGTGCATGATATAGCCGGAATGAAGCGCTTTGCCGAAATGGCCGCGGCGATAAGGGCAGGAAAAATTATTTGAAGGAGCAAGAGGAATGAAGAAGCTATTCGGCACGGACGGGGTCAGGGGTGTTGCGAATATCCACCCGCTGACATCGGAGATGGCGCTCCAGATAGGGAGGGCCACGGCATACATCTTCAAGGACACGGACCGCAGACACAGGATAGTGATAGGCAAGGACACGGACCGCAGACACAGGATAGTGATAGGCAAGGACACGCGCATCTCATGCTACATGCTTGAGCAGGCCCTGGCATCAGGCATATGCTCAATGGGCGTGGATGTCATCCTTGTCGGACCCCTCCCAACGCCGGCTATCGCTTTCCTTACTACCGGGATGCGAGCCGACGCCGGCATGGTGATCTCGGCATCGCACAACCCCTATCAGGATAACGGGATAAAGATATTCTCGCGCGATGGATACAAACTCCCGGACGAGGATGAGCTGAGAATAGAGGACTTGATATTCTCCGGAGAGATTGACTCTCTCAGGCCAACGGCTGGCCAGATAGGAAAGGCCTTCCGGGTGGATGATGCCCAGGGCAGATATATTGAATACTGCAAGAACTCCTTCCCCAGAGAGCTTACCCTGGAGGGCCTGCGCATAGTGCTGGACTGCGCGCACGGTGCGGCATACAAGGTTGCGCCGGTCATCTTCTCCGAGCTGGGTGCGGAAGTGATATGCTTCGGCGTTGAACCCAACGGCGAGAACATCAACAAGAAATGCGGCGCCCTGCACCCGGACCTGATCAGCAAGCAGGCGATCCGGCATGGGGCAGACATAGGGATAGCCCTGGACGGGGACGCGGACCGGGTATCCATAGTTGATGAGAAAGGCCAACTCGTTGACGGGGACCAGGTCATGGCCATCCTGGGCGTGGAGATGCTGAAGGATAAAACCCTGAAGAAAAAGACACTGGTAACCACCGTGATGAGCAACATGGCACTGGACATCCTGATCAAGAAACACGGCGGGAAGACCGTGCGGACAAAGGTGGGGGACAGGTATGTGGTAGAGGAGATGAGGGCGAATGATTATAACTTTGGGGGGGAGCAGTCCGGACACCTGATCTTCCGAGACTACTCCACCACAGGAGACGGGATCATATCCGCGCTGAAGATTCTCGCGGTAATGATGAATGCCCGCAAAAAGCTCTCCGAGCTAGCCATGATGATGGAGCGACTTCCCCAGGTGCTCATCAATGTCAGGGTCAAGGAAAAGATAGCCTTCCAGGAAGTGGCCCCTGTATGGAAGGTTATAAGCGAGGCCGAAAAGAGGCTTGCGAAGAACGGCAGGGTCCTGGTGCGCTATTCCGGGACAGAGCTTCTCGCAAGGGTCATGGTGGAAGGCCCACACCGAAAGGAGATCGAGCAGTTAGCGAACAGGATCGCAGAGGCCATCAAGAAGGAACTGGGGTGATTAACTTATTACTCGGAGCATTTTATAGATGACACATTTAATCAGCAAACAAATGATTTTCCCCTCCCTTGATGGGAGGGGATTAAGGGGAGGGTGATCACCCCCACCCTCCCCCATCAAAAGGGGGAGGGAATTAATGGAAAATGTTAACTATAAAGTGCTTTTGTTAATAACCTGAAGAAAGGGGAATGATAAAGTGCAGGCGCGATTAGGTGTGAATGTAGACCATGTGGCCACCATGCGGCAGGTGCGCGGGAATGTGCGTTATCCTGACCCGGTGGCCGCGGCATATATTGTGGAGATGGCCGGGGCAGACCAGATCACCGTGCATCTCCGTGAGGATCGGCGTCACATCCAGGACAGGGATGTCAAAATTCTCAAGGATACCATCCAGACACGGCTCAACCTGGAGATGGCAAACACGCAGGAGATGCTCAAGATAGCACTCTACATCCTGCCTTACAGTGCAACGCTGGTTCCGGAGCGCAGGGAAGAGGTCACGACCGAGGGGGGACTGGATGTAAACACGAACGCGGAGGGCCTTAAGAGGACAGTGGCCATGTTGCGCGAGGCTGGGATAAAGGTGAGCATGTTCATTGATCCTGACATAGACCAGGTGCGGGCTTCGCACAAGGTGAGCGCTGACGCCATCGAGATACATACCGGCCGCTTTTGCGAGGCCTGGAACACGAAGACCGAGGACCGGGAGTTTCAGGCCATCCTCAATACTGTGCAGGCCGCAAAGAAGCTCGGCATGGCCGTCCATGCAGGGCATGGCCTTCATTATCACAACATCAAGAGGCTATTGCAGGTGGACGAGATAGAGGAATACAACATCGGCCATTCTATCATCGCCCGTGCCCTCATGGTGGGACTGGACAGTGCAGTCCGGGAGATGGTGCAGATTCTCAGGCACTAATAAGGATATGGAAGAGATGATTACCGGAATAGGAATTGACCTCGTAAGCATTCACCGCACGGAGGCCCTGCTCTCTCGCTGGGGAGAGAGGTTTCTCAAAAAGGTGTTCACGGACATGGAGATAAAATCAGGGCTTAAAAGGCCCAGGCCGGCAGAGGAATTCGCAGCATGGTTCGGGGCAAAGGAAGCTCTGATGAAGGCCCTGGGAAAGGGCATGTTCGGGGGTGTAAGGTTTCGCCACATAGAAGTGACAAGCGACGGAAGGCATCGGCCAAAGATAAGGCTTTTCGGAAAAGCGCGCGAGGTAGCCGAGAGCAAGGGCGTGAAGGAAATTCACCTGTCACTCTCGCATGAGTGCGATCCTGAAGGCTCCATTCTCCGTAGCAGTAGGACTGCTACTGCGCCCGGCCTTCGTAGCCACTTCGGCGGAGTAGGCAAGGATGAATCCGGAGGATACGCGGCCGCCTCTGTCGTGCTTGTCGGGAGAGAACCATCCAGAGCCGGAGAGAATTGATGGATAAAATTGTAACCGCGGAAATGATGCGAGACCTGGACCGCAGGGCCATTGAAGACCACGGCATTCCGGGTGCGGTCCTGATGGAGAACGCGGGCCAGGGGGCATTTGAGCTGATCCGGGAAAAATTCTGGCCGCTCAACCGGATTAGCATCTTCTGCGGAAGGGGCAACAACGGCGGAGACGGCTTTGTAATCGCCCGGCACATACTGAACGCCGGAGTGATGCCCGATGTGTATCTTCTTGCGAAGAAGCAAGATGTGAAAGGACATGCCAGGGTTAATCTTGACATCCTGGAAAAGATGCACCTTGATGTGAAGGAAGTCCTGGATAAAAAAAGCCTGGAGACTGTCCGGAACAGGGTCTTGCACTCTGACCTGATCGTGGATGCCATCTTTGGCACCGGGCTGAATGCCGAGGTCAAGGGATTCTTCCGCCAGGCCATTGAGTATATAAACGAGATCGCGAAAGCCGATGAACATGTCCCGGTCTTTGCCGTGGACATCCCCTCAGGCATGAACGCGGATACCGGACAGGTCATGGGGGCATCCGTGTCTGCGGATGTAACCGCAACATTCGGCCTCGCAAAGGTCGGCCAGTTATGCTATCCCGGGGCATCCCTGGTCGGAGACCTCAATGTGATCAATATCTCCATCCCGGCTTACCTCTATGATGAGGTTCCATTTTATGCAGTGACCATAGATGGCGCGGCAGAGCTTCTAAAGACCCGCACAGAGGACTGCCATAAGGGGCAAAACGGACACCTCTTGATCCTGGCAGGCTCTCCGGGTAAGACCGGGGCCGCGGCCATGACAGGCCAGTCAGCTCTGCGTGCAGGTGCAGGACTAGTGACACTGGCAGTGCCGGAAGGCCTGCATGTTATCTTCCAGGAAAAGGCCCTTGAGCTTATGACCGCCGCTATACCGGACATGCAGGGTCATCAATTCGGAAAGGCATCGGTGAAACATGCTATTGAGCTTATGCAGGACAAGGCCGCAATAGCACTCGGACCTGGAATAGGCCAGGGCGAAGAAGTAAATTCCTTTGTCCGGGAGATCATCGCAAAAACCAGAACCAACATGGTGATTGATGCGGATGCTCTCAATGCTGTGGCCCAGGATATGGATATGCTGAAAAAATGCCAGGAAAAGCTCATCCTCACTCCGCATCCGGGCGAGATGGCAAGGCTCTTGAAAAAAAGCACCACCGAAATCCAGGCGGACAGGCTGAAAGCCGCTCTTGAACTGGCAGAGAGCCAGGGCGTGATAGTGGTATTGAAGGGCGCACACAGCATCACAGCAACACCCGCAGGACAGGCCTACATCAATCTCTCAGGCAATCCCGGAATGGCATCCGCTGGTATGGGAGATGTCCTGACTGGAATAATTGCAGGGCTACTGAGCCAGGGATATGAACCAACGGACGCGGCTGTGCTAGGGGTGTTCATCCACGGTCTGGCTGGTGATCTCGCCGCATCCGAACTGGGAGAAACAGGAATCATCGCAGGCGACCTCATATCACGCATCCCATCAGCGCAGGAAAATATCCTCATGGGAGAAGATACCTGATTCTTCCTGAACCGAAAATCCTACAGATCCGGAGGACCCTACAGATGTGTAGCAAACGCAAAGGACGCAAAGAAGAAAATATTTATCCACAGATTACGCAGATTTTAGAAATAATCCTTAAACATTAAACTTGAAGTTTTTTCTGGGCGAAAATATTTTCCTTGACAAAATATTCAGGGATGTGATAGACTCATATAATGCAGGGAGTGAACATTGGGCTGAAAATGCTGGAGAAAACCTGTAGATAAAAGGGAATGAAACAAGAACGACAAAAACACGGCCTTAAATTCGAAGATTGGTTAAAAAAGACCTTCTTTGATATTTATTATACCTCTGAGTGGGACATCCCGGAGCAACTCAACCCCATAAAAAGGGGCGGTCCTATTTCTATTAAGACGGCTAAGTGGAGAGGGAGTGTTTATTTTGGAGATGCACTACGCCAGTTTGATGTTGATCATAATTTTACTCTCATCGTTGGTTTCTGGGTGCATGAGGGAAATAGAAAAAGAATTGTTAAGATAACCGAAGATGTGGTAACAAAAGAAAAATGGCGCTCTTATTGGAGTAATCTTGTCCGTGAGGATCTACTTAAACTTGACCGCACTATCAAGAACCGAAAGTTGGGTTATATAAAAGCCAGGAAAAAAGCCAAGGAAATAAAGTCTGAAATAGAATCAAAACTTGGAATCATAACATTGAACCCTAAAATTGACTCTAAAACTCAGCGCAGGTTACAGTGTTCCATTCCTTCCAAGGAATTTTTCAGGCATATCATCGGGATAGAGAATCCGACAGAAGATAAAGAATTTATCGTTTGGGGGCAAAAAATTAAGCCACCTTTATTATAATTATTGATGAATTATCATGTGCAGAGATTAAGGATCGTGGACACTAAAAAACAAAAGGTCTTGAAGCAGTATTTCACACCTGCTGATGTTGCTCATTTTACGGTCAATAACTCACCGGTTTCCGCCAGGAGTTGCGTGATTGATCCCGCGATGGGAGAGGGAATATTTTTAGAAATTTTAAGTAAAAAGAAAATCAAGAAATTAGTAGGATGGGATATAGATCCAAAGATAATCAGGCATAACCGGATTAGCTTCCAAGGGTCTAAGGCAAACCATATTTCTTGTGTAAACGGGTTAGATATAGACCAAACAAGTGACCACACAGGAGAATACGACCTGGTGATAGGAAATCCTCCTTTCAGCAATCAAAAATCTAAAGTTGAGAACCCCGTAATTTTAAGGCATTATTATCTTAGAAAAATGAAGCAGTCCATAGAAATCTTATTTCTGGAAAGATTCATCCAACTTGCCAGGCAAGGGGGACTCATAAGGATTATTTTACCGATAAATATATTTTCTAATTCAAACTTGCAATATGTTCGAAATTTTATTATAGAAAATCTTGATATAGAAGCCATAGTAAGCCTTCCTCGAAATATTTTTCCGAATACTTCAGCAAAAACAGCTATCCTTTTCGGAAAAAAGAGAAAGTCCAGGGTAGTAAACTTCTTCAATATTCCACTTGAAGAGAAAGTTAAACTTTTTATCATCGAGAACAAGAGGGATTTACATAAATTAAGAGAATTGTCAATTTATAACAAAAGTTTTGGAATAGTAAAGAGCATAAATGACATCCAATATAGAATGGACCCAGATTATCATTTCGCTGGTAATGTTATAAACAAGTATATTAAATCAAACAGGGTTGAATTCAGAAGATTAGAGGAGTTGGTCAACATCCATAATGGTTTTTCAAAATATGGAAATAATAAGAGAAAAATATATCAAAAAACAGGTAACGATGGAGACAATTATATTCGCCTCATTAAGGCGAAAAACTTAAAAGCTTTCGGGTTTAATTATTCTTTTAATAAATATTTCATCAGGAAGAATGAAGATATTTACCGGGCTAGCGCTGTAGCACAAACAGGAGATGTGCTTTTTGTCAGAGTGGGATCTGGATGTGCTGGCAGGGCCTGTTATATTTTTAACAGAGACTATGAAGGCCAGGTTGATGACTGGATGTTTATATTGAGAATTAATAAAGTTGATCCCGCTTTTTTGGCCTTTTATTTCAATAGTTCCATTGGAAAAGAATTCTTGAATAAGGAGAAGCAAGGAACTGGAACAATTAGTATCAGCAAGGGAAAGTTAGGAAACATCTTGGTTCCCATGATCTCAAATAGTCAACAGAAATATTTTAGAAACATGATGAGAAAAATGTATAATTTATATGAAAAAGAAAAGCTTGAAGGGTGCAAAAAGATTTTTGACCAAATGGATCAAAAGTTGCAAAAAATAATTTTGGGATAGACTATGAGCTATTTCAAATAAGGATTGTAAAGGGTAGAATTAATGCTGGATAAATCGGTAATTGGACGGAGGTCAAGGCCTTTTGTTAACGAGGTTGAGAAGGGGGCTATCCGGAGGTTTGCCGAGGCGATAGGAGATGAGAATCCGGTTTATCATGATGAAGAATATGCCAGAGGTACAAGGCATGGGGGGATCATTGCGCCGCCCAGCTTTCCGGTATCCTTGAGCGTTGGAAGCAATGTCCGTGAGGGTCTTGACATTGACAACAAGAAGGTCCTTCACGGCGAGATGGAGTTTGAATACTTCCGTCCGCTCAAGGCAGGCGATGTGATTACCTGCCAGGCCCAGATAGTTGACTATTACACCAAAGAGGGAAAAAGCGGGACCATGGAATTTATCGTGACCGAGACTACCGGGATTGACGCAGGCGGAAAGGTGGTTTTCAAAAGCCGCTCGACCACGGTGATCCGGGGCTGAGAGTATGATAATGAAAGGGCAGGTCTACTTCGAGGATGTCAATGAAGGCGATCAACTGCCTTCACTGGTGAAAGGTCCGATCGAGAGGATTCAGCTTGTCAAATACGCAGGAGCAAGCGGGGACTTCAACCCTATTCATGTGGACGAGGAATACGCGCGTTCCGCGGGAATGAAGAGCGTGTTCGCGCACGGCATGCTTAGCATGGGCTTCATGGGCCAACTGATAACGGACTGGCTGGGCGAAGAGGGCGAGCTCTTGCGCTTCAAGGTTCGCTTCAAGGCCATAGTCTGGCCGGGGGATGTCATCACCAACACCGGGACCATTGTCAAGAAATATGAGGATAACGGAAAGGGACTTGTGGATATAGAACTGTCTGGCAAGAACCAGGATGGTCAGGTCACGGTCACGGGATCGGCCACGGCAAGCCTGCCCCTCGGGAGTTACTGAATCGACCACAAAGGAGAGGATTCAATGAGGAAAGAATTTTTGAAGAAGGCTGGTCTGAGTGTTCTTCTGCTCGGGTTCAGTCTCGCTCTTGGATACATCCTGTTTCAACACCAGAGCGGGGCCGCGGAGTCCGCAGGGTATGGAGGAGAGGTTAAGATCAAAAAGGATGCGCCAAAGCCTGAGAAGAAAGAGGTTGAACTGTTCAAGACCGGCAAGTATGACCTCCTTACCTATTATATGCACGAGGTGTTTGAATCATATATAATGGCCCAGAAGTGCTACAAGGAGAAAGACTACGAGATGGCCGCGACAAACCTCCGGGTCATGGAATACTACAATGAGCTTTCCCTTGATTACCTGCCGGACAGACTCCAGGATGATACCCCCTTTGACAAGGAAAAATACAAGGAAATCGTCTTGGAGCTGGATGCCCATTCAGGGAGGATTCGCGAGGACCTGAAAGAGGGCAAGTGGGGCGAGCTACACCTCGGGGAGCCGGACCCTATGATGGAGACATGCGTGGGCTGTCACTACCGGTATCAGATTCCCACGGACTTCCACATTGACACCGCTTACAAGGTTCTGACAAAGGTGATGCACGAGATATACGAGCACTACAAGCAGGCCGGCGTTCTGCTTGATGCGGAAAAATACGACCAGGCACTTGACCACTTCCTTGTCCTGGACCCCTACCTCAAGGAGATCGCCAACAACATCCCAAAGGCCGACCCGGATGGCAAGCCCATAGACCAGGCCCTTTTCATCCAGGCTAACGAGGAGTTGTCCCGATTTACAAAAGAGATGATCCAGATCATCCGCACAAAAAAATGGAAGCGCGGCAAACCCAAGCCTCCTCCAAAGGTTGTCGTGGACAACTGCTATATCTGCCACTACGATGTGGCAAACATCCCTTCACCGTGGTGAGCGAGCAAATAGAAATTTGAGACATCCTTGCTTGTAACGGCTTCATTCATGGCCTGGATTTTATCCGCGCATGCTATAAAACAGCGGTTGGGGAAAAAGCCTTTAACACGAACCAACTAATGAAGTTTAACCCCCTCTCTGATATGATTATTTAAGCGGAAGAATGGCTGGCTCTAAACCAAATCCCCTCATCGGCTGTTCAGGGTTTTCGTATGACCACTGGAAGGGAAGAGTATTTTACCCGAAGGGCATTCCTCGGAAACGATGGTTTGAGTACTATGCCCACTGATCTGACTGAACCTCAAGGTGTCTCTCGTCGCGGATGCCTTGGACTGGAATATGGCCTTGCCATTCTCGCCTATGCGGTTGCGATCCTTGTCTTTGCTCCGGGCATGGATGACATTCTGCGTTTTGGCCTGAGCGACAACAATCATTACCTTTTCCTGGCAGAATCCCTTGAGAAAGGCAACGGATACCGGGACATCTTCTCCATACACCAGGACCCGGAAACCCGCATCCCCCCGGGGCACCCCCTGGTCCTCGCCGCGATCATCCGTGTCCGCGGCCTCGACATCCCTGTAATGAAAATAGTCCAGGTAGGATTTCACTTTCTCGCAGGACTCTTCTTCCTGCTTACCTTTCTCAGGGCATCAAGCTCAAGGTGGGAGGCTGTTCTCGGTTTCACGCTCGGGCTTATCTGCCCCCTCTCCGTCATGCACTCCCGGGACATCAGCGCGGAAACACCGTATACCTTTTGCGTGGCTTTCTGTCTCTGGCTATTCGCCCGCTCTGCCCCCAGGATTCCATCCTCGCTCGCGCTCCGGCTTTCGGGTTTGACTATCGCCGCGGCAGTGATGTTTCGCATCCAGGGGCTTGCGCTCTGGCTTTCCGTGCTTTCAGCAGTGGCTATTGCAAAGCATGGCCGTCTCATGTCCAGGGCCTTTCTCGCTCGCATCTTTAAGCTGAGCCTTATTCCCGCTTTCATCCTCGCGGCCTGGCTGGTGCGGAATTATCTAGTGAGCGCCATACCCGGCACTGATTATGTCTACTGGTTCATGGGCGTCCATCCTGGCGGTGAGACCGAGCACCCTATGCACCTTGCGGCCTTCTTCAATATGGTCCGAGATAACCTCGGATATTACCTGAACCTGCTTTACCGGATCGCATTCCCTCCGGAACAGATACTCCGCCCGGTCACTGGCGAGCGCATCTTTGAAATCCTTGTCCTCGTAGGCCTGCTGTGGGGACTCGTCAAGAACCTGAGAAGCCCACACAGGATAGTCGGCATATATTACCTGATCTTCGCCCTGATGATCATCGGATGGGTGTTTCAGGTGGATAACTACTCCACATCAACCCTCTATATAATTCCGTGGCTGATGGTAATAGGCTGGAACGACCTGGTCTTTCGACGCCTGAAGGGCATGCGGCCTTTTGCAAGGAGACCGCGTCTGCGGCTTTTCTTGCCAGCAATTTTCGCCACTGCATGGATCGGAGCACTCCTCTTTACCGATTACAAGATCATTGACCACACCATCCCGAATACGATATATCCTCCCATGCGCGTGGGCCCTCGCTATCAGGTCGCCGCACCAGTCGTAGGCATGGAACAGATGCGGATTCTTATGAAGGAGCTGAAGGAACTGGATGACAAGGGCATACTCATGTGCCATTCGCCACAGCACATGGCACGAGTGCTCGGAAGGCCCTGCCTGGACATCCCTATCCTGCCGCCGGAAGAGATGCTCCAGTACATGGAAAAGGAAAATGTCCGATATGTAATGATAGATCAGATGTTCCTCCGTACGCGCGAAAATCTCCTGCCGGTGGTCAATAGATACCGGGACAGGTTCCAGATGAAGCTCATCCTGCGATGGCCCACGCCCCAGGATCAAGCCTCGGTCTGGGTCTTCAGTCCGCAACCAGGGGAATTGAAAGGTCTCCGCCCATAATGAAAGACCAGCGCATACCGCAAATCATCTCCAGCTTCGATGACCTTATTATTCGGCTCTACTCCAGGGTTAGATTCCAGATAATCAGACAGAGGTTCATCGAGCAGATCGGCCAATACCTGCCCGAACACGGAAGGATACTGGACCTCGGATGCGGGTTCGGACTATTCTCTCTGTATTACGCAGGGCAATGCCCGGAGAGGTTCATCATCGGCGTGGACCGAAACCCACACCGCATCAGGATTGCCAGAAAGGCCGCAGAAAAACTCGGACTGGAAAACCTTCATTACGAAATCGCTGATGTAAAAGAGTACCAGGCCAGCGAGCGCTTCTCGGCAATATACGCCCTTGACCTCATTCATCACCTCCCGGAAAAAATCCACCAGGACATGATCAGGAGATGGCGGGATATGCTTCTGCCACAAGGCGTGCTCATCATCAAGGATGTAAGCACCCGGCCCTGGTGGAAGCGCTGGTTCACTTATGCCCTGGATCGCCTGATGGTGAAGGATGCGCCTGTCTGCTACCGCTCGCCGGAGGAAATGGGACAGATGTTGAGCAGTGCCGGTCTAATCTGGCAGGCGCACGAAATGAAGGATTACCTGCCGTACCCGCATATTATATACTTTTCCCGGCCAGAGCAGTAAAACCCTGAACCGACTTTCGCGCGCTTCTCAACGCGCTTTCAACTCCTCTCAACACCTTTAAAATGTCGGGCGACTCCACGAGTCGCCC
>CAZOMR010000061.1:0-14422 GCA_964580655.1 uncultured bacterium
ATGGACGCCGCGGCCCAGCAGGGCATTGAGGAACACTGGACAGGTGGATGCAAGGGTCTTGCCCTCACCGGTCTTCATCTCCGCGATCTTGCCACGGTGTAAAACGATCCCGCCGATAAGCTGGACATCAAAATGGCGCTGGCCCAGGGCGCGCTTCGAGGCCTCTCGCACTACGGCAAAGGCATCGGGCAGAATTTCATCCAGCCTGGCCTCATAGGGCATCCAGTCATCGCTGGTGAAGGAAGCGGTCTTGGCCTTGATCTCTTCCAGACTGCCGTTTTCAAAAATGGCTTTTCTGAACCGCTCGGCCTGATGATAAAGCTCGTCGTCGCTTATTTTCTCATAGACAGGCTCAAGCTCATTGATGCGGCCCACCAGGGGCTCCATGCTCTTGATCTCGCGCTCGTTTTTGCTCCCGAATATCTTGCGCGCTATGTCTGATAAAACCGACATCCAACTCTGCCCTGAAACTATATAATTATTATAACCGTCTCGAGCTTATTCTTCAAGCCGTAGGGAGTTTCTTATTTCCATGCCTCCAGCTTTTTTCGGGCCAATTCGGCCTCCGGGGATTGAGGGGATTTCTCGATTAGCTCTTTGAGGAAAGAATGGGCGACCTCGCGGTTGCCGAGTTGGTCGAATGCCAGCGCTATTTTCCAGGATGCGGCCGGGACCTTATTGCCGCGGGGATAGTTTTTGCGCACTGCATCGTATTCCAGTATGGCACGCTGGTAATTCCCCTGGGCATAGTAACACTCGCCAAGCCAGAACTGGGCGTTGTCCGAGAGGTCTGTCCTCGGATAGGCCTTGAGAAAGGCCTCAAACTGGGATCGGGCCGCATCGTAGTTTTTCTTCTTGAACTGCTCCACAGCGGCCTGATAAAGTTGTTTGTAGTTCAGCCCCCCCTTCAGGACCTCCGGCGGCGATGCCGGGGATTCGGGGACTGGCTGGACCGGGGCTGGCTGAGGGTTGCTCTTAGGCATGCGGTCAAGTCTCTGGTTTATTTCGTCCAGGGCCTGCCTGGTTGCGAGGATGGACTCGCTGAGTTCGTTTATCTTTTTCTGAAGCTGGTCGAGTTCTACCTGGTAATCGGCCTTGTTCTTGCTCACGAGAAGGGATAGCTCATCGAACTTCCTGGATAATTCTTCCACCTCTTTGCGGTATCCATCCTCCCGGTGCTGGCTCAGCTCAAGCTGGGTGCGCAATGACCGGACCTCCGCCTCAAGATCATCCACCCTGCCGGCCTGAAGCGAAATCGGGATAAAAACCAGACAGATACCAAAGAAAACCTTTTGCATCATTGCCTCACTCAACAATTACAAAGTGGACGCGGCGGTTACTGGCCCAGGCATCCTCGTTATGCCCCGGGTCCAGCGGCAGGGACTCACCATAGCTGATGGTGGAAAGCCTTGATGGATTAATGCCTAGCTGGATCAGATAATCCTGCGCGCTTCGGGCACGCTTTGCACCGAGTGCGATATTGTATTCCTCACTGCCCCGCTCGTCACAGTGGCCTTCGATCCGTATCTTGATCAGAGGGCGTTCCTTCATCCACTGTGCATTGCCAGCCATGCTTTCCCTGGCATCCTCAGTGAGAAAATAGCGATCAAAGTCAAAATGTATGTCCTTTAGCGCGGCGCTGGATATGGCTGTATCTTCTACCTGGAGGGCTGTTACGGACTCTCCCTCCTCCAGTTGTTCCTCGCTATAAAGGCTTGGAACATTGTAGCTCAGCTCTGCCTGATCCTCTGTCCCGGCTTCTGCTTCTTCTTGTTGTTTTCTCTCCTGCGCTCTGTTCAGAGCCAGGTTGGCCTGGTCCCGAGCAGTGATTGCCGAGGACTTGGCCGCACCGTATTTGCGCTTATCAAACTGCTCTCGAGCCAGACTGAGGCTTTCCTCTGCACTCAGATACTCATCCGGTGCATACTCCTGCGCCTCGGCCTCGCGGGCCTGGTCCAGCGCGCTTTCCGCTTGCTGGATCATGTCCCCGGCCTTTTTCCCGCACCCCGTCAAAAAAAGGCATGCAGAGATCAAGATCATTACCAGAATAGCCCATTTACTTTTCATGCTACCACCTCCTTGTTCCGCGGCCTGCCTGAATCAGGGGCCTTCTCGCTTAAGCCCGGGCGACCATGCCGGAGACATCTCATCTGAAGGCGACTCCGTCAGCCTTCTTGTCTTTTCAGCAAAGATACTGATTGTATAAATATCATAGTTTCCCTTTTGATTGGAGGAATAAATGAGCATCCGGCCATCCGGGGACCAGGCAGGGTCTTCTTCGTTCCACGGGGTGTCAGTAATTCGGGTGATGGTCCTTTTTGTCTCTTGATCCAGATTGATCAAAAACAGGTCGAACTGGGCGCCGCGCCTTCCGGAGAATGCTATTCGTTTTCCATCAGGCGACCATGCTGGCGAGGTGTTGTAATTTCCCTCACGGGTCAGGCAGATCGGCTGGTTTCTGGGCCCTTCACTTCCGGCATGAAGATTGAAAAGATAGATTTGAGGACTGCCGGTGCGGTCAGAGACAAAAGCCAGGAATCTGGCATCCGGCGACCAGGTTGGGGAAAGGTCAATCGCGGGGCTGGTGGTTATCCGATAGATATTGCTGGCGTCGTGGGTCATCAAGTAGATGTCAATATTGCCCCCGGGGGTTTCCATGGCCAATGCGATCTTTCTGCCATTGGGGCTTGTGGCTGGTCCGAGATTGAACCTGGTCTTACGGGTGATCTGGTATTCTTTGCTCATCGGTATATGCCATAGGTAAACTTGAGGCTGGACTTTTTTATAGCTTGTATAAAGAATTTTTTCAGCACCCAGCCATTCAGGCCCGAGGTTCAAAGTGCGGTTGCTGGTTACGGGATGTAAGTTCTCGCCGTCTGAGTCCATGAGAAAAATTTCCTTTCGGCCTGAGCGGTCAGATACAAATGCTATCCGGGTCTCGAAACAGCCTCGTTCTCCAGTGAGCCATAGCAGGATTTCATCTGCGAAGCGGTGTATCATGCGACGGAGGTTTTCTACCGAGCCGGTATAGCGTTTACCGAGAACCATGCGCTTTGCGGTTACATCGTAGAAGCGAAGCTCTACCTGGTAAAGCTCTTCGCCTCTGCGATCCAGGATGCCGCGGACGCAGGCCTCTGCTCCGATCATTGACCATGCCGAGAAATCTTCTTTCCTTCCCGGAACACTAATGGCCTGAAGATAGAGTTCCGGGGATATGACCTGGAACAGACCGGATGCCTCCAGGTCCGCCCTTAATATCTGAGCGAGTGTTCCGGGAATTTCTCGCGAACACGGGTCAATATATCTGGCTAGTCCTCCAGGTCCTTCGGAAAAGTCAGGCACTGCTATGGGGACCTGGCTCGGAGCCTTTGATATGACTACAAACCATCCAGATACTTCGGACTCGCCAGAGGTGTCTTCAGTCTCTGCCCGGATCAAAGGAGTGGTTCCGAATAGAGGAATCAGGATGAGCAATGAAGCTATCCGTAAAGGTCTCATTGTTCGCTCTCCAACTCTGACTTGAACTCAAGCCGGAGGGGATAAGGCTGATGAGTAATCGGCCATGGAAGCGGTGGCAGAGACCTGATCTTTTGCACGGCCCTCCGAACAGATTGATCAAGCAACTTATCTCCTGATGATCGCACCATTTTAAAACCCTGGACAGTGCCGTCCTGAGAGACATATATGATCACCCGACATCCTGTGTGTTGCCCTTTCAGGATAGAAGGAGGATGTACCCAGGCATTCAAATAGATGCCCCTGGCTTGCTCATACCAGCTCCTGACCTGGAGATTGGATGCTATTTCCTGGAATGCCTGATTCCATTCAGCTGATTCTTTTGCCCTGGCCTCGCTATGGATGGACCGGGTGATGCCCTCCATTGCCTTCTCCATGAGCCGGCGGTCCACGGCGCTCAGGGATGTCTTCTGCTCTGGCTTCTTCCCTTCGGAATCCGCTTTTGTCCCGGTCAATTCAGGCCCGGGTTTTCGGGCGCTCTTAGTCATTGAGACCGGCTTTGTATCGCTGACTTTTTTCCCCGAGAGCTTCTTTCCCGGCTTCTTTGCCTTTGGCTCTTTAGCGGGAGCAGGCCGAGCGGCATAGAGGTTTACCTTTATGGCCTTTTCCATTAACCGGGTTTTGGGCGGACGGTGTGCCAGGGCCGCGGTGCTCAGGATCAAACAGTGGGCAAGTGCCGAGACCGCGAACATCCGCAGGAATCTCCGGTTGGCCTCCCTGTCGCGGCGGCGCAGAATGATCGGATGTTGACTCAAGGTTTAACCCTCTCCGGCTCGGTGATCATCCCAAGCGTGTTCACCCCTGCCTTTCTTACCTCCGCGAGAGTCTTCACCACAAAGCCGTAAGCCACATCTTTATCCGCGCGCAGGTAAAGGTCGCGGTTGGCTCGCCGTGTCATGACCTGTTCCAGTTTCGGCTTGAGGTCCTTCATGGAAACCTGGTACCGGTTGATATAGATCTTCTTGTCCTTTGTGATAGAGAGAATGAGTTCATCAGTGGATGCCGGTAGCGGCGTGGTGGTCACCACCGGCAGGTCCACCTTTACCCCCTGCTCCAGCCGGGGCGCTGTAATCATGAAGATGACAAGGAGAACCAGCATCACATCCACAAACGGGGTAACATTTATTTCCGACATTGGCAAATTGGTTTTGAAAAAGGATTCCATTTATTGAATCTCCCTGGTTTGAAAAAGTTCCGGTTTTCAAGCCCCTTGTTTTCTCAGGAAATGTCGCTCCACGATGTTGAGGAATTCTGCGGAGAAATTATCCAGCTCGCTTGATAGCACGCGGATTTTGTTGAGGTAGAAATTATACGCGATCACAGCGGGTATCGCGGCCGCGAGTCCTGCGGCTGTAGCGATGAGAGCCTCGGAGATGCCCGGTGCAACCACATCCAGGCCCGCGGAGTGCTGAAAAGCGAGCCGCTGGAAGCTGTTCATGATTCCCCAAACGGTTCCAAATAGACCGATGAATGGGGTTGCACTTCCAGTGGTGGCAAGAAATGAAAGGAACATGGTCAGTCGGTTGATCTCGGAACTCGATGCCTGACGCATAGCCCTGGCTACATTCTCCACGCCAAGGATTTCCACCCTCATGCTCTCAGCACCTGTGGATTCCTTGGGCTTCTCCCCCGAGACATCTGACCTGCGCCGCCTCTCCCGGATACGGTTTAGCTCCTGAAACCCAGCTTGGAAAACCTCAGCCAGGGGACTGGAGCGATACTTTCGGCTTGCCTCGTATGCATCCTCCAGGCTCTGCCCTGACCAGAACACCTCGATAAACCGGGACGACTCTCGGGCGGCACGGTGGATCTGAAAGAATTTCCAGCCGATCACTGCCCAAGAGAAGATGGAAAAGAAAAGAAGGAGCAGAAGCACGAACTTAACCATGGGGCCTGCTCCCCAGACCAGACGCCAGACTCCGGCAGGTTCAGGGCTCTCAGCGACGAGCATCGAGAAAATCAGCATCCACTTCATCTTTCACCGCGCCTTCAAGGAAAAAGTTTAACCTGGTGTTTTTGCCCCTGTTTTATGCTAGTATAAATTTAGTGTTATTTTAGCATAAGATTTATCATGGAGCAAGAATTCCGGCGCTAATATCATGTAAGGAGGTAATCAAATGGCCCGAGAAGCGACCTGTCCGGTATGTAATGCAAATATCCCACTTGAGCGGGATGATCGGCCTGGGGATTATGTTTATTGCAGTTATTGCGGGGCTCAGCTAAAGGTGGGCAGGGACAAAGTGGATGACACCAGCAAGTCCAGCACTGATCAAGAGGTGGAGGTAGAGGAGGATTGGGAGTAGTGCATCAACCGCGACTAAAGTCGCTCGCACATACTGTCAGGGATTATTTGGCAGTCGGCAGGTTGACAAAAAATTCAGTCATGACCCCGGGTTTACTCTGGAAGGTTATATTACCATTGAGATTGGCTAAAATACTGTAAACAATTGCCAGACCAAGGCCTGTTCCTTCTTCACTGCTCTTGGTTGTAAAAAAAGGCTCGAAGATGCGATCACCGGATTCAATGGGAATTCCTGTCCCGTTATCTCGGATCATGACCTCGATCCATTTATTATCCTTGAGATGGGTTTCCACTTCAATGCAGTCGCCACTGGCCTCCAATGCCTGATGAGCATTGATAAGGAGGTTTGTAAAAACGGTGCTAAGCTGATTCGGGTCCGCCAGCACCTGCGGAAGATCGGGCTCCAGTCTTGTTTTGATCTCAGTGCTCTTTTTCTTTAGATGCGAGGTCATCATCATGGACTCCATCAGAACCTGGTTAACATCCAGCCGGGTTTTGCTTTCCTCTCCAGCCGGACGGGCGAAATTGAGAAAATTTTTCATCAACTCCCGAATTCTCTCCGAGCCGGTTAATATCTTGTCAAGACGGTTCTGCACCGACTGCGGGGCATCCTCCAATTCCCTTCCCAGCATCTGGGCGCTTGCGTAGATAGCGGTGAGAGGATTATTGATCTCATGCGCTATTCCTGAAGCGAGCAGTCCGACCGCGGCGAGTCTCTCCGAGTGAATGGCCTGATCCTCCATCTGCTTCCGCTCCGCTATATCACGGGCCACCCCGATCAGTCCCGCTGGTTCGTCCTTCTCATTGCGAAGCAATGTAATGCTCATCCATGTTCTGAATTCAGTCCCGTCAGCGCGACGATGGCCTATCTCCGCCTGGATGGCTCCCCGCTCCTGCGCAGTCCGGTTAAAAGGCTTCACCTCGCGCTCCAACTGCTCCGGACTATGGAAGATGCTTAGATGCTTGCCCATGATGTCCCTGATTTTCATCCCGTGCATCTCGGCCCAGGCTCGGTTGGCAAAAAGAATGTGGCCATCTATATCCGCTACCGCAATGCTATCCAATGACTGATCAATCGCCTGGTATAAAACCCGCAGGCGCTCTTCCATCCGGCGGTGCTCGGTAATGTCCACGAAAAGGCCCATTTCCGCGGGCTTGCCCTTGTAGGTGATTAACTGGCTCTTCACGATCATGTTGCGGCGCTCGCCATCCTTGTCAATCACCTCTATCTCATATTCTCCAACATCCTCGCCCTCAAGCCGACGACGAAGATTCTCCCGGATCAGACTCCGGTATTCCGGAGCAATATAACGCTTGATCAAGTCCTTGGCCTGCACCAAGAGCTTTTCTTCCGGAATGCCACTCATCCGGACCATGGCAGGATTGACATAGACCGTCTGCCCTTCCTGGATTATAAAGACAAGGTTAGGCGAACTCTCAACTACAAGGCGATATTTTTCCTCGGACTCAAGAAGTGCGCGCGTCCGCTCACGGACAAGCCTTTTAAGACGCTTCTCGGAATCGGATTTTTCAGTAGAGGGCTTGGGGGTCTTTTTCCTTGTTGCGGCTTTTGACTTAGTACCTTTCTTTTTACTCGTAGCCGCCTTTCTCATACTTTATATTTTGTATTATATCATCTTTATCCTTTCAGGGAAAGATTTTTTAGATATAATATCAAGTGGAAAATGATCGTATGGAAGAGAAGCCTGAACTGAAGATCTCTTTGCTTGAGCCGGGAAAGAGGTTTCGGCCTTTTGTTATCGAGGTGACCAATGATTTTGTCCGGGCTTTCGCGGAAGCAGTGAATGATGATAGTTTAATCTACTTCGATGACCGTGTGGCGCGCGATGCTGGCTTTGCCCGTGGCATTGCCCCTGCCGGGATCGCTGGAATCTGGGGCAGGAGGTCATACTTGGAGGACTTTCGGATGCCCGAGGGGGGAATCCTCATTGGACTTTCTTATGAGTTTGATTGTCCGGCTTATGTCGGCGATACCATCACGGCAAGAGCAGAGGTCAAGGAGATTTCGGAGAGAAAAGGCCGGCCCCTGGTGAGGATTCGCACCGAGGCCGAGAATCAGCGTGGTGAAAGGATCGGATCGGTTGAGCTGTCCGTTATCTGGCCGGGCTGATGAGATCAAGGACAATGTGATGAAAGCTGGAGATAAAATTCCTTCCTTGAGTAAAGAGGTTAGCCAGGATATGATCAACTTCTATGCCGAGGTGTCCGGGGATTTCAACCCCTTGCATGTTGATACTGAGTTTGCGCGGAAGAGTCGGTTCCGTGGCACCATAGCCCACGGTCATATTGCGGCAAGCTGGCTCTGCGAGATGCTCACGCGCTGGCAGGGAGCCGCGTTTCTTCATGGGGGCAAGCTTTCGGATGTCAGGTTCATCTCTCCTATTCGGCCAGGGGATATGATAGAGGTGACAGGTGAGATCACGGATATCACGCAAGAGAGGGTCATGTGTCAGGTCTGGGTCGAAAACCAGAAAGGCGAGAGGTGCATTGCGGGAAAGGCATCCATACCTCTTTCGGTAAAGATGAGATGACATACCGGCACAAGCTCGTGAACTGGGATGAGGCCATTGCAAAGCTCGATTCGGCAAAGCGTGTTCTGCTACCCCCTGGCTGTGGCGAGCCGCAGGGTCTGATCAGGGCAATCGTGGAACGCGCTGACCGATTTCAAGGTCTGGAGTTGATGGGAGGGCTTCTGCTCACCGACTACCCTTTTCTGGATAAACAGTACGCTCGCAATTTTCATTTTGTTACCACCCATATCATGCCTCCGGTCAGAAAAGCCCTTGAACAAGGCCGTGCGGAATTTCTCAGTGTGCGCTACTCGGACATCCCTCGCTATTTCAGCAGGAAGGGCCCTCGGCCCGCTGACGCCATCCTTATCCAGGTCAGCCCTCCTGATGAAAAGGGGCGCTTCAGCCTTGGCCCGAGCACGAGTTATCCCTTGCCCGTGGCGAGACAGGCGCCTCTGGTGATCGCGCAGGTCAACCCGAAATGTCCCCGCACAATGGGCGAGAGCTTCCTTGAGCCTGAGAAGATTGACTGCCTGGTGGAATTCGAGGAGGACCTTGTGCCCTATGAGAGCCCGCCTGTTGGAGATGTGGAACGCAAGATAGCGGAGCACATCCTGCCATTGATACCGAAGACCGGGACTATCCAGATAGGCATCGGCAATGTCCCGGAGGCCCTGCTTGAATGCCTGCCCGTGGGACTGGATCTGAATATCGCGGGCATGGCAGTGGATTACATGGCAGACCTGGTGGAAAAAGGGGTGGTCACGGGAGAATTCCGGTCAATCGAATTGATGGGCACTAAAAAGCTCTTTGAATTCTGCCACGATAATCCGCGAGTCCAGATGCAAAGTTCAACTGAGGGCCACAATCCTTTATGGCTGAAAAACATTCCCGGATTCGTGTCCATCAACTCCGCGGTTGAGGTTGACTTTGCCGGACAGGTCAACTCCGAGAGCATCGGCACAAGGCAACTCTCAAGCGTGGGTGGCCAGTATGATTTCGTGGAGGCGGCCCACTGGTCAAAAGGGGGCTTCTCGGTCTTTGCCTTTCCTGCCACATCTGGCCCGGAAGGACAATACTCCCGCATTGTGCCGAGGCTCTCGCACGGTGCCTTCGTTACCACGCCCCGATATATGGTGCGCTATGTCGTTACTGAATACGGTATCGCTGATCTTTGGGGAAAGACCACGAGGGAGCGAGCAGATGCTCTCATCGGTATCGCACATCCAAAGTTCCAGCAAGAGCTTGAAAATGAATTCAAAAGGATGTTCGGATAAAAAATTCAACAGAGGGTATTGAGAGTGCCGGACGATGGTTTTAATCCAGATTTGCCGTGTTTTATGGTAATATAAGAGGACAGATGAGCAAGGTAGGGATCAGGGAGCTTAGCGGGGAGCTTTGCGAGGACATTTCTTTTGTTTTCAATGAGTTCGGTGGCATTGAGAGGCTTGTTCGTGACAGGCCTGTGCTTTTGAAGCCTAACGGGGTGCATTACGGCCCGGGACAGGCCACTGCCACAGAATTTATAGAAGCCCTGTTTAAGGTGTTGAGGGACAGCGGGATAAAGGATTTGTTCTTGATGGAGAACTGTACTGCCGGGAATGTAACCCGGGTGGTATTTCGCGCCCTGGGTTGGGATAAGCTTTGCCGGAGGTATGGTGTCAAGGCGATATACCTGGATGAAGGCAGGACAGTGCCTGTGAATTTGCCGGATGAGGATTTGGCCGTGTATTTGCCGGCTTTTTTGCATCACTGGCTCGTGGAGCGTCGGGAGGAATGTTTTTATTTGAATATTCCTAGACTTAAAACACATTCCATGTCTCATGTTACACTGGGGATAAAGGGTCAGCAGGGACTTTTGATAGACAAGGATCGAATGAATGATCACAATTATAACCTTGGCCGCAGACTTGTCAGGATATTGCGGTTTGTCAGGCCTGACTTTACATTGATTGAGGGGATAACCGCCACTATCTACGGACATTTTCCCATACTACGGGACCTCAAGAAGAGCCTCATTGATACCAGGATCATCATTGCCAGCGATGATGTTTTAGCCGCGGACACGGTTGGGGCAAGGGTGTTCGGATACTCAAGCGAAGAGATTGACCACCTACGCATTGCCAAAAGATATGATCTGGGCTGTGGGGACCTTGACAGGATAGAGCTGACGGGGGATTCCTCCGTGTTTGCCAGATTCAAAGAGAGGTATCCATACATGCCGGAGATTCAAATCCCTTCGAGCATCAAGATGATTTACGGCAAGGAGATGGCCTGCTACCAGGGGTGTCGGGGGAATTCCGAGATCACTATTGATATGCTTGCCGCGGATTACGGTGGGAAGGGCGGCTGGAACTTTGTTTGTGGAAAAGGCATTGATCTTGCCGAGTTGGAGGGTTTAGAAGGGGAATTCATGGTAGTGGGGCCGTGTGCTGTGAATGAGGTTTCCGAATGGTTAAAGAAGAGGTATCCGGGAAGGAGGATTTACCTGATTCCTGAGCATAATGATCTGGCCAATGTTGTAGGAAAAGCGATTCGGCTTATGAGGCCAACTATTCGTAAAATCTTGCCTTTTTCCATTCCGATGATGTTATACCTGGTGATCAGAGCCAGGATAAATGGCCTTAACTCTCGCATGGCTAACCCGCTATAGAGAAATGTTTGAAAAATTCAGGAAAAATTTTTATATTTTCCAAAGGCATACATTCAGGATAACTGGCATGTTTAGAAAATTTATTGAAATTCGGCTTAAACATCGTTAAATGTTTAACTTTTAAACTGTTTCTCGCCTTTGAGAAAGCGGTTTCAATAAAATTCCTGGTTATCTGGATTAATTTTTGCGAGTTTTTAATAGACTTGCGCCAGGATGAATTCCCTGATGCAACCCCTGGATTTTAATTATTGCATGTTTTCCGGTAATAATGAAATGTGAGGATCTCGGGGCAAAACTGGAACTTATTGAAATTAAAGAACTATTTTAGTTTTGCCGCATATATATTGAATTTTGGCACGGTGGATGCATAATCATTAAATGGAAGCTTTGGAGGGAGCAAATAAGATGCTAGGCAAGAAAAAATTTCGGCAGGATGGCGGATTTTCAATGGTGGAACTCATGTTTGCGCTGGTGATTCTTGCCGTAGGCTTAATGGCGATCATCCAGTTGCAGGTATCCGCGATGGCCAGTCTGGCAAAAGCGCGGCATCAAAGCGTGGCAGTAGAGCTTGCGGGAACAAAGATGGAGTTATTGAAAACCCTTCCATATCAGGTTGATAAACCGGCCGATCCCCCGCTAGATGCATCTGGACAACCGATTGTGGATGCTTCCGGGAGATCCGTATTCTATGACAACATAACATTCCAAGGTGACCAGGGAGAGGGGGATGGAAGAGCCACTCTCCATTGGGACTTTCCAGTTGATAAGAATGGTAAGCGTTTGCAGGCTACGGGCGCGTATGGAGCAGGGGAGATGGGCTATATAGTCATGTGGAGCATTGAGCGAGGCGGGTCCCAGGGCACACCATGGCCCGGTACCACAGTCAAGTCTCCGCCATATGTTCCTGGCCCGAACCAGATGCGTATCAGGGTTATCGTGGGCTGGTTTGAGCGTTATCAGCAGGAAATAATGGGAAAAACTGCTGAAGCTTTTGATGGCAGTAAATTTCCTGCAGAGTTTGACGCATTTGAACCTGACTCAGCGGATGACTTCCATCACCATCTTATGGAGATGTTGCCTGACAGGGTGGAATTGGAATGTGTCCGGGACTTGATGTTTTGACCAATAGGAGGCCGAGTAAATGAGGATAGCATATAAAACCGGCAAACAGGGATTTACCCTGGTGGAGTTGATGGTGAGTATGCTGGTGCTCAGCATAGTGATGCTGGGGGTGTTTGGCCTTTTTGCTTCCCAACAGCAGAACTTTCGCTCCACATCGGACCTGGCGCGTGGCCAATTTAATCTGCGCATAGCCATGTTAACCATCTCCAGGGACATCCGCAATGCGGCATATACGGGATCACCCGGTCTTCCCCTGGGGTTCGACACGGCTAATTCCATAAAAAACCCCCTATTTGATCCCACCAATCCCCTGTTACCGATCTCGCCTGTTAATAAAGGAGCCGCGGGAGACATCTCGTTCCTGAAAGTTAAAACCAAGGCATGGGGAACCTCAACTAATGAATTGCTGGATTCATCCACGACCGTGGATGCAATTGACATATGGGCCAACTTCACCTTGAGGACCGCTGAACCCTTAAACGACATCCCAACTGGCACAGTAACCTTTCAATTGACCAATTCTGATATTTTCTTGAGTCCGAAGGGCGATCCGGTAGCCATAATTCTTATTGGCGACGAGGATCATGTTGAGAGTCATACAGTTTCTGCTGTTCAGCTTTCTCAAGGCACAACCGTAGGCTCTATCACCTTGATTGAGCCAACAGAAAATACATTTTATAAGGGCTCTTTAGCCGGCCTTCCAAGTCCCACCCAGATAGTTCCTATCATTCACCGAAGATACTTCCTGGATGAGAGGGCTTCGGTTACAGGTAGAAGCCAGGTTCGCACACTGGTAAGGCGGGACTACTACGCCCATTCTTTTGAGGATACGGAGGTGGCCCAATATATTGATGATCTGCAAATCGCCTATGCGCTCGCTGATTACGAAGTGATTCATACGCCTGGTCAACCTGACAAGCTCGAGCCCACTAGGAAGATCTACTCCAATATTGATCCAGAGCTGGTCCCGGATGCAGACCATGATCCGATTGCCAATCCCTGGGCCATCCGGGCCGTCTCGCTGAACATGACCTCAATAAGCTTCCCCCGGACAGGAGAAGCCGGCACAAGAGGGAAACCCCATCCTGTGTTTACAGAGATGTCAAGAATGATCAGAACCAGGAATGTCGGCTTACAAAAGCTAAAGTAAGAGAATGGAATCTGAGGAAAGATGAAGAGCGCTTTGCCGGGAATATAAGGAGGAACCGATGAAGATGAAAGGGATGAGATGGAAAAACCTGAAGCAGGAGAATGGCGCGGCCTTGATCACGGCCATGGTGATACTCGTGGCCATGACATTGCTTGGGTTCTCTTTGCTTACCCTGAGCGAGATTGAATTCGACATCGCACGCAATCAGCGCCTGGCAGAGCAGGCCGTTTTCGCCGGAGAGAGAGGAGCCCTGGCCGGAGTTCGCCTGGCCGAGGCCCTGAGGCTGGAGCTTGCCCCGGGAGACACGGTGCGGGCTCATTCCGGGCTTTTTAATCAAAGGGATACTTATCCCAAGTGGATGATGGAGATAACAAAGGAAGGCCTTGCGCCCCAGGATAAAGGATGGTCCATAGAGGAGGGAGCGGAAAAAATGACTTTTTTCCTGTATAGAATTCAGTCTGTGGGCAACAGCAGAGACCGCAGCTATCGCACGATTGAGATGATGATCCGGCTTGCTGAAAAAACAGGCTCCTATGGGAAACATCACAAATCATATTAAGGAGTTTCAGGTAGCTAAAGCATGGAATAAGGGGGAAGGACAATGAGAAGAGAAAGAAACTGGTTATATACAACAATGGCGACTCTGGCAGTTGCGCTCTTGTTGGCAGGAGGAACTGCCTGGGCAGGAGCGGCATCAGTGCCTTTCTATGCCGCGCTCTCGGTTAAGCCCAATGTTTTGATCGTGCTGGACACCTCTGGCAGTATGGACTGGGGGCTTACCTGCAATTCTTCGAGGTGTTGCACTAAGGGAGAAGACTGCCGGATTGATATAGCGCGAAGGGTGCTCACCGGCACCGGCAAGACGCCGATCCTGACCGCGGGCGGGGATCAGGTATATCTACCCCAGACCGACGGAAGCCAGAGCGTGAGAGGGGACCTGCAAAAGGCAGATGTATTTCTTTCTATTATCCGGTTGAGAGAGGAGTCCGGGAAATACTATGTAGACCCTGATGGCGAATACATCACCTTCCCGGATTTCTCGGATACACTCGTTGACAGCGATACCGTGACCGCGGCCATGTATGAGTTCGGCCTGTTTCTGTCCGAGAGAGGCGCAGAGTATATCCAGACCTTATATGCACATGATA
>CAZOMR010000062.1:0-14225 GCA_964580655.1 uncultured bacterium
TTTATTGACATCGTTTTTACCCCATGTTAAATTATTGATATAATTTTAGGTTCAAAACTAAAGATTGCAAAACCGTGGAAGGGTTAGTGCAAAAGTATGGATGAGCATATTCAACTTATTCTACAGCCTGAAATTTCGGACTCAGCCTTCTCGGAACTCCGCAGAAAGCTTGTTAAAGAACGCGGATTGGACTTGAACGGGTATAAGGATCGCTGTATTCGCAGGCGTATTGCGGTGCGTCTGCGTGCAATGCAATGTTCAAGCCTTGAAGGATACCTTAAGATACTCCTCGAAGACCCCCAGGAGCTGGATCGTCTCATCCAGGCGGTCACGATTAATGTGTCCGGCTTCTTTCGCAATCAGGAGACCTTTGAGCTTATCAGGGAGCGCATCCTTCCTTCTATCATAGCCTGGCGGAATGCCAATGGAGAAAAGGAGTTGAACATCTGGAGCGCTGGGTGTGCGACTGGCGAGGAGGTTTACAGCCTTGCCATAATGCTCCGACAGTATTTTAGAGGGGCTGTGCATTCGATGAGGGTTTTTATCGTGGCAACCGACATCAACGAGTCATTCCTGGCTAGAGCTCGCCAGGGCATCTATTCCCATGAAAGACTTGAGGCTGTTCCGCCTTCTCTCCGGAAGAGATATTTCCGTGAGCGAGAAGGAAGCCTGGAATTGATTCCCCGAATTCGGGAAATGGTGTCGTTCGAAAAACAGGATTTGTTCGAGCCCTGTCCATTTCGCCAGATGGACTTGATCCTGTGTCGAAATGTGCTGATCTACTTGTCCCGGATGGTCCAGGAGAAGATCTTTCGCGGGTTTCACGAGGCCCTGAGACCGGAAGGATTCCTGGTCCTTGGCAAAACCGAGAGCTTGCTCGAACCGGTCCAGTATGGATTCAGGAGCATCCTGCCCCGAGAGCGGGCTTACCAGAAAGTTGCATTGAGCTGAAGGAGGTGGCAGAGAAAATGAAATCAAGGTTGGCCACCAAGATTTTAGTGGGATACCTTCTCATCGCCGCGGTGACAATTGTCATCTATGTGATTATGGATTGGGTGAACCAGCAAGGATACCTGAGCACGCTTAGTGCATCCATTCTGGCCGGTTGCCTGATAATCATCTTCACCGTGCTAGGCGGGCTTTTTTATTCCAGGATGATTACAGGCGACCTGCATGAGCTGATCGAGTCCGCTCGACACATAAGCCAGGGAGACCTTACCGAGGGAGTGAAGATTCAGCGGAAAAAGCGCTACCCTGACGAGATTGACGACCTTATCGGGTCTATCAACGCCATGCTCGAGAGTCTAAGGGAGCTCGCCGGTCGCACCCAGAACACAGCCATCAACATCTCCCAGTCAGCGCAGAATCTGTCCGCAACTGCCCAGGAAATGAATGCCAGCACCGAGGAGATCTCGGGGACTATCGAGGAGATCAGCAGGGGAGCGGAATTGCAGGCTTCGCTTGTAGAAAATACATCCAAGACTGTGCGGGAGATGGCCGGTAGCATTGAGCTCACATCCTCGAACGCCATGGTAACTTCCACCTCTGTCTCCGAGGCCGCAACAAAGGCCCAGCAATCCGGAGACCTCTCTAATGTCGCGACTGAAAAGACGAAGAGTGTTTTTGAAAAGATGGCCAACTCCCAGGAAATGGTGGTGCGCTTTGGCGAGAAGACCCAGCGGATCGGAAAGATAGTGGAGATGATCACCAACATCGCCCGGCAGACCAACCTGCTTGCTCTCAATGCCACCATCGAGGCGGCCCGCGCTGGCGAATACGGCAAGGGCTTCGCAGTGGTCGCGGATGAAATACGCAAGCTCGCGGAGGGCACTTCCGTAAGTGCGGAACAGATCACTGACCTGGTTGCCGAGGTTGAGGCTGAGAGCAATCGAGTGGTCACGGTCATGCGGGAGACCGCGAACGACATCAGCGAAGGCCAGGAAGACCTGGGAACCATCCGCGCATCGCTTGAAGAAATAGTGCAAATGGTCACCACCGCGGCCGAGAAAGTGAGGAACATATCGGACTTGAGCCAGATACAGTCCGAGGGCGCTAAAGAGCTTGTCCGGAGCATAGATGAAATCGCCAAGGTGGCCCATGACAATGCCTCCAACACCGAGGAAGTCAGCGCGGCAACACAGGAGCAAACAGCTTCCATGCAGGAAATGTCATCTTCCGCACAGGCGTTGAGCCGGCTATCCGACGAGATGAAAACACTCGTCTCCCGGTTCCGCCTGGACACGGAAAGGGTCACCGCTAAAGAGACGGAGATCGTGGATTTCCTCCCAACACCCCCGGAGACCAGTGAAGAAAAACCGGAGGCAAAAACCAAAAAAGCAGGTTCCGGAACTGAGGTCAAAGGAAAAATCGAAGATGATGATGTGGATTTCGTTTTCGAATAAAAGGGCAAGATGAAAGTCGTGCCCCACGAGGAAACATATCGTCAGATGGTTTGCTTTTATATCGGAGGGGAGTTGTTCGGCTTTGATATTCACTTCGTAGACAAGGTGATCGAAGTGCCGACTTTATCCTTTGTGCCCCGGGCTCCTCTCTTCAGCCGCGGAGTGGTGAATCACCGCGGTAAGGTTGCGGCAGTGGTTGACCTGGCAAAGTTTTTCGGTCTGGAGGAAAGCGACCTGAATCCGGATCACAGGATAATCATTATTGATAGCCAGGTATATCACCTGGGACTGCTCGTGGACCGTGTAGAAAGAATTGAGACGGTTCCACTCTACGGTGATATGGTGCGACCTGCGGCAGGATTGACCAAAAATCCTTATGTAAACAAGGTGGTCAATCTGGGTGGAAGGATTTTTAATTTGATTGATCTGGAGAAGCTCCTGCAAGAAATCGAAAGCTACTATGCCTGATCCCTTGTAGTCGGGAAGGCGGAGGAGGTAATAAATGGCCATACGGATTCTAATCGCTGATGATGCGCTCTTTATGAGAAACATGATCAAGGAAGTCTTTACAAGCAATGAATTCGAGGTGGTGGGAGAAGCGACTAATGGTACGGAGGCGGTTGAAAAATATCGCGAGCTTACACCAGATGTGACCACAATGGATATCGTCATGCCGCAGAAAAGCGGGATCGAAGCAGTCCGCGACATCATCAAGATAAACAAGGACGCAAGAATAGTCATGTGTTCCGCTCTAGGCCAGGAATCCCTGGTCATGGAAGCAATCGAGGCAGGAGCCGCGGATTTCATCGTCAAACCCTTTAAACCGGAAAAAGTAGTTGAGATAGTCAAAAAAGTCGTCCAGCTTTAGAGAAGCGCTCGCTTTTATTTAGATGGGCGAGTCGGGCGGCTGAATTCAAGGGATAAATTCCATGGACATGGCAAAATATAAAGAACTCTTCGTCAGTGAGACCAGGGAACATCTTCAATCTCTGGACGAAAATCTATCTCTCCTGCAAAAAGACTCAAGCCATGCCGAGGCTATCGCGGCGTGCTTCCGTAATGCCCATTCCATCAAGGGCATGGCCGCAAGCATGGGCTATGAGGCTATCCGGAACCTGGCCCACTCCATGGAAGACCTCCTGGATGATTTCCGTCAAGGCCAAAGAGAGGTTATCCCGGAAGCCCTGGACATCCTTTTTGAAGGCCTGGACCTTCTTGAAAAAATGGTGCAGGAGGTTGCTCTTGATAAAACTCTATCAATTGATCCTCAGCCCATCCGTCAACGCATCGAATCCTTTCGGGGACAGAGCACGATGGACACGGCCGGGACTACACCTGCTAAGCCTCTGACACCCTCACAAAACGAGAAGCCGGAACCCGGACACGCTAATTTCACCCTGCGAATGGTTCTGGCACCCGAAACGCCAGCCCCGGGTGTTCGCGGGTTTCTAATCTTCAAGCGCATCCGGGAAATGGGAAAAATCATGTCCTCAAGACCCGGATTGGAAGAAATCAAAACCGGAAAATTCCTTGATGATAAAAACGGCCTTGCCATGGAAATTGACCTTAGTACCGATGCGGCCCAGACAGAGATAGTTAACGCTATCAATTCTCTGGCAGAGGTGCAGGGTTTTGAAATCCGGGAGTATCGTGGGGCACAGTCAAGACCGGGCCCTGCTGAACCGGAAATAATGGAAGGACCCGCAGCCTCTGTAATGGCCTCGGACCCCTTTGCCGCTTCGCCCCTGCCACAGACTGTGCGGGTCAAGACCAGGGCGCTTGACTCCTTTATCAACACGCTGGGCGAGATGATCCTGATCAAATCCGAGCTCAAGGAGACAGCCAAGCGGCAAACAACACCAGGACTCAGCCAGGGCCTTGATAAACTCGATCGCATTGTCAAAGACTTTCATGACCAGGTTATGGAAATCCGCCTCATGCCTCTGGAAGCCGTGACCGGGCGACTGCCAAAGGCCGTGCGCGAGCTGATACGCGATGAGGGCAAAAAGGCCCAGTTCGAGATAATCGGAAAGGACATTGAACTGGACCGCGCCATACTGGAGCAGTTGACAGACCCACTGCTTCACCTGCTTAGAAATTCTGTCAACCACGGGATCGAGCCGCCAGGGGAGCGAGAGAGAGCGGGCAAGAACCCTGTTGGGGCCATCCTTCTCGAAGCATACCGCCAGCGCGACATGGTACTCATTGAACTCCGGGACGACGGCCGCGGCATGGACCCTTTCCAGCTCAAGGAGATCGCGCTGGCTCGAGGGTTTATCCAACCGGAGGATGCAGAAAGGATGACAGACGAGGACGCTCTTCAGTTGGTGTTTCTTCCAGGATTTACATCGGCCCAGCAAGTGGACATGGTCTCCGGCAGGGGGGTTGGCATGGATGCTGTCCGGAGCACCGTGGAAGGGCTGGGCGGCTTCGTCACCCTGGCTTCTGAGCTCAGCCGCGGCACCACGGTCACGCTTCATCTGCCCAGGACCATCGCCATCGTCAATGTCCTGCTGATTCGACTGGCCAAGGAAATCTTCGCAATTCCAATCAACAAGGTTCAGAAGACCGTGGAAGTCCTTCCACAACATCTCCGTCAAAGCCAGAAACAAAAATATTATATCGAGCGCCAGGAACTGATCCCGTTACTCGAACTCCACCGGTTCCTGGATATGCCCCTGCCCGAAAATAAGCAATTCCCGCTATCCGCATTGCTCATTGAGGTGCAGAAACGAAAACTGGCCCTGGTGGTAGATGAATTCATCGGCCAGGAAGAAGCCTTCATCAGGCCCCTTGGGAAACCGCTGGAGCGTATCAGCGGGCTTGCAGGCGTCACCATGCTGGGGGACGGCAGAATCGTCTTCGTCCTTGATACCCTGGGTCTGGTATGAGGAAAAGCATGAATTCACGCACTCAATCTTTGGCTATTGAAGACTTGAAACACATCCACCTGGACGCTCTCCAGGAAATCTGCAACATCGGCATGGGACACGCGGCCACGGCCCTGTCCCAGATGATAGGCAAACCAGTCCACATCAATGCCCCGCAGGTGCGGTTAGCATCTATGGCAGAGGTGCCGGAAATCATCGGCGGTGCGGAACAGGTGGTGGTCGGCATATACCTGCAAATCAGGGGAGAGGTGCAGGGCAATATCCTTCTCATATTCCCCATGGAAAGCGTGCAAGCCCTCGTGAGCCTTCTCACCGGCGAAGGCCCCGGTCAGCAAATAGCGCTTACAGAGTTACATGTCTCGATGTTGAAAGAAGTGGGAAACATCCTGGCCGGAAGTTACTTAAGCACCATGGAACAACTTCTACAGATAACTTTGTTGCCGAGCGTGCCCTCGCTGGCCTTTGATATGGTGGGAGCAATCGTGGATTATATCTTGATCCAGTTAGGCCAGGAAACCGACACCACCCTGGTGATCAAGGCCGAGTTCTTTGCCAAAGACCAGAAAATACGCGGGCATTTCTTCCTGCTTCCGGACCCCATTTCCCTGGAACTGATCCTTCGGGCCAGCCGCGTGCAAGAGGGGACAGGGGAAACCCGATGAAGAAAGCGCCTTGCCTGCGTGTCCGCATCTCCGAATTCCAGGTAGCCCGCACCCCGGCCACCCTGAAATCTCATGGCCTGGGATCCTGCGTGGGCGTAGCGATTTATGATCCCCAGACAAAGATCGGAGGCCTTGCCCATGTGCTCCTTCCTTCATCTAAAAAACTAAACCCGAACTCCCCTTCTCCAGATACCGCGGACTCTCCCAGGAACCCGTTCAAGTTCGCGGACCTGGCTATTGAAGAAATGAGGGATGAGCTGATAAGACAGGGATGTGAAGCGGGCCGGCTGATCGCCAAGATAGCCGGAGGAGCCAACATGTTTCCCAATCGCTACAACACTAATCCGGATCATGTGGTCAAGCCGGGTATCGGGAAACGAAATGTCCAGGCCGCTAAAGGGAAACTGAAGGAACTGGGAATATCGCTTGCGGCAGAGGATGTGGGGGGAGAGCATGGAAGGACCCTGGAGTTCGACATCGAGACAGGGAATCTATGCATCTCGACTTCCACCGGGGATGTGCGAATAATCTAAACCAGGCCGGGATCCGCTATGGATGAAAAGAGACTGCGCAAACTACTCAATGACCTGCAAAAAGGCCGCATCAGCGAGGATCATGCCTTCGAGACATTGAAACGGCTTCCCTTCGGTGAACTGGGCATTGCAAAGGTAGACCATCATCGCTTTATCCGCAGAGGCTTGCCAGAAGTCATTCTTGGCGAAGGCAAAACAATCCAACAGGTGAATGCTATTGTCGGGGAAATGCTGAAGCAAGAGGTGAATGTGCTTATCACCCGTGTTTCCCCGGAGATGGCCCGCGGGGTGCGGAAGAAATTTCCCAAGGCACGCATCAACTCACAGGCCAGAACCATTACAATAACCAGGAAGCCCTTCCGCAAACAGGGCAAGGGCCTGGTACTGATCATCAGCGCGGGCACATCGGACATGCCTGTTGCGGAAGAGGCCCGTGAAAGCGCCGAGTTCCTTGGCAACAAGGTGGAAGTGCTCTACGATGTGGGGGTGGCTGGAATCCACCGGCTGATTGATCATGAGAAAAAACTACGCAAGGCACGGGTGCTGATAGTGGTGGCCGGCATGGAAGGAGCACTGGCAAGCGTGGTAGCCGGTCTCCTGGATAAACCCGTGATCGCGGTGCCCACAAGCACAGGCTACGGGGCCAGCTTCGGCGGGGTATCGGCCTTGCTCGGCATGCTCAACTCATGCGCCTCCGGTGTATCCGTGGTTAATATTGATAACGGGTTTGGCGCGGCCTGCGCCGCCACCATGATTAACAGGCTCTGAACATGCGCATCGCTTACTTCGATTGTTATTCCGGGATCAGCGGCAACATGGCCCTGGGAGCCACGCTTGATGCCGGTGCTGGCCAAAGAAAGTTAAGAGAGATACTGGCCGGGCTTAAGGTCAAGGATTTTCGCCTGAAGGTAAAAAAACAAATGCGCCAGAGCCTTGCCGGGACATTCGTACAGGTTGTGAATCTGGACCCCCATCCCGAAGAGCGACATCTCGCGGATATAGAAAAATTAATCAACCGCTCAAGAATTCATCCTGAGATCAAGGAAAAGAGCATCCATGTCTTTCAGCGACTTGCCCAGGCTGAGGCGCGCGTGCATCGAAGACCGGTACGCGAAATACATTTTCACGAAGTGGGAGCAGTGGATGCGATCGTTGATATAGTGGGCACCGTGGCAGGGCTATGGCTTCTCAAGGTAGATCGCGTTTATGCATCTCCCCTTTCACTCGGAAGCGGAGAGGTAGAGTGCGAACATGGCAGGTTGCCGGTTCCGGCCCCTGCCACCCTCGAGCTATTGAAGGGTGTGCCTGTGACAGGGAACACATCCGGAATGGAGCTTGTCACGCCCACAGGCGCGGCACTTATCAGCTCACTGGCCGAGGCGTTCGGGCCTATCCCTGGCATGCGCCTGGAGGGGGTCGGCCACGGTCTGGGGACACACGACATCCCATCCCGGCCCAACTTGCTCCGATTGATTCTCGGCCAGATTCTCGAAGCCCACGAGAGCGTGATCCAGATCGAGGCCAACCTTGATGACATGTCTCCTGAATACTATGAATTCCTGATACAAAAACTCCTCTCGGCCCGCGCTCTGGATGTAGCCCTGATCCCTGTGCAGATGAAAAAAACCCGGCCCGGCATCATGATCAGTGCTCTCGCAAACAGCAAAGACTACACAGGAGTCATCGAGGTATTGCTCAACCACTCATCCACCATCGGTGTGCGCTATCACGAGGTAATGCGGACCTGTCTCGCGCGCAAAAGCGAGGTCATCAATACGCGCTTCGGCAGGATTCGCGCCAAGCGGGCATTTCGGCCGGACGGAAGTGAGACCCTTCATCCGGAATACGATGATCTGAAAAAAGCCGCTGATCGCTCAGGCGTTACTCTGGCTCAGGTGGAAGGAGAGTTCCGAAGGTCAACGGGAAAAGGTTTATCAGGGCGAAAGAGAAGATGAAAGCACGGACAGATGTGCTAATCATTGACAAAAAGGGCGGCCGTTTATGCGCACTGGAGAAACTGCTGAATTCTTCAGGCAGTAAGGTAACATGTGTCAGAAATAAGGATATTACACCTGAACTCCTTAAGAAGAACTGGCATGTTATCCTGCTTTCAGGCTCGCTAGCGGATATTGTATCAAAGATTCGCGAGCCACATTCTTTTATGCCAACGCCGATACTTTTAATCTATTCATCCCGGCCTAAAGGTGGCAAGGGTCATAATCTACTGAAGAACGCGGATGATTTTCTCGTTCAACCTTTTTCGGAAAGGGAACTAATAGATCGCATCCAGGCGCTCAGGCTCAAGCAAAAACGGAAGGTTGCCGAGTCCAGGGTTCACGGCGTGTACAACGCCTTTAACCGGATCATCGAGGCCACGCGCTCTGGAAGCGATGACCTCTCAGTATTGAGGGCCGCGAGCCAGGAAGTGGAACGGATGTTCCCCTGTGTGAACTGTTCTATCATCATCCTGGAAGAAAACAAGGGGGATGCCACAGCGCTCGACTTCGAGGGTAAGTCAATTGTGCGGAGCTTCCCGATTGAGCTTCGGAGATACCCTGAGATCCGCCGTGTGATAGAGACCCGCTCCCCGCTTTCGATCCGCGATGCGGCAAGACACCCTTTGCTCAAGGAAGTCCGGGGGGGTATCCAGGACAAACCCCTTTACTCTTGCCTGCTCATCCCGATTTTTTCCCAAGAGGAAATGGTTGGTCTGTTTTTTCTCCGATCTCTGGAATCAAAGCGGACATTTGTTCCCATAGAGATTTCTTTCATGAAAATGATAGCTGTGACCACTGCCTCGGCATTAAGAAATGTGAGGCTCAACCAGAGCATTCAGATCGAGTTGAAGAGAACGAAAACCGCGCGCAAGGAGGCCAGGGCAAAAGGAAGGACTTCCGAGGAGCTAAAACGGAGCAAGGATTTTCTGGAAAGGGTTATTCAGCATTCCATGGATGCAATCATAGCCGCGGACATGAAGGGGGTTATCCTTATATTCAATCAGGCCGCGGAAAGGATTACCGGATATAAAGCAGAGGAGATTATCGGGAAAAAAAATATCGTGAATCTTTATTTTGCCGGTGGAGCCAAGGACATCATGAAGAAGCTTCGCAGTCCCCACTATGGGGGTGTGGGCAAACTTGAGACATGTTCCAGTGGCCTGATTAGCAAGAACGGCGAGGAGGTTCCCATAAATGTCTCCGCGGCGGTGATATACAACGAGCACGGAGATGAGGCGGCCACTGTGGGGGTGTTCCATGACTTGCGGGAGCGTATGGAGATTGAAAAACAGCTCCGCAGCGCCCAGGAAAGACTCCTTGAGTCCCAGCGCCGCGAGGCCGTAAGCGCCCTGGCCGGTGCCGCGGCTCATGAGCTGAACCAGCCCCTAACCTCTATCATGGGATACGCTGATCTCCTGCAGAGAGTGGAAAAGAGTTTCTCGGAGATTGCGCCGGATTCCCAGAATCTGAGTGTGCTGAAAAATGCGGTCCAGGTAATCACCCAAGAAACGGAGCGGATGGCAGGGGTGGTGCGCAAGCTGGGTGAGATCACAAATTACGAGACCCGGGAATATTACGATGGTGTCCGGATCATGGACCTGGGCCGAACAGGGGAGAAGGATGATGCCACATTGAGACTTGCGTTCTGGGAAAGCCTTTTTAAAAGCTTCCCTGTCGGGATAGTGGTCTTAGATGAGGAAACAATCATCACGCGGGCCAATCCACAGGCCGAGATGATCTTCGGGGAAAGCCTGGTTGGAAAATCTTTTGCTCGATACCTGGAAAGGTCCCAATATACACAGTCAATGGAGAAATTCTATCATCTGATCAAGGGTGGAAGAGGCCAGAGCGAACTGACCGTTAAACAGGATGACGGGTTGGAGATAACCTTCTTCGTGCAAGCAGTCCGGATTCAGGGACAGAAGGAATTTGTCGCCATAATTCAGGATCTATCAAGGCCTGTCCAGGCTGAAAAGAAAGGAAAACCGGGGGATGATCAGGAAGGCAAGGTCTCTGCGCTGAAGGATATAAGCGAGATCAAGAGCCAACTGCTCCATTCCGAAAAGCTGGCCTTTCTCGGACAGATGACTGCCGGGATAGCGCATGAGATTAACAATCCCTTGACAGCCATTTCCTCATATGCGGAGATGATCCAGTTGAGCGAGATCGAAAAGGGGCAAACGCGTAACGCGGAGAGGGCGGAGCGGATATTGGAAAACGCGCTTCGGATTCAAAATCTGATCAACAATCTGAAGGGCTTTGCCAGACCCTCGACCGGGGAATTCAGCCGGATTGATGTAAAGGAGTTAATAGACCAGGCCCTGAGCTTCAGCCGTCATGAACTTAATCTCGATAACCTTTCTGTGGAGAAACCTATCCCGGATCAACTGCCCCGAATTCTCGGTGTGCACGATCAACTTCAGCAGGTAATGATCAATCTGATCAGCAACGCGGCACATGCTTGTGAGGGAAGAGACAGTGCCAGGGTTGTCATTTCCGCAGGGATGATAGACGATAAATCCGTGGAGATCAGTATCGAGGATAACGGAATTGGAATTGACCGGGAAAACCTGGATAAAATATTTGAACCCTTCTTTACCACCAAAGAAGATAAGGGGGGAACCGGATTGGGTCTGAGCATTGTCAAGGACATCATCAATCGGCATGGGGGAATCATACAGGTAGAAAGCTGGCCAGATAAAGGCAGTATCTTTCGGGTGAGCCTGCCATTGCAAAAAGATAGACAGGTAGAATAATACGCTTCAGACCATCTGAAACTGGAACTCCTTGTTTTTCACACAAAGCACAGGACAAGGGGCCTTGCGCACGACCTTTTCCGCCACACTGCCAATGAGGAGATGGCGAATGCCGGTGCGCCCGTGGCTTCCCATCACAATTAGATCCACATCATCCCTCGCCGCGACGCGGACGATCTCCACAAAGGGCACACCTTCTTCTATCCGGGCGGCGATGGAGACAGGCAGGTCTGCATATTGGGCCTTAAGCGATGCAAGCTGTTTTTCCGCGGATTCCCTGACCTGGCCCAGTAGGTCAACACCGGGTCGAACCGGCATGACAGCCTCCATCCAATTGACAGCCTCGCTGATCTCAAAACTCTGAAGCACATGAAGGACTATCATGCGCGAATTAAAATTCTTGGCGATGAAAGCGGCATAGTCCATGACCATCCGGGTAAACTCCGAAAAATCCACGGGCACTAATATGGTTCTTATCTGCATCTCTCAGCCAGCTTTTACTCTAATTATTATTAAAATATCTAATAAAAGCAAGCGTTTTTTTCTTGAAAAGACCAGGACAGTGGGATATACTAGCAACAAACTGCGAAATTTCTCTAACAAGGAAGCAGGGTGGGTAGCAATGGAGTCTCAAAAAGGCACAGGGCGGCTTGAATCAAAAAATTCGGACTCTAAAAAGGAACTCTTCAGCAAAGGCAAGGAATTCCTCGAAATATATAACAAGGTATCGAGCTTCACCGAGGAACTCTTGCATCAGAACGAGCTATTGAAAAAACGGATAGAGGAGCTACGGGCAGAGGAGAAGAAATCCAGGGAAGAGACACTTGGTCCAGACGATCTTGAAATACAGAAGAAAATTGAGAAACTTAAAGAGGAAAGGAATTTTCTGCTTGAGCAATACCGGCAAAAAGAAAAAGAAACCCAGGACTTCATGGGACGATACCATGAGATCGAAATGGAGAACAACAACCTTGCCAACCTCTATGTGGCCAGCTATCAGCTCCATTCCACCCTGGACATCCAGGAAGTCCTGGACATCGTCATCGAGATTATCATCAACCTGATTGGAGCACAGGCCTTTGGAATCCTGCTTTTTCATGAGAAACAGAATATCTTTCGCCCGGTCAAGGCAGAGGGAATCGAGTTGTCTGCGCTTCCAAGCATAGGCATGGGTGAAGGGATCATCGGGAATGTTGCCGAGTCAGGAGAGGTTTATTACCGGGAGCAGGCCCCGGATGTCGAGGAAATTGATGTTTCCCATCCTATGGTTTGCGTGCCAATGAAGATCAAGGATCACCTTATCGGCGTGATAGTGGTCTATAAGCTTTTACAGCAAAAGGAGCGGCTGACCAAGGTGGATTATGAGCTCTTCACACTGCTCGCTGGCCATGCGGCCACGGCCATCTTCAGCGCCCGGCTTTATACCGATTCCATCCGAAAACGAAAGACCATCAAGGGGTTCCTCGATCTGGTCACCAGCTAAGAAAAACATGGAACAAAGCGCATGGCACTGGTGAAGGTTTTAGTTGTGGAAGACTCACCGACCATGCGCCAGCTTATCTATTTCTCGCTCAAGCCTATCCGGGGGCTCCAGATCATTGAAGCGTGCGATGGACTGGAGGGGCTGAGAAAGCTGAACCAGGAGGACTTTCATATCGCACTTATTGACATCAATATGCCCTTGATGGACGGGCTGAAGTTGATCCGCATGATAAAGGAAAACCCGATAAAGCGGGACATCCCGGTAGTGATCATCTCAACAGAGGGCGGGGAAGATGCCAGGGACAAGGCCATGGCTTTAGGGGTAAACGCCTACATTACCAAGCCGATCCAGGCGGGCAATGTCTTCCGCACTGTCAAGGAAATTCTCAATCTGTAAAGACCTGATCTCAAATGAAGCTAGTGGTGATCATCCCGGCCCTTAACGAGCAAGCCTCAATCCACTCGGTGATAACCTCGACACCAGCAAACTTTCCGGGAGTTGATAAAATAGAGGTTATAGTTATAGATGATGGCTCCACGGATGAGACCACATCCCTGGCCGAAAAGGCAGGCGCCAGAGTCATCAGCCATGGCTGTAACAGGGGCGTAGGCGCGGCTTTTCTTACGGGAATCGAGGCCGCGCTTTCAGCGGGAGCAGACCTGATCGTCAACATGGACGGGGACGGCCAGTTCGATCCCTCCACTATCCCGCAACTGGTTAACCCCATCCTTGAAGACCGGGCTGACTTCGTCACCTGCACCCGGTTCACAAAAAAAGAGGGCATCGCGGACATGCCCTGGATCAAGAAAACAGGGAACCGGTTTGTGGCATGGATCATCAACATCCTCACCGGCCAGCGTTTTACTGATGTATCCTGCGGGTTCCGGGCATATACCAGGGACACCGCGCTTAAACTAAACCTCTTTGGAGAATTCACCTACACCCAGGAGACATTCCTTGATCTTGTGCGCAAAAAAATACGCATCATCGAGGTTCCACTGTCTGTCAAGGGCGAACGAGAGTTTGGAAAATCACGGGTGGCGAAAAGCATCCCGAGATACGCCATACGCGCTGGAAGTATCATCTTTCTGGCCCTCCGTGATACCCGGCCACTCATCTTCTTCGGGCTCATGGGATTCATCATCATCGCCCTCGGATTGATCGCCGGAGGATTCGTCTTCGGGCACTGGATCGCCACCGGCCAAACCACACCTTACCAGTCTTTCATTGTATTAAGCGCTGTTCTACTTATACTCGGATTCCTGCTCATCAACCTGGCCCTCATCGCTGACATGCTCGGACGCATCCGCCGCAATCAGGAGCAGATACTCTACATCCAAAAAAAACGACTATGGGACCATAAACAGCCTGAGCCTTGACCACCCTCGCTTCTATAACAAAGCAATAATAGAATCATTCAGAATCTGCCCCAAAAGCCTTAATTTGGAAAAAACGGCAAAACTTTCCGTGGTAGGGCCTGCGACATCAAAAAGGGTTTTAG
>CAZOMR010000063.1:0-14098 GCA_964580655.1 uncultured bacterium
ACCGGAGTTATGCCTTAAAAATCCATGCCTCAGGGGGCTGGCACTCTGGAAGGTGCTCTTTAGCCGGATGAACCGAAAATGAAGCGTTTTCAGTTGATCATCAGCATGGTTCTTTTTGCAGGGGTTATCGGGGCAGGGGTGTGGTTGTATTTTGAAGCCCGGATGCTTGCTCCGGAGAACACGCTGTCAAGGATGCTGGAACAAGATGTGGATATGGCCATGAGCGGAGAGGTTCGGATTCACGAGCTTTCAAGCGGCCGACTGAGCCTTGAGCTTTTCGGACAGGACATGGCCTATACTGAGAAATCAGGCAGAATACGGATCGAGCATCCCCGGATACACGCTTACCCGGAGGATGGCATGAGCTTCTTTGTCCAGGGGGACAGGGGTTTTTATTTATTGGACTTGCCGGAGTTTGAAATCAGGGGACGGGTTCGCGGGGAATCAGATGATGGTTATCAATTGGAGACGGAATGGCTTCGTTACAGCCCCGAAAGCCGATTGGTGGAAACGGAAGCAAAGGTTATGATAAAAAAGCCTGGCTTCAAGCTTACCGGCACAGGTGTGAAATTTGATCTGGAACACAGGACGCTTTTAGTTTCTTCGGACGCAAAGCTCCTGGTCAAAAGCCCGAACCCGGGAGAATGATGAAAAGAGCCGCATCCTCGCTGGTCGCAATTTTGATGCTCTGGGGCTATTGCCTTTGCGCACAGGAAAGCCCGAAGAATCTGGAAGACCCGAAGGGTCTGGCGGCACTGCCCAGGGCGCCTTTTCAGTTATTTGACCAGAAGAGCCAGGAGCCTGTTGAGATCACCTCGGAGAAACTCTCCGTGGAGCTCGCTGAGAACAAGATCATCTTCAGAGGCCAGGTGGTGGTCCGGCAGGGCGCGCGGGTGATATACGCGGACACCCTGGAAGCGAGCTACAGCAAGGAGGGAAACCTCTTGAGCATCCTCGGTACAGGGCATGTAAAAATGACCTCCGTAGACTCCTTTGCGGTGGGAGAGAATTTATTCTGGTCAAATTCCAGGCAAACAGTTCGTCTGTGGGGGAATCCGCGCTTGATACAGGGTCGGCAGATGATCCTGGGAGAGGAAATGATCTTTTACATCAAGGAGGATCGGCTGAGTATCAGCCGGCCCAGCATTGAATGGCTACCAGCGGAAGGTCAGGATGAACGAGCAGAGTAATGGGGTTGCGCTCTCTGCGAAAGGCCTGGTAAAGAGCTATGGAGGCCGCCGGGTGGTGGACGGAGTGAATTTTTCGGTCCGCTCCGGGCAGGTGGCGGGTCTTTTGGGCCCGAACGGCGCGGGCAAGACCACCACCTTTTACATGGTGATAGGGCTGGTGCGAGCGGATAGCGGGGAGGTTCGGCTTGACCGCGAGGACTTAAGCGCTTTGCCCATGTATCAGAGGGCGCGCAGGGGGATTACCTATCTGCCCCAGGAGCCCTCCGTGTTTAGGGGCTTGAGCGTTGAGGACAACCTGCTTGCGATAGCCGAGGCCACACCTGTTACAAGAGAGCAACAGCTCTCCAGGGTGGATGAGCTATTGGAGGAGTTCAAGATAGCTCCTTTGCGCAAGCAGAAGGTGACTACACTTTCCGGTGGAGAAAGACGCAGGGTGGAGATAGCAAGGAGCCTTGTAACCTCGCCTCGCTTCATCCTTCTTGACGAACCCTTTGCCGGGATTGACCCGCTAGCCGTGGCAGAGCTCCAGAACATGGTCAGGGACCTCCGGCGCAAGGGAATAGGGGTGTTGATTACGGATCACAATGTCAGGGAAACATTGAAAATTTGCGATGAGGCTACCATAATTAATCTGGGAAAAGTCATGATTTCCGGAAGCCCGGAAGAAATCGTGGCCAGCGAGCTGGCAAGAAAATTTTATCTCGGAGAACAATTTGAACTCTAGTTTGCCTGTGCGTTGCACGCAGATAGGCGGAACCTGATCATGGCGCTTGAGTTAAAGCAAAGTCTTCGTCTCGCCCAGCAGTTGGTGATGACGCCGCAACTTCAGCAGGCGATCAAGCTGTTGCAGTTGAGTCGAATGGAGCTGGCCGAGGTGATCAACCAGGAGATGCTGGAGAACCCGGTGCTGGAGGAGATCGGGGAGGAAGAGCCGATTCAGACTCTTACTGACGAGGGTGAGGGGATTGAGCCGAGCAAGACCGAGGACACATACGAGGACCTGGACTGGGAAAAGTTCTTCGACCTTTATGACACCCGGGAGTATGGCGGGCGCACTCGGGGGGATAGAGAGGATGCCCCAAGTCTTGAGACAACCCTGACCAAGAGTATTACACTCCAGGAACACCTGATCTGGCAATTAAGGCTGTCAAACTTCAGCTTGGAGGAGGAGAGGGTAGCCGTCCAGATCATCGGCAATATTGATGATAATGGGTATCTAAAACAGCCCCTGTCATTTATAGCCCAGGAGACAGGGGTAAGCGAGAATGAGGTTGAGCAGACCTTGAAGAGGGTGCAGGAATTTGATCCAGCGGGAGTGGCGGCCAGAGACCTGCGTGAGTGCCTCCTTCTACAGCTTGAGCAGTGGGGAATCAGGGAGACTCTGCCGCGATGCCTGGTTCTGCGGCATCTTGAGGGACTTGAGAAAAAGGATTACCGGAAGATCGCCCGGGCGGAAAACGCGAGCGTTGAGCAGGTCAAGGAGGCTGTGCGGATTCTGGCCGAGCTGGAGCCGAAACCGGGCCGGCCATTCGGGGAGATCAGAGAGCAATATATCACTCCGGATATCTACATTTACAAGGTGGGCGAGGAATATGTGATCGTCCTGAACCAGGATGGCCTGCCCAGACTCAGGGTCAGTTCTTATTATTGGAAAATTCTACAGGCAGAGGCGGACTCATCAGTGATGGCGCGAGACTACATCCAGGACAAGCTTCGCTCGGCATTGTGGCTCATCCGGAGCATTCACCAGCGTCAGAGGACAGTATACAGGGTGATGGAGAGCATCGTTAAATTCCAAAGGGATTTCCTGGACAAGGGAGTAGGGTACCTGAAACCTCTGGTGCTCCGGGATGTGGCCGAGGACATTGATATGCATGAATCCACGGTAAGCAGGGTCACAACCAACAAGTATGTGCACACCCCTCAGGGGATTTTCAGCGTCAAGTTCTTTTTCAACTCCGGGATCAACCGGCTGGAAGGGGATGAGGCCGTGGCCGCGGAGAGCGTGAAGGACAGGATCCGCCAGATAATAGCCCGGGAACCGCAGGATAAACCTTACAGCGACCAGGAGATAGTGCGCCAGTTGAGAGAATATAACATTGACATCGCACGGCGCACGGTTACCAAGTATAGAGAGCAGATGAGCATTCTGGCATCGAGCCGCCGAAAACAGGTGTAGGCGGGGAGAGAGGAGACAAAACCGAGATGAAGGTGATGGTTACCTTTCGGCACCAGGATTCGGAAGAAAGGCTTCAGGAGTATGTGAAGCAGAAAATCAGCAAGCTGGCAAAGTATTTTCACCGGCCGGTAGAGGCGAATGTGGTCTTTTCAGTGGAGAAATTTCGGCACCAGGCCGAGATAACCATCACCGCGGATCAAACCACATTTACCGGGAGGGAGACCGCTGGTGACGCCATGAGCGCATTTGATCTTTGCCTGAAGGTGATTGAGATACAAGCCCGGCGGTATCGGGATCGCATGAAACATCGGAGAGGCAGGGAAGAAGATGACTCAGTGCCGGAAGGATTTGCCGAAGATGCAAACTCATCCGCTGTGCCCCGGATAATAAAGAGTGATCGCTATATTAAAAAGCCGCTTTCGCTGGAGGATGCGCTTTTGCTTTTGAGGGAAAACCATGATGACTTTCTGGTCTTTCGCAATGCGGATTCGGAAAAGGTAAGCGTGCTATATCGGCGCAAGGACGGCAACTTCGGCCTGATTGAGCCGGAGTGAATTCAAGCACTAAAAAGGCGGTTTCGGTGAAATTAACGGATGCCCTGAAGCAAAAAGCCGTGATCCCGGACCTTCGAGCCCGGAACAGGGACGACCTCCTGGAAGAGATGGTCCAGGCCTTGGCCCCTGAACTGGGTCAGAAAAAGGAACGGCTGGTTCAGATATTAAAGGAACGCGAGGACCAGTGCCCCACTGCGATCAAGGACGGAATCGCTATTCCCCATGGAAGGGTTGCCGGACTGGAGGACATCTTCATTGGCTTTGGCCGCAGTCGCGCCGGCATAAAATTCGGCGCTCCGGATGGCAAGCCCACTTATCTTTTCTTCTTGATCTTCGCTCCACAGAATTCAGCAGGAGAGCATCTCAAGGTGCTGGCTCGGATCGCCCGGCTTTGCAAAAACTCGTCCCTGCGAGAACGGCTGATCCGGGCTGAATCGCGGGAGAAAATCTATGAAATTCTCATGGAAGGGGATGCGAAGCTTTAGACGAAAAGCCCCTTCAGGACGAAAAGATGGAACAGGTAAAAGTCAATAAACTCCTGGAGGAAAAAAGCTATCACCTGGAGCTTAAAATTTTGGCCGGGGAGGACCACCTGGACCAGCCCATCACACAGATTGCAGTGCATAAGCTCGGACTGGTATTGGCAGGAATAAGCTTTCAGCTTGAACCCGGCCAGATTCAGATATTTGGCGGGACCGAACACGCATATCTAGAGAGTCTGTCCGAGCTTGAGAGGGCGCGAACCTTTGACAAGCTTTTAAGCTTCGAGATGCCATGTTTGATCATTACACGCGGGCTTGAGCCGCCCCCAGAACTCCTGCGAGGGCTGAAGCGCCGCGGCGTGGCTCTGCTAGGCACCCCGATCTCTACGGGGGAGTTCATACAGAGGCTGACACGCCTGCTGGAAGATCACCTCTCTCCCAACCTCAGTCTGCACGGCGTGTTGATGGATGTCCTCGGAATCGGCATCCTCATGCTGGGGCAAAGCGGTATAGGCAAAAGCGAGACCGCACTTGACCTGATAATTCGCGGACATCAACTCGTGGCTGACGACATTGTTCAAATCAACAGACGGGGAGATTATACTCTGGTGGGAACGGGCAACGAGATGATCAAGTTCCACATGGAAGTTCGGGGCCTGGGGATTATCAACATCAAGGATTTATTCGGGGTATCAGCTATCCGTGAGCGCAAGCAGATTGAGATGGTGATAGAGTTGGTGGAATGGGATGAAGGCAAGGAGTATGATCGCCTAGGCCTGGAAGATGAAAGCTATACTGTTTTAGGAGTAGAGATTCCTCATTTGACGATCCCTGTGCGCCCTGGCAGAAACCTGACCACGATTATTGAGGTGGCGGCACGCAACCAGCTTCTGAAGATGAAGGGCTACTATTCCGCCAGGGACTTTCAGCGGCGCCTGTTGCAGGAAATCGCAGGTGAGTACACCGATGCGGCCAGGGATGAATTCGAATAGGAGGCTTTAAATGGTGGGGATAATCATTGTTACCCACTGCAAGTTGGCGGACGAGCTGTTCGAGGCCGCTGAGTTGATTGTCGGCAAGATACCCAACTGCGTGGCAGTGAGCATTGATCCGAATGAGGGGATTGACGAGATAGGCAAAAAGGTGGAAACGGCTATTGAGTTCGTAGACCGCGGAAACGGAGTTCTCATTTTGACTGACCTCTTTGGTGGCACACCCTCAAATGTCAGCCTATCTTTTCTCCAGGATAAAAAGGTGGAGGTGCTTTCAGGGGTCAATCTTCCCATGCTTTTGAAGTTGAGCACAAGTCGTGGCGATCTGGAGCTCAGGGAAGCGGCGCGAATGGCCAAGGCCGCTGGAAAAAAGAATATCTCCCTGGCAAGCGAGATCATGAATAAGAGGGTCTGAAGGCAACCGGAACTAGACCCCATATAGAGGTTTTTTATCCGTGATAACATGGGATGAAAAGTGCCAGTAAAAGAATTCAGCAGAAAGGTGGTAATTACCAATCGCCTCGGCCTTCATGCACGGGCCGCTGGAAAATTGAGGAATCTTGCTGAAAGGTTTCCGTGCAAGATCGAGCTTATTCGCGGCAATCTGACCGCGAATGCCAAGAGCTTGTTGGGGCTTATGGCCTTGGAGGCGGGTAAGGGGACCGAACTGATCGTCAGGGCAAAGGGCAAACAGGCAGAGGATGCCGTGAAGGCACTCACCGACCTGGTTAAAGGCCGCTTTGGGGAGGATAACTGAATTAATGAGCGAGGTCTTGTCAGAGGGATCTGAAGGAAAAGATTCAAAGGTTTTTAAGGGCCTGACAGCGAGCGAAGGCATCGTCGCAGGAAAGGTGTTTCTCTTAGAGCGAGAGCGGGTGATGATTCCGCGCCTGGTCTTACATGAAGAGCATGTGGGGCGAGAGGTAGAGCGCTTTAAGGACGCGCTGGAAGAGGCCAAGAAGGAGCTTGTGGAGATCAAGGAGAGGGTCTCAAGCACTGAGGCGCGCGAGAGCATGTTTATCATCAACGCCCACCTCATGATGCTGGAAGATGAGATGCTGGCAGGGGCAACCGTGGAGCGGATTCAAAACGAGAGAATCAACGCCGAGTGGGCCTTCCGCCGGGTCCTGGACGGACTTGCACAGATATTCAACAATATGCAGGATGAATACCTGCGGGAGCGGGGCCGGGACATTAACGCAGTAGGAGAGAAGGTGCTCAGGAAAATGGTGGGCCAGGAGGAATTCCAGATAAGGGAGATCAAGGAGCCTGTGATAGTGGTCGCCCATGATCTGTCTCCTGATGAGACGGCACAGATGTCGCTTCAGAACATTATCGGATTCGCCACAGATGTCGGAAGCAGGACCAGCCATACTGCCATAGTCGCCCGAAGCCTCCAGATACCCGCAGTCGTGGGACTCCAGCGGATCACACAAGAGGCATCCCCGGGAGATTGGTTAATTCTCGATGGCACCACCGGCCAGGTGGTGGTCAATCCCAGCTCCGATGCGTGTAAGGAGTTGCAGAAGAAAAAAGGCCGGCTTGAATATGTCAACCAGGAATTGAAAAAATATGTGAACCTGCAAAGCGAGAGTGCAGACGGGTTCCGGGTTCGCCTGGCCGCCAATATCGAGATGCTTGAAGAAATCCGACATCTAAAGCTCTACGGGGCCGAGGGCGTCGGGCTATACAGAACAGAATACCTTTATCTTGACAAGCAAGAGCTACCGGACGAGGAAGCCCATTTTCAGAACTATCGGAAGTTGATCGAGGCCGCTTCTCCGCATGGCGCGACCATCCGCACCATAGACCTGGGCGGCGATAAGTTCGTCCACCCTCTGCACCTGGCCGAGGAGATGAACCCGGCTATGGGTCTGCGGGCCATACGCTTCTGCCTCAAGAGCCCGGAAATCTTCAGGGCACAACTACGCGGCATCCTGCGGGCAAGCGCGTTTGGAAGAGCACGAGTGATGTTCCCCATGGTCTCCGTCATTGAAGAGATCCGGTCTGCGAAACGGCTCTTGCAGGAGGCGGCTGAAGAGCTTGACAAGGAGCAGGTTCCCTATGATCATCAGATTGAAATCGGGATCATGATAGAGGTGCCAAGCGCATCCTTGATGGCCGCGGAACTGGCGCAAGAAGTGGACTTCTTCAGCATAGGCACCAACGACCTGATTCAGTATATCCTGGCTATTGACCGGGTCAACGAGTATGTATCCTATCTTTATGAGCCGCTTAATCCCGCGGTTCTCCGGGTGATACGGCATGTAGTCCAGGGCGCTCACCAGGCCGGGATAGAAGTGCACATGTGCGGGGAAATGGCAAGCGAGCCTTTATACCTGCCAGTCCTGATCGGATTGGGCCTTGATGAACTCAGTATGCCCGCAATCGCAATTCCCCGGATTCGCAAGATTCTGCGCGAGGTCAAGCGCTCCGAGGCCGAAGCCCTGACCGAGGAGATATTCAATATGGTCTCGGCAGATAAAATTAGGGGCGTTATAGAGGAAGCCGCGAGAACCCAGTGGCCAGAGGCTTATTCCCTGGAGTTCACAGATAAAACCCTTCCAGTGCCGGATTTCTACTGCCCGTATGATAATAAATCGGATATAGAGGCTGGCAGGTAAGCGAGGAAGGATATTATAAGGAGGAGGAAAACGATGAGAGGAGATTTTTTGTTTACTTCAGAGAGCGTGACCGAGGGGCACCCTGATAAAATAGCGGATCAGATTTCAGATGCGATCCTGGATGCGCTCATCACAAAGGACCCTGAAAGCAGAGTGGCTTGCGAGACCCTGGTAACAACCGGGCTGGTAATGATCGCAGGAGAGGTCACCTCACGCGGCATGGCAGAGGTTAACATTCCAGAGGTTGTTCGGGGTGTTATCAAGCGGATAGGTTATGATGACTCACGGATAGGGTTTGACTATAAAAGTTGCTCGGTCCTGACAAGCATCCATGAGCAGTCGTCCGACATCTCTCAAGGTGTCAACGCGGATAAAAGGCGGAAAAAGGAGCAGGGCGCAGGGGATCAGGGCATGATGTTCGGTTACGCCTGCGACGAGACAAAAGAGCTGATGCCTATGCCGATAACCCTTGCTCACGGTCTGACAAAGAGGCTGACCGAGGCCAGACGCAGGAAGATACTGCCTTTCTTGCGACCTGACGGAAAGAGCCAGGTTACCGTGCAATACCGGGACGGAAAGCCGCAGAGGGTGACCGCAGTGGTGATCGCGGCACAGCACACCCCGGAAGCCAGATACAGGGAAATCCGCGAAGGGATTATAGAAGAGGTGATCCGGAAGGTAATCCCGGCACGACTTATTAGCAAGAATACAAAATACCACATCAATTCCACCGGCCGGTTTGAAATCGGGGGGCCGCACGGGGACACTGGATTAACCGGCAGAAAGATCATCGCAGACACCTACGGCGGCTTTGGACATCATGGGGGAGGTTGTTTTTCCGGTAAGGACCCGAGCAAGGTGGACCGGAGCGCAACATATATGGCGCGCTACATTGCCAAGAACATGGTGGCCGCATCTCTGGCCGGAAAGATAGAGATTCAACTGGCTTATATTATCGGACGCGCGGACCCGGTCTCGGTCATGATAAACACCTACGGCACAGGTCGGCTCCCGGAGCGTAAACTGGAGAGACTGGCGCATGACCACTTTAAGCTCAAGCCGGCTAAAATTATTCAAGAGCTGAATCTACTACGCCCGATTTACACAAAAACCGCGGCTTATGGACACTTCGGCCAGAGCGATCCGGATTTCACATGGGAGAGGACTGATAAAAAGGAAGCGCTGAAGCGGGCGCTGAAAATTTGAGATAGGGGAACACAGAAGATGGTAAAAAGCGATGTAAAGGATTTGAAACTGGCCGAGGCAGGCGCAGAGCGCATTGCCTGGTCCAAAAGGCAGATGCCGGTACTGGAGTTGCTCCGTAAGAGGTTTGAGGTGGAGAAGCCGCTTAAAGGAATCAGGATAGGTGCCTGCCTGCATGTGACCACGGAGACGGCCAACTTGATGGAGGTGCTCAAGGCCGGGGGCGCAGGCCTCGCTTTGTGTGCATCAAACCCACTAAGCACCCAGGACGATGTTGCGGCAAGCCTGGTTAAGCATTCACGCATCTCGGTGTTCGCGATCAGGGGAGAAAATACGCGGCAATATTACGACCATGTTAATGCCGTGCTTGACATCAGGCCGCATATAACCATGGATGACGGCGCTGACCTGGTTGGGACCATTCACGGCAAGCGCCGGGACCTGGCCAGCAGAATGATAGGCGGCTCCGAGGAGACAACCACAGGTGTCATCCGGTTGCAGAGTCTGGCCGACCAGGGCAAATTGCTCTTCCCCGTCATCGCGGTGAACAACGCGGAGACCAAGCACTTCTTTGATAATCGCTACGGCACAGGACAGAGCACAGTGGACGGAATTATGCGCGCGACCAATGTGCTTTTCGCGGGCAAGAATTTCGTGGTGGTGGGGTACGGTCAATGCGGAAGGGGAGTGGCCCGGCGGGCACAGGGCATGGGCTCGAATGTGATCGTGTGCGAGGTTGACCCGCTTCGAGCTCTGGAGGCCACCCTGGACGGATACCGGGTGATGCCCATGCGCGATGCGGCCGGGGAAGGCGACATCTTCGTCACCGTGACCGGAGACATGTCGGCCATTGATGAAAGGGTATTTCGCCGAATGAAGGACGGGGCAATACTCGCCAACTCAGGGCATTTTGATGTGGAAATAGATTTGAAAACACTGCGCAAAATCTCCAGGTCAAAGAAACGCGTTCGACCTTTTGTCGAGGAATATGTGCTCAGGAACGGAAAAAGGCTTTGCGTTCTGGGAGAAGGCAGGCTTATTAACCTTGCGGCCGCAGAAGGGCATCCGCCGGTGGTGATGGATATGAGTTTTGCCAACCAGGCGCTGTGTGCACAATACCTGGTGGAAGACGGTCATAAGCTGAGCAAGCTGGTTTATGATGTGCCGAAGAGGATTGACAAGGAGATAGCGCGGCTCAAGCTAAGGGAGATGGGAATCAGGATTGACAAACTGACCGCCCAGCAGAAGAAATACCTCTCAAGCTGGGAGATCGGCACCTGAGGGGGAAAGCCGGGGACACCCTGAAGCGCTTTGCCTCCAGCCTCAGCGGATGGTGTCCTCTACTTTGTTGTAGCGCTCGAGGACAAAATGGCTGGGAAAGACACGAAGGCTTCCGATTGCGAAGCTGGCCTCCCCCAGAAAGAGGTCCGGGTTTCCCGTGTCCACCTGGATCAGATAGTCACGGAGTAACCTCGCTGGGTTGAGACCGTTTCGGGCAATGCCGTAATTGAGAAGCAGGGCGTTAGGATACTTGTTGTCCCTCTCATCGGGCTTCACCCTATAGGCACGGTAGAAGCCGTATCGCTTGGGGTTGTCTTCATCCGGAAGCGCAAGCCATTTTCCATAAAGACCATTCTGGACCACCGGCACATTGTAGCCGGAGAATTCAGGCCCCCCCGGGTTCTGGCCGGGAGCGACGAAGAATCCTTTCTTGAACTTCTGGAATCCGAGGATCCTGGTAATGTATGGTTGATTGAAGCCCCTGAATTCCCACCCGATGAGGTCCGAGAATTCGGGCGTGATCCCCTGGCGCATCACCTGCTCCAGGGTTCCAGGATCAGACCGGGCAAGCTTTTCATAAGTCCATCTTTCCATTACTTTACACCCCCTCCGGGATTGGCAGGCCCTCCGGATTCCGAGGACTTGATCGGGACCGGCTTAGCCGGGGTCAAGAGTAATTTTTTGAACTGCAATTTTAAAGCACGGGCAGTGCGGGTGAATATGAATCGAAAAAGATTGGGCCGAAACCACATAAATCTTAGCCATCTTCTTCCCACTAAGTAAGGACTGCGGAAAAAAGACCAGTAGTTCTGAAACCACTCTTTCCGGATAATGCGCTCGAGCTCCTCCGCGGTCCATTCATCGCTATCAATTACAGAGGTAAAATACTGGTTGCCTTCCTCTTCAAAGAAATCATCCCCCCTGATATAGCCCTTCTCCATGCAGGTTTGATAAAGCTCACTCCCCGGCAAGGGATTGTAGATGAAGATGGCGTAAGCCTCCAGCTTCAGGCTGTGTGCGAAGTTGACCGTGTCCTGTATCTGGGCTCTGGTCTCACCCGGAAGGCCGATGATGAAATAAGCACCGCGGACCAGGCGGAGCCGGCGCATGATCCGGTTGACCTCGATCACCTTTTCCAGCTTGAGCGGCTTTTTGATCAGGTTATCCATGACTTCCTGGTTCCCGCTTTCAATGGCCAGGGTCAGGCTGAAACAGCCGCTCTTTTTCATCAGCTTGAGCATCTCATCGTCCAGTGTCCAGATGGCTATGCCGTTCGGCGTGTTCCAGCTCAGACCATAGTTCCTGTCAACCATGCCCTGGAAGATCTCTCTCGCGCGTTTCCGGTTAAGGGTGAGGTTATCATCCTGGAATTTCAGTTCCCTCACTCCGAAGTCCTTGACAAGGTGATCAATCTCCGAAAGCACATACTCCGGAGAGTGCGTCCTGTAGCGGTTCATCCAGTGGTTAGTGGAAGAGCAGAAGGTGCACCGGCAAGTGCAACCGCGGGAGGTGCAGATAGGGGTATTGCGGATGTTTAGGAAATCATAGGCCATGGGCAGGGCCACCTTGAAGTATTTTTCCATGGGAAAGAGGTCTCGGGCAGGAAAGGGCAGTTCATCCAGGTTCTCTATCAAGCTCGTCTTCGGGTTGACCCGGATACCACCATCCTCGTGGAAGGCCAAGCCGTCAAGATCAGCATAGGGCTTCTCGTGTTTCAGCCGGTCGAGCAGATCGCGAAAAGTGTATTCTCCCTCACTGAGAACCACGAAATCCAGGTCCGCATCCTGAAGGCACCTTTGTGCGAGAAAGGATGGATGAGTGCCTCCGGTAACCACGATGATCTCCGGGTCAAGGGCCTTGATCCGACGGGCCAGCTCCCTTGTGGAGGGCCACTGGTTGGAGTAGATGCAGGAGATTCCCACCACATCAGGCCGCTCCCTTTTTACCCATGTTATTACCTGATCGTAGTTTAACCCGAATCGGCCTATATGCTCTCCCTCCTGCGTCATCCGGTAGGGGGCCTCAACTACCGTGTCCAGGCAGGAGACCTCGTATCCGGAATCCCGGGTAACCGCCCCAAGGTAAGCAATGCCCATAGGAAGGGCAGCCATCGGCTCCCACGAGATAAGAGAAGTGCTGGGCGGGAAAATCAGGCTGACTTTCCTGATATGAGGATTAAATTTTTTCACCGCACTCGGAACCCCGTATAAATAGATAAAACAATTAGCCGATTTAGTCAAGCAAGGATAGTTCTTGAAGCTCCATCCTTTTACATCCCGGATGATCGGTGCGCTATCTCTCGAGTCTCGATCTCAGGGGCATCGGCTATCCCGGTATCCACCTTGATGTAAGGATAATGCATGAACCTCTCACGGGAAGAGCCTGTCCGCTTGAATGCCTTCTTGTAATGCTTGTCCGCAAGCAGACCCCGGCCCTCCTGGTCCGCGATTCTTCCAAGAAGGTAGTGGGCGTAAGAAGAATAAACCTCATCCGGACGAGTTGCCAGAAAGGCATCCAGGCTCTCTTGAGCGAGTGCCCGGAGTTCAGCCGCCTCATCGGAATTCCCGGTGCGTGAGCAGTTATAACTCGCCCACCCGAGATAATAAAGCAACTTGTGGTTGTCCTGGTTTCTTTCCCTGCACCATGCGAACATCTTCCGCGCTGACTCATATCTCTGGACCAGCATGAGGGCCCGGCCATGCTCGATGCCGATGAGCACACTCTCCGGATACCGGGCATGCATCTCAGGGGTGTAGATGATGGCCTTCTCAAACTCGGCGATTCTGCCGTAGATATAAATGTAAGCCAGCTTGGCCACCGGTTCGGTGTAAATTCCTTGTTCGGCTATCTTCAGCTCCTCAAAACCCCGATCCCGGTCATCCTCGAAAAATGGAAGCCAGGGAAGAGATTCCGCAAGATACCCGCGCATGTAGTAATAGAGGCCGTATCCGAGATGAATATCAATAAAATCTTCCTCGATTCTACCGGCCCGGCCCAGATAATAAAGAGCCGTCATCCCGTAACGGAGTGCGGAGAAATAATTTTCCCTCCGAGTCTCATGCAGGCCGAGCACACCGAAGGCCCCTCCGTAGAAAAGGTAATCCTCGCAGAAATAAGGCCGCTGGTCAGAGACATCCTGGAAACGGCGCTTCAGTTCTTCGAGAGCCTCCATAGCCTGGCTGTCATGCTCGAAGTTGTCGTTCTCCAGCATCATCACGAGATACACCGCCAGCTTTCCGAGGTGCCAAACAATCAGGTCAGAGTGAGACCTGTCAAATTTTTCCATAGCAGAAAGGGCTTCATCGTAGCGGCCATGAAGGATCAGGTTCCGGGCAAAAAGAATATCCCGAATCACACCCTCCTGATGATAGGGATTCCGATCAACGGATGAGCTCGTCTCTGCTTGAGCCAGGCCGGGAAGCAAGAACAGCAACAACATCGGCAAAAATAAGACTCGCTTTTTCATCTCTGCTCGTCTGGGGAAAATGAATAAAAAATCCTATAATATTCTATCGTATTAAGCCCTGGTATGCAAGCAGGTGTACAGGTTCAACACATGGTAAACACCTCTTAGGAGGATGTTTAGGGTCTCT
>CAZOMR010000064.1:0-14097 GCA_964580655.1 uncultured bacterium
ATTTGTATAGCCAGCCTTGACTTTGGCCAGCTTCGGCACTATGATACCCCTGTCCTGACAATGAGGAAAGTTGTAGACTTGCAGGGAGGTTCTTGAATGTCTCGAAAGAAAATCACGGTGGTTGGAGCCGGTAATGTCGGCGCGACCACAGCACAGCTTCTCGCGCTCAAACAGCTTGGAGACGTGGTGCTCGTTGATGTAGTCAAGGACATGCCACAGGGCAAGGCCCTGGATATGATGGAGTCCAGGCCTATTCAAGGCCTCGAGGTAAACCTGACCGGAGCCAACTCTTACGCTCCGACCAGAAATTCTGACCTGGTGATAATCACAGCGGGCATCCCGCGCAAACCCGGGATGAGCAGAGACGATCTCCTGGAAATCAACGCACAGATCGTCAAGACATGCACCGAGCAGGCAGTCAAGTATTCGCCGCGTAGTATCATCATCGTTGTCAGCAATCCCCTTGATGCCATGGTCCATGTTGCGGCTAAAGTAAGCAGGTTCCCCAAACATCGCATCATGGGAATGTCAGGAGTCCTGGACTCCTCCCGGTTCAGATGTTTTATAGCCATGGAACTGGACTGCGCGGTGGAGGATGTCTCCGCCCTGGTCCTTGGTGGACATGGTGATACCATGGTGCCTCTTATACGCTACGCCTCTGTTTCAGGCATTCCCATTACCGAACTCATTCCGAGAAAAAAAATAGAAGCTATCGTGAAGCGCACCCGTGATGGAGGCGCGGAAATAGTCAAATTGCTCAAAACCGGAAGCGCTTATTATGCTCCGGCATCGGCCGCAGTGGAAATGGCGGAGAGCATATTGAAAGATAAAAAGCGCATCCTGCCTGTCTGCGCCTGGCTCAACGGCGAATACGGTGTCAAGGGGTGCTTCGTCGGAGTTCCGGTGATGCTTTCCGCCAGGGGGGTCGAGAAGGTGATCCAGATCAAGCTCGATCCCGCTGAAAAGGCCGCGTTCCGCAAATCAGTTCAGCATGTCAAGAGTCTGGTCAAGAAAATAGGGGCGATGCTTGCCGCGCTCTAGGTCTGGTTGAGTGGTCATGAGAGAGGTTTCAGCATCCCGGATCAGGAAGGCAGTGAAGATGCTTGCTATAGAATGCAACCTCAATCTGGGTGAAGACATGCTTACAGCCCTGCATGCGGCTCATGCCAGGGAGGAGTCTCCGAACGGGAAGATGGTGCTTGAGAAATTAATAGAAAACGCAGAGCTTGCAAGGGCCGAGCGGATGCCCATCTGCCAGGACACAGGTCTGGCTGTTGCCTTTGTAGAGATAGGCCAGGAGGTGCATGTTCAGGGAGATATAGGCGCGGCCATAAATGAGGGAACGCGGCAGGGATACAAAGAAGGGTATCTGCGCAAATCCGCGGCCGATCCTATTACCCGGGTAAATACTGGCGACAACACCCCTGTTATCATTTATTATGACCTGGTTCCGGGTGATAAGATGCGCATCTCCTTTATGGCCAAAGGCGGCGGGGCAGAGAACATGAGCATTCTTAAGATGCTCAAGCCCTCTGAGGGACTGGCCGGGATCAAGCGCACCGTGGTGGAAGCCGTGAGCCAGGCGGGTGCCAACCCCTGTCCACCTGTGGTCGTGGGCGTGGGCATCGGCGGCACTTTCGAGTTTGCCGCGCTGAATGCAAAGAAGTCCTTGCTCAGAAAACTGGGAACTGAAAATCCCGACTCTGAGCTTGCCGCTCTTGAAGGCGAGCTTTTGGATGAGATAAATAATCTCGGCATAGGCCCGCAGGGCTATGGCGGCCTTATAACTGCTCTGGCAGTGCATATAATCCGTCATTCCGGACACATCGCCAGCCTGGCTGTGGCCGTGAATATCCAGTGCCATGCCAACCGGCATCAGACCGTAGAGATTTAGAACCATGACCCATGCGATCTCATTGACCACGCCCCTTTCAGACAAGGACATCGAGTCCCTGCGAGCAGGGGATGAGGTATCCCTGAGCGGGATTATTTACACAGGTCGTGACGCCGCGCACAAACGCATGGTTGAATCTCTGGACCAGGAAAAGGGCCTGCCTTTGCCCATCAAGGGCCAGGTGATCTACTATGTGGGTCCCTCGCCTGCGCCTCCGGGCAGGGTTATCGGGAGCGCCGGGCCAACCACAAGCGGCCGCATGGACGCATATGCCCCAAGGCTGATAGCGCTCGGCTTGAAGGGCATGATAGGCAAAGGCAATCGCTCGAGCGAGGTGATCGAGGCATGCCGGGAATACAAGTGCGTATATTTCGGCGCTATCGGCGGTGCCGGGGCACTGATTGCGAAGAGCATCATCGAGGCCGAGGTGATCGCATGGGAAGACCTCGGACCGGAGGCTGTGAGAAAACTGAAAGTCCAGGATTTTCCGCTGATAGTAATCAATGATGCGCACGGGGGAGACCTTTATCAGGAAGGCCGAAAGAGATACGAGCGGACACGATAGAAAGGACACACGAAAGAGGATGAAGAGGATTCTGATTACCGGGGGCAGCGGATTCATCGGCTCGCATCTATGCGAGCGGTTCCTGCAAGAGGGTTTCGACGTGCTATGCTATGACAACCTGCTCACCGGCGACGAGGCCAATATCGAGCACCTGTTCAAGGACCCGCACTTTACCTTTTACAAGCAGAATGTCTGCAACTACATTCATGTTGAAGGTCCTCTGGATTACCTGCTCCACTTTGCATCCCCGGCATCGCCCATTGACTACCTCGAGCTTCCCATCCAGACATTGAAGGTCGGCTCGCTTGGCACACATAATACCCTGGGCCTGGCCAAGACCAAGAAGGCGCGATACCTTCTCGCAAGCACCTCCGAGGTTTACGGAGACCCGCTCATTCATCCCCAGTCCGAGGACTACTGGGGAAATGTCAATCCCATCGGCCCGCGGGGCGTCTATGACGAGGCCAAGCGCTTCAGCGAGGCCATGGTCATGGCATATCATCGCAATCATCGCATGGACACACGCATTGTCCGCATCTTCAACACTTATGGACCAAGGATGCGAAAAAACGATGGCCGGGTCGTGCCCACATTTATTGCACAAGCGCTCAAGAGCGATGACCTGACAGTGTTCGGAGACGGCTCCCAGACCCGGAGCTTCTGCTATATCTCAGACCTTGTGGAAGGAATATTCAGATTGTTGTTTTCTGACTACACCGGGCCCGTCAATCTGGGCAATCCGAAAGAGATGACAGTGCTTGAATTCTGCCGGAAAATCATTCATCTCACCGGGACAAAGAGCAAGATCGCATATCGGGAACTTCCGGTGGATGATCCCAAGGTGCGCCAGCCTGACATCACAAAGGCCAGGGAAATCCTGGGATGGAACCCCAGTGTCAGCCTGGATGATGGCTTGAAAAGAACCATAGAGTATTTCCGGGAAAAGCTAAAGAGGGATCATGAATGGATGAACTGAAGCCGCGTAAGCTCAAAAAGCATGCAAAATACAAATTAGCAGAAGCCGAGCTCCTGCTGAAGAGAGGACGAAGGACTTTGTCCCCGGATGTCGCCAGGTCGGTTCAAGAGGCCCTGGAAAAGGCGCGCAAGACATTGAAGCAGAAAAACTGGGAAATTCTTTCCCATGAACTCGATCAACTGGAAAAGCTGACCGAGACTCACCTTGCGGTATACCAGCCCAACCGCTGGTGGGAGACGATCAAGGCACTGCTCATCGCCGTAGCCATTGCGCTTTTCATCCGCTGGTTATTCATAGAGCCCTTTCGCATCCCTTCCGGGTCTATGGTCCCGACCCTGCTCATTGGCGATCAGCTCATGGTCAACAAACTTGTATACGGGCCCAACATACCCTTCACCACCAGGAAGATTTTCCTTCCACGATCACCCAGGCGGGGCGAGGTGATCGTGTTCAAATATCCACACGATATTCACGAGGACTACATCAAGCGAGTCGTTGGCCTGCCCGGTGACGAGGTGATGATTGCGGACGGAAACATCTATATCAACGGGGATAAGGTAAAGAGGGTTTTTGAGCGGACAGTGGACTATAAGGAGGATGAATGCGGATGCTTTGAAGGCTGTGATGTTTTTGCCGAACAACTTGGCGAGGCTAATCACAGGATATATCTTTGCCACCGCAATCACGCGGGTGTGGAATATCCAGCCCAGCGTGTCCCGGAAGGACACTTCTTTGCCATGGGTGATAACAGGGACACATCCTCCGACAGCCGAAGATGGGGCTATGTCCCCTTTGATAACCTTAAAGGCAAGGCGATGTTCATACACCTGCCGCTAAACCCGAAAAGTCATTACCTTCCTCGATGGAACCGTTTCTTCAAGGGGATCAAATAATAAGTTAAAGGGTTAACAGGGGAAAAAATCGTGGATATTCATGAGTATCAGGCCAAGTATCTCTTGAAGCGGTACAATATTTCTGTCCCGGAAGGAAAAGTGGCACAGAGTTCGGAAAAAGCCCAGACCGTGGCGCAGGGTCTCAGGGCGAAATCTTTCGCAATCAAGGCCCAGATTCATGCCGGTGGAAGGGGCAAGGCGGGCGGAGTGAAGCTGGCCCGAAGCCCGGAAGAGGTTAAATCGGCCGCGGATGAGATACTTAACAGGGTTCTAGTCACTCCCCAGACCGGTCCGCAGGGTAAACAGGTGCGGAAGGTCCTTATAGAGCAAGCAGTCGAGATAGACAGGGAATTTTATCTCGGCCTGCTGGTAGACCGAGGTAACGCCAATGTTACCATGATAGCCAGCTCAGCCGGCGGCATGGATATTGAGGAGGCCTCTAAAACAGCACCGGAAAAGATCATGCGGGTGCATATAGACCCCAATATAGGACTTCAGCCCTTCCAGACCAAGAAGATACACTATCATCTGAAACTCCCGGCCAAACTGCTCCGCAAGAGCACTGACCTGATGACTTCGCTCTATCAGCTCTTTTCTGAACTAGATTGCATGCTCGTGGAGATCAATCCACTTGTCCTGACAAAGAGACAAAAATTGATCGCCCTGGACGCAAAAATCAATTTCGATGATAACGCTTTGTTCCGCCATCCCGAGATCGAGGATTTGCGCGACGACTTAGAGGATGACCCGACTGAGGTGCAGGCTCAAAAGATAGGGATGAGCTTTGTGCACCTGGACGGAAATATCGGGTGCCTGGTCAACGGCGCAGGCCTTGCCATGACCACGCTGGATGTGATCAAGCTCAAAGGCGGCAAGCCCGCCAATTTCCTGGACATCGGGGGAAGGGCGGACAGCGAGGGGGTCACAAAGGCCCTGGAGTTAATCATGGCTGGCAAAGATATCCGCGCCATACTTGTAAACATATTCGGAGGCATCACCCACTGCGACATGATCGCTGAAGCCGTGATCGAGGCGATAAAGGAAACCGGGGTCAGGACACCGATCGTGATCCGCCTGGCCGGGACCAACTACAAGAAGGGCCGACAGATGATCCGCGACGCATGTATCCAGGCGGAGGCAGTGGATACCCTGAGCGAGGCCGCGGAGAAAGTAGTGGCGCTGGCGCAGGAAAACTAGACCGGAGCACTTATGGCTATTTTAGTGGATAGTAACACCAGGGTTCTTATCCAGGGAATCACAGGCCGGCAGGGCCGGGAAGTCGTAGAGAAGGCAAAGGACTACCCCACTCAGCTTGTAGCAGGTGTCAGCCCCGGCAAGGGTGGAAAAAAGGTTAACAAGACCCCGGTCTTTGAGACAGTGGAACAGGCGGTAAAAGAGACAGGTGCCGATGCCAGCATCGTATTAGTCCCTGCTCCCTTTACCGCAGACGCCATCATGGAAGCAGTGGATGCCGGCATCCGGGTCATCGCCTGTATTACCGAGGGCGTCCCTGTCCGCGATATGCTCCAGGTCAAACAGTTCATGAAAGATAAAGACTCCATTCTCATCGGGCCAAACTGCCCCGGCGTGCTCACCCCGCAACAGTGCCATCTCGGGGTCATGCCCACCTTCGTGGCCAGCCCCGGACAGGTCGGCGTGGTCAGCCGCTCCGGTACATTGACATATGAGACTGTCTGTTTCCTTACAAAGGAAAATATCGGGCAGTCAACCTGCGTGGGCATCGGTGGAGACCCGGTCTGCGGCTCATCCTTCGCTGACATCCTTAAGATGTTTGAAGAGGACCCCGATACCAAGGCCGTGGTCATGCTCGGAGAGATAGGCGGAAACGCGGAAGAAGAAGCCGCCGCTTTTGTCAAGGAGCATTTTAGCAAACCCCTGGTGGCCTTTATCGCAGGACAGACAGCTCCCCCGGGAAAAAGAATGGGCCACGCCGGAGCTATCATCTCCCGGGGAAGAGGCTCAGCCGCGGAGAAGATTGAGGCTTTAAAATCTGCGGGAATCCAGGTCGCCACAATCCCTATAGAAATTCCACAACTCATAATAAAGGGTGTACTTGGTTCTTGACCTTGCAATTTCATCTCGATTTCTTGTAATATAGTCTGGTTTTATTTTTTGCTCGGGACCTTCAGGTGTGTTAATGGCCAAGGAGAAAAAGAAAAAACAATTCCGGGTGCGGATTGTCGCGGACAGATGCAAGGGGTGCGGGTTCTGCATAGAGTTCTGTCCGAAACAGGTGCTTGAGGCATCCCCCGAATACAACACCCGCGGGTATCATCCACCAATAGCAAATAAGCCGGATGCCTGCACCGGATGCCTTTTATGCGAGATGTTATGCCCGGACTTTGCCATCTGGGTGGAGGAATTAGAGGGATTCAATAAAAAGTCCCGGGGAGACGCCGCAGGAGAGAGGGATTCACAACCATGAAAGCCGATCCAAAAGCAGTAATCTCCGGCACATATTTTATGGACGGCAACCATGCCTGCTGTGAGGGTGCTATCGCGGCCGGCTGTCGCTTCGTGGCTGGCTATCCCATCACTCCCTCCACAGAGGTGGTAGAAAGATTCGCAGAGCGCATCCCGGTGGCGGGAGGCCTATTTGTGCAGATGGAAGACGAGCTGGCAAGCTCCATCATGATCCAGGGCGCGGCCTGGGCCGGTGTCAAGGCCATGACAGTGACCTCAGGCCCCGGTTTCTCACTTATGCAGGAGCATATAGGGCTTGCGGCCATGACCGAGACTCCGTGCGTGTTCGTGGATGTCCAGCGAGCAGGCCCCAGCACAGGGCTTCCGACCCTGCCTGCTCAGGCGGACATGATGCAGGCAAGATGGGGGTCGCATGGTGACTATGAGATCATCGCAATCTCGCCGAGCTCGCCCCAGGAATGCTTTGACATGATGATAACCGCGTTCAACCTGGCAGAGAAATACCGTGTGCCCGTGATGTTCATGATGGATGAGCTCATCGGCCACATGACAGAAAAGGTCATCATACCGGATGCAGATGAAATTGAACTGGTCCAAAGACGATGGACAAAGAAGAAGCCCGAAGAATATCTTCCATACGAGCCAGAGCCGGACGGCATCCCGGATATGATCAAGGCCGGAGACGGCTATTACATACATACCACCGGGCTGACGCATGATGAGCGAGGCTACCCGGTGATCACCCCGCAGATGCAGGAGGAGCAGGTCGGGAGGATAGTCCGGAAGATTAGGGATCATTCAGAAGATATATATCAATACGAGACCGAGGACATTGAGGATGCCGAGGCGGTGGTGATCTCTTACGGCATCACGAGCAGAGTGGCGAGAGAGGCGGTGCGTCTGGCGAGAGAGCAGGGGATCAAGGTGGGGCACATCCGGCTGATCGTGACCTGGCCTTTCCCCGAGCCTCTTATCCGGGAGCTATCTCAAAGGGTTCGCTCTTTTGTCGTGGCCGAGATCAACTATGGGCAGATGGTGCTTGAGGTGGAACGCTCAGCCTGCGGCAAGGCCAGGGTGCTCTTTTGCGGCCAGGGCGGTGGAGAGGTGCATGCGCCGGAGCAGATACTTGAGAAAATCCTGGAATTGAAGAGATGACCAGAAAAAGAAAAATCGCAAGCGGACAGGACCATCCCCTGTCATACCTGCTCCGGATGGACCGTATTCCGCATATCTGGTGTCAGGGTTGCGGCATCGGCACCAGTGTCAATACCCTGCTGAGAGCCCTGGATGAAAGCGACCTGGACATGAAAAAGACTGCGGTGGTCTCGGGCATAGGGTGCACGGGAAGAGCGGCAGGCTACATCCGTCTCGATTCCTTTCATACCACTCACGGCAGGGCCATTCCATTCGCGGCTGGCATGAAGCTCGCCAATCCTGATCTTGATTTGATCGTATTCTCCGGTGACGGGGACCTGATAGCGATAGGCGGCAATCACCTGATCCATGCGGCGCGTAGAAATCTTGATATGCTCGTGGTCTGCGTCAACAACTTCAATTACGGCATGACAGGCGGCCAGCTAGGTCCCACCACGCCCTTGACAGCGAAGCTGACCACCGCACCTTACGGAAGCTGGGACGAACCCTTCAACCTTCCACATCTACTTAAAAGCTCGGGAGCGGTCTTCGTTGCCCGGTGGACACCCTACCATGTCCGGCAGTTGAAAAAGTGCTTCAGCACTGCCCTGAAGAAAAAGGGCTTTCGCTTCGTAGAGATAGTATCCATCTGCCCCGTGTTTTACGAGCGCAGAAACCGCCTGGGAGACGCGCTTACCCGGATGCGCTTCTTCAAAGAACACTGCAAGATCAATCACAACGCGGATACCGAAAAAACAGGAATCAAGTTTCAAAAGAACATTGTATTGGGCAATTTTGTTGATCGTGAAAGGCCTACTTTCCTTGAGGCCTATGATAATCAGATGCGGGCCGCGCTCGGGGATGACTATGTTCCGTATCAGGGGAAACAGTGGGCATGAGGGAATTTATCATAGGAGGGTTCGGGGGCCAGGGCATCATCCTGATGGGCATGATACTTGGCAAGGCCGCTACGGTTTTTGAGGGTCGCTTCGCCACGATGATGCAGAGCTTCGGCCCGGAGGCCCGTGGCGGAGCCTGCATGTCCCAGGTGATCCTTTCAGATGCCCCTATTGCATATCCTTATGTCCGATCCGCGGATGTGGGCATCTTCATGAACCAGGAGAGCTGGGAGAGGTATGCTGAAAGGCTCAAGCCCGAGGCCATGCTCATAACCAATGCGGACCTTGTCTCGCCCGGTGGCAGGGCACAAGCACGATCATCATATGCCGTGGCCGCAAACACAATTGCAGAAGAGCTTGGCCGAGCCATGGTCGCAAACATTGTCATGACAGGCTTTGTCGCCGCGGTTACCCGGGTGGCAGACTCGGAGGCGATAAAGAGCGCCATAGCGGACACGGTCAGGAAGGATACAATTGAGCTCAACCTCAAGGCTTTTGACCAGGGCTTTGAGGCCGGGTTAAATGCGATCAAGTAGCGATCACGCGGGAGGGTGAACTTGTCCAGGGTATCAGGGGGAGTGGAGAGAACACTGGCGATTATCAAGCCGGATGCGGTTGAAAAGGGCGCGGCTGGAGATATTATTTCCAGCTGGGAAAAAGCGGGCTTCAGGATCATCGCTATGAAGATGTTGCATCTCAGCCGCGGGGAAGCCGAAGGATTTTACATCGTGCACAAGGGCAAGCCCTTTTACCGGAGACTTACGCGGTTCATGTCCGAGGGGCCTTGTATTGTGCTAGTGCTTGAGGGCCAGGGTGTGATAGAGCGGAACCGCAAGATTATGGGAGCAACGAACCCGAAGGATGCCCGGAAGGGCACCATCCGCAAGAAGCACGGCGCGAGCATCGAGCACAATGCGGTGCACGGCTCGGACGGGCCTGACACAGCGGCCTGGGAAATATCCTATTTCTTCAGCCCGCTGGAGATCATCCGAAATTTATGATCCCTCCAGGCGGACTCAACATCCTGGTAAACAGCGCTATCCTTGCCGTCATCCTGATACTCTCAGCAGGTGTCGCCCTCTATCTCATTCGCCAGATTCATCTTCCCCGAAAACTGGTTTTCCAGGATATTGATGAGGCCGAGCTCTCCGATAGCGCAAGGGACAGGCTGGCCCGCGTGGATGAGGATGTCCGGGATATTGGCTTTGAGCCAGTAGCATCCTTTACTGTCCCGGGCCTTGCCGCGGTTAACGAGAACCGGCTTTACTGGAGTCAGAAACACAAGACAAGACTTGTGGCCAGCTTCACAACCTTTCGCGGCCGGCCCAGTCTTTTTCTGGAATTCGTAAGCGCGTTTGAAAACCATGATCAGCTCAACACTACAAATATACAGCGTGTAAGCTACCTTGCCATTCCATCATGGTCAGAGATTGATCGGCACCCGGATACTGATAATGCGGGTGAGATCTTCCGGATTCACCTGGAAAATCTAGACCGCCAACTAAAAAACGGGAAGGCGCTGAAAGATATTTCGCGCTCCCGGCTGAAAGAGGAGATCATAGCGGAGCAGGTGCGGCTCATGGACTTTCAAGTGGAAAAACGAAGGTTTCGCCTTGATGAAAAAAAGGATCGGTATGAGGGGACATGGAGAATCGCGCCAGCAAGCGTCGCCTTCTACCTTGACCCGAGGGCAGGAGGCATCCCGGGCAGAAAAGCCGGAGCCATGATCCTGCTTGCATGTGTCATCTGCTCCATCTTTGTGCTACTCGTCCGCTGTCTGGAACTGGATTCTATGCTCGGGGAAATTTTTCCCGCCATCATACCCCCCAAGCTCGGATTCCTCGCTTATTGCCCCGCATTCATCATCTCCGGGCTGATAGTTGGCTGGCTCATTCCGAAGAGAGGCTTCGTGTTTGGACTTGTAACCAGCCTGGCCGGCCTGATATTCCTGCCCGCCACAGTTTCCTCGAAACTTTTTCTTCCTTTGATCAGCGGCCAGTCCGGACTACTCCTGAACCGGATTAAAGAGAGCTTTTCCAACACGCGGCCCAGGATCGCAGGGGCCATTATCGTGCTCGCTGGTCTTGTTCTCCTTGGATACTACTTGGCATCCTGAGTTCACCTATCGCTCTCCTGATCTTCTCCGCATCCTTCTGCCCGGGATCAAGTTCAAGCGAGCGCTCCAATTGCTCGCAGGCTTTGTTCCAGTCTCCCAGGTAGCGCAAATAGACGATGCCCAGGTCATGACGGGTGTCCGCCCGAAAAGGCGCAATGGAAACGGCTTTCTCCAACAGCGCCGCGGCACCCTCCGGATCTCCCATCGCAACCAGTAGATGGCCAAGGTTCAGACACGCATTGATATTTCCGGGCGCGATCTCAACAGCTCGCTCATAAGCCTTCCGGGCCGCATCGTATTGCCCCTGATCAAAGTAGATGTTGCCAAGATTGTTGTAAGCCCAGGTATTGCGAGGATCAAGACGAAGGGCCATTTGATACTCCCGGACCGCGGCGCGAAGATGTCCCTGTTTTTTCAACTCGATCCCGTAATTGACATGGGCACGGGCCTGAAGAGGAGCCTTTGTTACCGCATCCCTCCAGAGCCGCTCGCTCGCCCCCCAGACCGCTCCCCGGCTGAGCGTCAAGCAAAAGAAACAAGCAAGGATAAAAAGGATAAAGACAATCCCTCCAGCCCTTGCACGCTGATTTTCAAGCAAGAGCAAAAAGAGCATTGAGACAGGCCAGATGAGACCGAGGCTTGCAAGATAGAGCCGGTTCTCACTCGCAATAACAACAAGAGGGATCAGCGTGGAGGTGGGAATGAGCGCAATGATAAAGAAGAGAATGGAGAAAAGTATCACCGGGTATCTCCGTGCCCTCGCGAGGCCCAGACATAGAATGGCCAGCCATCCCAGAATTGAGAGCAAGAACCAGGGGTGAAAAGGGGACTGGATTTCCGCCATATCGTTTTCAAGCGAGAGATGAATGGGCATAAGTAGAATTCTTAAGTAATGGAATGTCACGCGGGTCTGGGTGAGCAGGTTGGTGGAGAGCGGCCTTACGAGTTCTGGCGGGAAAAAAGTGTATAGCCCGAGTGCATGTCGAAGCAGGACATATAAACCTGAGATCATGAACAAGAGGCTCACTATCACGAGGCCGCGACTTTTTCTTCCAGTTGGGAAAAGCACTAAGTATGCCAGAGCAAGGGCTGGCAGGGTCACGGCGATGGCCTTGCTTGCAAGTCCGGCAATGAGGCACAAAGAGGCTAAAAGCCCGATCAGCCAAGCGGATAGCGGTGATCTTTCTGCTTCGGTCGCATGGATGAAGGCGATGAGTCCGAGTAAGATGAAGAACGAGGCGAGCAAGGTCGAGCGGGAACTCAGGTAGATGACGGTCTCGGTTTGAACCGGGTGCAGGGCAAAGAGCAGGGCCGCAAGCAGGCTGGCCTTTTCAAGACCGGGAATCAGCCTGCTGAGCCAGAACACGAGCCAGGCGCACAGCAGATGAATTAACAGATTAAAGAGGCGGAATCCTTCCGGACCAGAGCCTCCGAGACGGAAGTTTAACATATAGGAAATCTGGTTAATGGGCCGGTACATTTCCGCCTTTGTCCCGGAGAAGAGTTCAGGCATTCTGAAAAAGTCATAAGTGCTTGAATGATAACGGAGCGGAGGATTGTTCACGATGGTGTGAAGATCATCATAGACAAAGGGCGCATCCAGGGTGTAGAGATATGGTAATATCGCGGCTAGCGCAATGAAACCGAGGGAGAATAGGGTGTTGAGTGGAAAATTCTTCAGGGGGGGTCTCATAATTTAATGAGCCTTCAGGCGATTCAGTTGTTATGAAGACTGGCGGGTTGCAGGATCTTTCCGCGTGCCTCTTGATGACTTGCCTGTTCGCGAATTCCTTCTCTTCTGAATCGCATTGCGGGTATCCACCAAAGTCCTGGCTCTTCGGGCTATAAGTTGATAATCAAAAGCCGAATGGTCCGCAGTAATTACCACGCAGTCCGCGGCCGCAACGCGATCCCCGGAAAACGGAACCCGCCGAATTTTCTTCCCTTCCAGGCTCAGCTCCGGGATGAAAGGGTCCATGTAGTTAACCTGCGCCTTTTTCTCCAGGAGCAATTTGATGATGTCCAATGCAGGAGATTCCCTCAAGTCCCCGACATCCCGCTTGTAGCTCACCCCCAATATGAGCACCCTGGCGCGTTTAAGGCTCTTGCCTTTCCGATTAAGTGCATCCTGGACCTTTCCCACCCAGAACTCAGGCATGGATGAGTTGACCTCCGCGGCCAGCTCCACGAAGCGGGCCTTGTAATTTAGCGTGCGCAATTTCCAGGAAAGATAATGAGGGTCCACCGGGATGCAGTGTCCGCCCAGGCCGGGCCCGGGATAAAAGGTCATGAAGCCAAAGGGCTTGGTGGATGCGGCCTCAATAACCTCCCAGACATCCACCCCGAGCTTATCGCACATGATCGCTGTCTCATTGACCAGGCCGATGTTAACGCTCCGGAAGGTATTCTCTAAAAGCTTGGCCATCTCCGCCACGCGGGGCGAGCTTACAGGTATCACATCGTCAACGATCAACCGATAGACTGACACGGCCAGGTCCCTGCAATTACGGGTAACACCGCCCACGACCTTGGGAGTATTGCGGATATCGAACTGCAAATTCCCGGGGTCAATCCGCTCTGGTGAAAAGGCAAGAAAAAAGTTTTCACCAACTTTAAACCGCGCCTTCTCCACGAGCGGCCGGATAACCTCCTCGGTCATCCCAGGATATACGGTGCTCTCCACCACGAGAAGCTGGTGTTTTTTTAGAAAAGGCCTGATCCCATTACACGCGTTCATGATGAAAGAGAGGTCCGGGTCCTTGGTCTTGCTCAATGGGGTAGGAACGCACACGATGATTATATCTGCATCCCGCACAAGCCTATATTCAGTGCCGGGCACAATGAGGCGAGAGCGAGTGAGCCGCGCCAGGGTCTTCGAGTCAACATCAGGAAGATAGGACCGACCTCCACGAATGCTCCTCACTCTGTCGGGTTCAATGTCAATCCCGATGACCTTGATCCCCTCTCTGGCAAAGGCCACGGCCAGGGGCAGTCCCACATAGCCCAGGCCTACAATGGCGATCCTGAGATCGCGCCCCGTAATCTTTTTCTCAAGCTTTTTGATCAGCTCTGCGCTCACGGTCGTTTCCTTTCATTACCGAAAATATTATATCATAGATTCATAAAAACACTGTATTGTTTCGTATTTAATGGACCTGCGACATAAAAGGGGGGG
>CAZOMR010000065.1:0-13930 GCA_964580655.1 uncultured bacterium
TCCAGGTTTCGGCACAGCCTCAACTTGCACATTTATTTTCCTGGCTACTGGCTACTGGCTACTTTTAAATAATTCTCTGCGTTCTCTGCGTCTGCTCCGCATCTGTAGGATCCTCCGGATCTGGAGAATTTGCGGTGAAAAATATTTATTCCTCAACTGCAAAATCTGTGTTTATCAATTCTTCAACCTGTATTTGATGAGCGATCAGCCCTGAAAGCCATTCAAGGCCAGCCTCGCTCAGATGCATGTTATCCTTCCAGAAGAATCCTGGGTCAGGATTATCCTGAAAGATGCTCGCCGCATCCACCAGCGCGGCTTTAGTCTCATTGGCCAATTCCCGCACAGCCTCGTTGTATTCCTGATGCATTGCCAGGGCACTATCCGCATCCTGGATAATTCCCTCGGCCAAAAGGTATGGAGCGAGTCCTGCGCCCTTTTGCGCCGCAGTGGGAGCGGTAATGAGAATCACCTCTGCTTTTCGGCCTCTTGCGAGCCTCACGATTTGCCGCAGGTTTTCCTTGTAATCCGGGATTGGAACTCGATTTTCTTGCTTTTCGTGCGGCTGAATTTCATGTACAAGCCAGTGGATGACCTGATAGATGCACAGATGTCCCAGTACTTTCTGAAGAGCCGCGACTCTTAAACCGGGGGCTTTCTGATTCCTGTCCTTTGTGCCCCGGGAGGGCCAGTGGTCATTCCAGCCGAAGAATACTGTTACCAGATCGGGCCGGAGCATTATAGCCTGCCTCTCAAGGAGTCGCAGCCCCTGGAAGGATGAGTATCCGGGCACGGCCATGTTGATCACTTCCAGGGAGCGTCCGGGAAAGGCTTTGCGGAGTTTTTCTTCAAGCCGTTCAGGGTAAGACCTTTCACCGAGGAAGGTGCAGGAGTCTCCGAGCGCGATGATGCGGATAGTCCCCCGAGGTTTCTCAATACGGAATTCCGGACCGCGAAAGCCTTTTGAGTTGATGTGGATATGATCGGGAAGATAGGTGCTGTTCGGGATCAGGTTCCAGAAAAGGATTGGATCACGCTGGAAAATCCGGGACAGGGTTTGCTGGTTCGGGTATCCGAACTGCATGTAGACCGGGCCCGCCTGGTAGGAGAAGCCGGAAATGCGAAGCCCGGCCTCGCCAAGACCGAATGCGAGGAGTACCGCGATCAGGGCAAAGACAGCCGGCCTTGAGTATGCAGGGCTAGTCATGAGCCTTGATCCGGCTCAGTCCAGTTTCAATCCCCTGGGAACGGGCTGACCCTGGTAAAAGAATTTCCCCTTTTCATCCTGCTGAAAATGGCCGCGCGCAATGGCCTCAATGGTTCTGGGAAAGATCACCCAGTCGCCTCTCTCCTTGAGCCGCTCTTGATTTTTGTCCGCGACATCCTGCAGGATCGCGGGGTCCGAGATGTCCGCGTTCCGTGGAATCTCGACCGGCAAGGCTTGCGAGATCATGAAGAGCCGGCCCATATCGCACTCCGGTTCAATGAGGTGGGTTGAGGATCGAAGGACTTTTTCCCCGGCCTCGATCGCGTCTCGCACCGCGTGTGCGCCCGTCCACTTGCGAGAACCTCCGGCCTCGATCGAGAGGTCAGCCGGATGAACATTGACCCCGATAAAAGCCTCGATCAGAGGCCGTGTGGCCAGGCTCATATATCCTCCGTAAACCGCGACCCTGGCCTGAAACACGCTTAATGCCTTGATGTTCTCGCGATCGTATTGCTCGCGGAGCTTAATGTCAGAGCGCTTTGCGCCTCGCTTTTTATACCATGCCCCTATGTCCCGGATGATCACAGGGATGTCAAAGTCCCGGCCTATCTCGGGGGCCTTAGAATTCCATGTATCCGAGAAGATAGCCTTCATCTCGTAAACCATCCGGCCTTCTTCCTCTAAAAGGCGACCCTGGTGCTCGAGTATTCTTCTGATATTAGTCCCGGACCCGGACATCAGGCCCACTATCCGTAGTGGTCCTTCCTGGGGATCATGAAGAGGCTTCAAGGCCATATCAGCACCACCTCCTGGCTTTACTGCTGATCCTGTATCTTCGGCAGGCCGCTCAAGGCTCTTCCCCGAAAATCTTGTTCACGCAGTCCTTGATCGTGTCCATCTTGAACGGCTTTGCGACGAAAAAGCGAGCTCCGATTTTCTTGCCCCGTTCGACCGTATCTTTGTCGAACTTGGAAGAAAGGAAAATGAAGGGTGTATCACGGGTTTCTATGCGGTTCTGGATGGCCTCGCAAAGCCTCAGGCCGTCCAGCTTGGGCATCATGATGTCCGTGATAATCAGGTCTGGCTGAAATTCCTCCAGGTCGCGCAGGGCCTCGAAGCCATTGTATGCCGAGAAGACCTCGTAGCCGGCCTCGATCAGTTCTTCCCGGAGCATCTCCTGGATAACCTCGCTGTCCTCCACAACCATGATCCTCTTGCTCATTTGGCTCCGCCCTTTATCTCGTTTGATATTTTATCGGATACCGGCCTGGCTGTCAAACCTGGAGATGCAGAGGCTTTGCGGCCGGGATGGACCTGTGTTAGGCTTTAGCGCATGAGCGAGAGAGAAGATAAGGGCAAGGTTCTTGTCAATGGTGCCGGGGGATTCCTTGGCTCGCATACTGTGGAGTACCTGATGGAGGCAGGCTACACGGTGCGGGCAACTGACCTGCCAAACTCAGACCTCTCTGTTGCCGAAGCCGCGGGCGCTGAGGTTGTCAAGGCTGACCTGCTTGAGCCGGAGGGTATCCCGGGGCTTCTTGATGGCATGGAAAAGGTTGTCAACATTGCCGGATTTTTCAAGTTTTCTCTCCCGCCTGATGTGCTGAAGAAGGCCAATGTGGATGTAACGCGCAACATGTGCGAGGCCGCTCTCAAAGCCGGGATCAAGCGGTTTGTGCACATCGCGAGCATAGCGGTCTACGGCAGGCCGCGTGCTTTTCCCATGAGAGAGGACCACCCTCGCAATCCTTCCAACAACTATGAGAGGACAAAATGCGATGGCGAGGATCTGGTAATGAGGTATTATCGCGAGCATGGCCTTCCCGCGGCAAGCCTCCGGCCGGCCGGCATCTACGGACCGAGAAGCCGTTACGGCCAGACTACCATGATGTGCCTCCTGGCACTGGTCAAGCACGCGGGCAAGCGAAGAATACCCGCGCTCAAGGGGGGCCCCTTCATGCATTATGTTCATGTGCGTGATGTGGCCCAGGGGATCAAGGTTCTGCTTGAGGCAGATGGCGTGGAAGGCTCTTGCTACAATGTGGCCGATGACTCGCCGCTCAGCCAGGGGGATTTCTTCAAGGTAGCGATGCGGGCATACGGCCTAGAGATCACCTTCCAGTTTCCTTACTTCACCAGGCTATACTGGCCTTTCATCCGGATGCTGATCGCGCTTCCGGATTCGCAGTTTGATAAAATCAATGCCTGGCTCGGAAAAAAATGGAGAGACATGATCTCTGCTTACGACCTCGATCCTGCGCTTTCCGCAAGCCTTGACAGGGACTTTCTCGGTTACATGCGATCATCCTATGCCCTGGACACGACCAAGCTCAAGGCCCTGGGCTACACTCCGCATTATCCGGACCTACGGACGGAATTCCTTGAAAGCATCCGATGGTACCAGGAAGCCGGCTGGTTGCCTGAATTCAAGGAATAGAATATCTTGACCGCACTTATCTGGCCGGATAGTCCTTGCCGGTAAAGTCCTTCCAGTTTTCGCGCGCGCGCTTTTGCGCGAGTTTGTTCTTTGCAATCTCTTCGGGAAAGATACCCGGATCAGCCTCTATAATCTTCTTGAGTGCAGTGAGCGCCTTTTCGTCATCGCCCATTCGATGTAGAAATTCGCCCTGGTAGGCATAGTTAAGCAGGTATCGCGGCTCGATCCTGATGGCGTTCTCCAGTTGTTCATAGACCTGATCGGGGTCCTGGCCGGTTAATTTTATTACTATATCAGGAATACGGGAGAGCACCTGTCCCCAGAATCGAGCGTAGCCTCCGTATAAATATGTAATGTCGTTTTCTTCAATCCAGTTCATGTGTTTATTCAAATCGAGAAAGATTCCTGCCTGTGCAAAGACACTCCGGTTCTCGTAGCTTGATGCCAGATTGGCACAGTGCCAGTAATGGGCTCCTGCGGTCTCCTTCAAGGACAGCGCCTTGTCCGCGGCTTCAAGGCCCTTGTTGAAATAAACATTCCTCGCCTCGTAATCCTCTTTTTCCTTCCCCGGCATGAGGTCTCCCCTCTGCCAGCACTCGTCAGCCAGTGCCACGAGAATCTCCGGGTTGTCCGGATCAATCTTCTTCGCATCCTCAAGATACCCGATCGCCTTGTCAGCCGTCTCAATAGTCAGGTCTAAAGCCACGACCTCCCAGGCCCTGTCAATCAAGTCCTGCGCCTTCGGGTTCTCGCTCTTTGGCTTCACCTGCTCGCGGGAATGCGCCGAGCCCGCGGCCAGGATCAGGATCAAGGCAAAAAGAGCCCCCGTGTTCATCCTCACCATCATGAATTCCTCCTTAATCCGAAAAATACTTATTGATGATAAAGTCAAGCTCTTTCCGTCTCCTGGGCGGGATTTTCTTCGGGTCAGTGATGATGGCGTCCCGCATGGCATTGACACAGAGGCATGTGCGCTTCTTCGGGAGCATCTTTACTGCGGCCTTTATGATCCTCTTAGAGGTCTCGATATTCTTGTGCATGACCTTCAGCACCTCTTCAATGGTGACATCAGCCTCGGTCTCGTGCCAGCAGTCGTAGTCAGTGCAAAGCGCGATCGAGGCATAGCATATCTCGGCCTCGCGTGCGAGCCGGGCCTCTGTGAGGTTTGTCATGCCCACAACATCCGCTCCCCAGCCTCGATACAAAAAGCTCTCCGCCCGCGTGGAGAATGCCGGTCCCTCGATGCAGATATATGTTCCTCCCTCGTGCACGCGAGCCTTGACCTTCTTTGCGGCCCGGTAAAGCACTTTTGCAAGGTCCGGACAGATGGGGTCTGCGAAGACCATGTGCCCGACCACGCCGTCTCCCATGAATGTAGCATTACGCCGATAAGTCCGGTCAATAAACTGGTCAACTATCACGATGTCTCCCGGCCGAATATTGTTCTTGAAACTACCGCATGCTCCGGAGGCTATGATGTATTCCACGCCCAGCTTCTTCATAGCCCAGATGTTTGCGCGGTAGTTGATCTCGGAAGGAAGGATGTGATGGCCTTTACCGTGTCGAGGCAGGAACACCATGTTCACATCTTCAAGAGTCCCGATGATGAAAGCATCAGAAGGAGGGCCGAAAGGGGTCTTGACCCTCTGCTTCTTCTCAACCTTGAGCTCGTCAATCTCGTAAAGCCCGCTTCCGCCGATCACACCAACTATCTTTTTCGGCATAAACTTCTCTCCGGATTCTACACCTTGACTATTTCTATCGTTGGACCAACGGACATCTGGATCGGCTCTTCGGTCTCGTAAAGCTCGCCGTCCACCATGTAGCGCATATTGTCAAGGGGCTTGATTAAAACATCCCTCACAACCCTGGAGAGAAGGTCCGGATGGATGATGTCCTTGCCGAAATAAAGCTTAGGGAGTCGCGGGATAACCGAAAGCAGTTTGATTCTTGTAGCGATGAACTGGAAATGGCCCTCCTTGTCGTAAGCGTGGGGAGTTGGCGTGAACCCGAGTCCGATCTCCCTGATGGTGCATCCGAGAATCGCGGTAAATTCCTGAAAGGGGACTGTTTCTCCGTCCGCGGTTATTTTTGCTTTTGCCGGCTCAAATAGGCGCTTTGCATACTGCCCGCGTGTGATTGCGGATGAGAGAGCCCTTGCGATGACCTTGGCCCCGGCCACCGGGCCTGTGCCTGTTCCGGAATAGTAGGCATCAAGGAAATTCGCGGCAAGGCCTGCTCCGCTCATGAACCCGTATTTCTCGTTGAGCCGGACCAGCGGCTGTTTAAAAATTTCAAAGGGTTGCTTTGTGCGGTGGAGCTCTACAGCCTTCTTACAGATGTCCAGGGTCTTGCCCTTGAGCTTGAGGGAGTTTGGCATGGTGTTCATTGTTCCGCCGCGAAGAGGGATGACCCGTGGAAGAAGCCTGTCCCGGTAGACCTTGATAAAAGCACTGAGCGCAAGATGCAAGGAACCGTCGCCGCCGTTCACCGCGAGAAGCTCAAAGCCTTCTTTGATGAACCGCTCGGCCAATTCCGGAAGTTCGTCCAGGTTCCTGGTCTCGAAGACATGGCCATCATCACCCAGGATCTGGCGAAGCTGATCCGCAATATGGGGCCGCTTGATGTTGCCCCGTGCAAAGGGGTTATGAATAACGCCGATTCCGCTCAAGGGTATTCCTCCTTGGGACTGCCGGAAAAAAGTCGTGTCTCAAGATATATCAGTTGTCAGGATCAAGTCAAGATTTTTATTTCCTGAAATGCTTTTTAACTTTATCATGGAATGATTTGATCTGAGGTAGCGAGTCAGCGGGCGTTATCTTGGAGAGTTTTTTCAGTAGCTCCTTTTGTTCCCGGTTGAGCCGGGTAGGCATCTCGACAGACACGAGCACATGGAGGTCTCCCCGATGATAGCCATCGAGGCTTGGCATGCCCTTACCCTTGAGGCGGAAGACTTTCCCGGTCTGTGTTCCAGCCGGTATTTTCATCCTTACTGTTTCTTCCAGAGTAGGGACCTCTATCTCGTGTCCGAGCGCGGCCTGGAGGTATGAGACAGGCATCTCCAGAATCAGCTCGGAGCCATCGCGCTGAAACAAAGGGTGGTCCTCTACAAAGATCACCACATGGAGGTCTCCGGGAGGGGCTCCGCGCTCCCCAGGTTCTCCCTCTCCTCGCAGACGCAGGGTTGATCCGGAGTCCACGCCAGGGGGTATCTTGACATTGAGTTTCCGTATAACTTCCTCTAATCCTGTGCCCCGGCATTTCGGGCACGGCTCTCTTATCACGGTGCCGCGGCCTCCGCACTGGGAGCAGGTGCGGGTCACGGAGAAGAATCCCTGTTGATACCGCATCTGGCCATGGCCCCCGCACGCAGGACAGGTAACAGGGCTGGAGCCCTTTCTGCCCCCGGTTCCAGAGCATTCGGAACAAAGCTGGTGCCGCGCCACCTCCAAGGTCTTCTCGCAACCGCGGGCCGCAGACATGAGACTGATCCGGAGGTCCACCCGGATGTCCGCACCCCGGTGTACCCCTGTTCTCCGCCTTCCTCGGGGTCTGCCGAAGAAATCATCAAACAGGTTTCCGAAGATATCGTCAATTGAGGGGAATCCGAAATCGGTTATATCAAAGCCTCCGGGAGCGCCGTGTCCGAAGCGGTCGTACCGGGATCGGGCTTCCGGGTCGGACAGCACCTGGTAGGCCTCGTTGATCTCCTTAAACCGGTCCTCTGCATCCGGAGAGGGATTCCGGTCAGGGTGATACTTCAAGGCCAGGTCCCGGTAGGTCCTCTTAATCTCATCCATGCCTGCGCCCCGGTCCACCCCGAGAACCTCATAGTAATCGCGCTTGGCCAAATCAAATACCCTTTAAATCATAATAATTCACCCGGAGGCATTACTGATGCTCTCTCAATTTCCTTCCTTTTCATGTTCCAGGTGGCAATTTTAATTCTTTTATTTTTCTGATATTCTAAAATGTCATATCTGCCAAAGGTTTTGAATAATGAGCTTAAAGAACTTGATACACCATCAGGAGATATAATGAAAGAATATTCTGGACCTGCAACCAGGCTATATCCTAGAATTTGCCCTACATCCCTTAAATTTATAGGATTTATTTTACATTCGATAAATGCTAATAATGTTTTCTCTTTTGTCTTTATAAATCCTGTTATATCTACTTTAATATCAAATACATTATATTGAGGAAAATATCTTGAATAGCCGAGATCAAATATTAAATGAGACAATTTAATCTTATGAGAATCTACTACTTCAATTTTAGAACGGCGATGTCGATTCTTTAAAAAATCTTCCAGCCATATTCTTATTTCTGGATATATATCCTTTTCCTTAATCATCCTCTTCAAAAAAATCACCTTGCGGACTAGGTTCCCCCTGCTGGCAACCAATCGCCTTGCAAACTTCGAAATAAGAATCAAAATGTTTTCTGACAATTTTTGGAAGAGATCGTGATTTTTCGTCCCGATGTTTTTTCTTCCTTCTTCTTGGTTTTTTAATCTTAGGATTGCAAATTTTTGTTTCTGGAAGAGACAGCTTTTTATTTTCTTTCAGCAAATATTCAAAAATATCTTGCTTAAATCTAAAATTATAGCCAATTTCAATAAAATCTTCTGCAAATATTCTCATTCTATGTTCCTTGGCCCAACCTTTTCCCCCTCTAATATTTGGATGGCCCCAAAGAATGTGGCTTACTTTAATTCCTAAATTTTCTTGAAGTAACCGGCAAACCTGAATTGGCAATTTCCAGTTTTCATGTTGGAACTCAAGTACTATTCTATTTCTTTGCTCAAAGAGAGCATCCTTTGGTGAAGGGTTAGAAGCCGCATCTGCAATTCCCCTTATAAATTCCTTTTGCATATCAATCGGAGCTTGATATAGAACCTCCGGCACAGAAAATTCTCGATAATCAGTCTTACCTTTAAGTAAATGTGTAATATTTCTTAAAGACATTGTATTCTTGGTAAATATTGCTTTCAACTGAACTAAATGCTTTTTAGCTTCAATTTCAACATTAACTTCTAATAACTGATTTATCCTGGCTCGTATTTCATCTAAACTTAAGCGAAGCGCGGATTCTCTATCTATCTTGCCTTTTCTCATTTTGGGGATGTCAAGTTGCTCTAATTTAAAAGGGAAGTCAATAATTAATCTTCTTATATCTCCCTCTATATGAAAAAATCCTCTTGCTATTATTAAACCTAAAAGATATGCTACGTCAACATCCAGATAATTATCTTGAGTTACAATTAAGCTCATTTTTTGGAAGCCTTTGGTTTCTGAAAGATCAATATATATTCATGAATCTTGTTTACTCGAAAAACAAAGGGATAGCCAAGTGGGCGAAGATTGCTATATTCCTGTTTTCTATTCCAGATGATAATATCATCAAAAATAAATCCTATCTGTTCCATAAACCTGGAAATATCAGCATGAAAGCAATAGTATCTATTTTTTTTCCTGATGTCCATAACAATCACGATACAATAAGAACCGGGGTTCAACAGAAAGAAAACATCCCTAAAGATATGTTTTAGTTCTTCCAGAAAGTCATTATAATCGGGTATCTCTCCAAGATTATCAATCTTTTCGGCATAATTTTTGATTTGCTTGTTATCGGCTGATCTTTTTTGACACAGGATGTCCCAATAGGGAGGAGAGGTAATACATAGGTCTATTGAGTTTTGCTCCAGATACTCGAGCATATTTCTCGCGTCATCTTGAATAATCCTTTGCTCAAGATTCTTGGAGAATATATATTCTTGAGAATTCAAGCGTCTATGTGCGAGGTCCACATATTCTTTAGAGATTTCAAATCCGATGCCATATTTATCAAGCATTTTAGCGGCGATCAGTGTGGAGCCGCTTCCAAGGAAAGGATCAAGAACAGACTTTTGCTCCTGGTTGGTAAACATCTGAATCAATCGCATGGGCAGTTCAGATGGGAACATTGCAGGGTGTTTTAATTTTAATTCTTCAACATTCTTTTTTATATCGTCCCAGATGCTGATGGAGTACTTGAGCCATGTTTTCCCCTCAAGCTCGTTGGCGCGACGGGGTGGCCCGCTTGGTCTTTTAGACTTTGACTTTTGCAACAGTCTGCCCTGGGTTTTCATTTTTCTTTTTTATCCGGCTTAATGAGTCAGCTTCAGTAGTCTGACTGGATTTTGGATGTGGCCTGAGCGTAAACGGCCTCCGCAAGCTTGTGTGCGGCCTCGCTCAACTGGTCCACCGCCTTTTTGAGGACATCATAATCATTTGTCTCAAGCAATTCCTCGGTGCGTTCTATCCGCTCCTCTATAAGGCGTCTGTCTTTTTCCTCCAGACGCTCGCCGAATTCTTCCAAAGAGTTCTTGCTGGTGTAGATCAGGCCCTCTGCGTTGTTACGCAGGTCCACCAGGTCCTTTGCTCGACGGTCTTCCTCTGCATGCTCCTCGGCCTCACTGACCAGCCGCTCGATCTCCTCGTCGCTCAGGCCGGATGAAGCCGTGATCCTTATGGACTGTTCCTTTCCTGTACCGAGGTCGTGGGCAGAGACATGGACAATGCCGTTTGTGTCAATTTCAAACTGGACCTCTATCTGGGGCACGCCGCGAGGTGCAGGAGGGAGTCCGACCAACTCGAATCGGCCCAGGGTTTTGTTATCCGAGGCCATCTCGCGTTCTCCCTGGAGCACATGAACATGGACAGAGGGCTGGTTGTCCACTGCGGTTGAGAATATCTCCGACTTCTTGGTCGGGATAGTGGTGTTCTTGGGTATGATCTTTGTAAAGACCCCTCCTTTGGTCTCCACGCCCAGACTCAGGGGGGTTACATCCAGAAGCAGGACTTCCTTGACATCACCCTTGATCACTGCTCCCTGAATGGCCGCTCCCATGGCTACCACTTCCTCCGGGTTAACCCCCCGGCTCGGCTCTTTTCCGAAAATCTCCTTGACCTTTTCATGCACCTTGGGCATCCGGGTCATGCCGCCGACCAGGATCACATGGTTGATCTCCTCCGGGCTGAGGTCTGCATCCTCCATTGCGAGCCGACAGGGCTTCTCCAGTCTTTCTACCAGTTCGGAAATCAGGCTCTCCAACTGGGCCCTTGTGATCTTGATATTCAGGTGTTTCGGCCCGCTTTTATCCGCGGTGATAAAAGGCAGGTTAACATCTGTCTCCAGGGAAGAGCTTAACTCGCATTTTGCCTTCTCTGCGGACTCCTTCAATCGCTGGAGCGCCATCTTGTCCTTTGATAGGTCAATCCGTTGTTCTTCCAGGAAGCGGTCTACCAGGTAATCAATCAGACGCTGGTCGAAGTCCTCGCCCCCGAGGAATGTATCGCCGTTTGTGGACATCACCTCGAACACGCCATCACCCAGCTCCAGTATGGATATATCAAAGGTGCCGCCACCGAGATCAAACACCGCTATCTTTTCCCCGCCACTCCTCTCCATGCCGTAGGCCAGGGCCGCGGCTGTTGGCTCGTTTATTACGCGCAAGACCTCCAGGCCAGCTATCTTGCCTGCATCCTTGGTGGCCTGGCGCTGGCTGTCATTGAAATATGCCGGAGTCGTAATCACCGCCTCATGCACCTCCTCGCCTATGTACTCCTCGGCCGTCTCCTTCATCCGCTTGATGACCATGGCCGAAATCTCTGAGGGACTCATCTGCTTATCCCTGGACACGATCCATGCGTCCCCATTCTTTGCATTGATGATCTGATATGGAAGGAGCTTTATTGCCTGCTGAACTTCCTCGGAATCAAATTTTCTTCCGATAAGCCGTTTGATTGCGAATATTGTGCTCTCCGGGTTGGTTACCGCCTGCCGCTTCGCTATTTGCCCGATTAACCTTTCACCGCTTTCCGTTAGAGCCACCATGGAAGGAGTGGTTCGGCTCCCCTCTGCATTGGGAATAACGATCGGATCGCCCCCCTCTACTACTGCCACGCAAGAATTGGTCGTGCCGAAGTCAATACCAATAACCTTTCCCATTAACTCCCCCTCGGCTTATTTATCATTTTCATCATTGTCTTCTTTCTCCGCTGATTCCTCTCCTGAAGACTCTTCAGCCCCTGTTTCAGGTGCCCTGGAAATCGTCACCAGACAGGGCCGAATCAGCCTATCTTTAAGCATGTATCCCCGCTGGTGTTCCTGGACTACTGTATTAGGCTCAGCCTGGGCATCCTCGCACATGCTCATTGCCTCATGGAGGTTGGGATCAAAAGGCTCGCCCAGAGCCTGAATCTGCTTCACCCCGAACCTGGAAAACACCTGCAGGCACTGACGCAATGTAATGCCTATTCCTTCCCGTAAAGAAGCAAAATCCTCGGGCCTCTCAGCATGAGCAAGCGCTCTCTCCAGGTTATCCACTATGGGCAGGAGTTCCTTTATCATCGGCTCGTGGCCGTAATTGAAGAAATCAGCCTTCTCTCTCATCATTCTCACTTTATAGTCCTCAAACTGTTGTTTGATCCTTTTCGCCTCTTCATAATTCTGCCGGATTTCCTTGACCCTGCCCTCCAGGTCCTTCTCCATCTCGCGTACCTTATGCTGGAGCTCTATAATCTGCATCTTGAGCTCCAGCTCCTTCTCACTCGGAGGAGCGGGTAATTCCTCTGTTTCCTCTTTTGCTTCCCCCGGTCCTTCAGGTCCTTCTGGCTTCTCCTTTTCAATGGCCTCTACACTCTCCAGGGCCTCCTTCATAGCCGCCTCCAGGGAATCATCACCAGAGCCTGGTTCTACCTCCACAGAATTCCCTTCCGAATCCCCTGTCTCTTCATGAACAGCTTCATCCCCAGGAGGATTCTCCATCTCCGCCTCCTTATCATTCGGGGCTGACTCGGAAACAGAATTCTTTTTCTTTTTAGTCTTCCCCATCCCCCTCTTTCCTGTAAGCCTTTGTTACCACCCGGCTTTCAGTTATCAACACATAATATCAGAAATTAATCCAGAAGTAAATTTTACCAGAGAAATAACCCTTCCATAATCCAGGCGGACCGGGCCGATGACTCCCAGTGCCCCGCTCGCCCTCTCCCTGTCCCCGTAAGCACAGGCGACCAGGGAATAGTCCTGCAAGGGCTTAAGCGGGTTCTCCCTGCCGATGATTACTTTCACTCCCGGAGAAGCCAGGGTCTGGTCCAGAAGCTTTATCATGGCTTTCTTTTCCTCCAATATCTGGAAAAGTCGCTTTATCTTTTCCATGTCTGAAAATTCCGGCTGATCCAGGATGTTGGCCTGTCCCTCAATGTAAAGATACAACTGTGGAGCCTCATCCATGATCTGCTCGCTCAGAGAGAGGGCCTTGCGGACAAGATGATCGCAGAGCTTTTCTGCGGCCTGGCTTTGCCGGATCAACTCTGCGCGAATCTCCATGAGATTCCTTCCTGCGCCGATCTCGGTTAAATAATTCGATATGCCCTCAAGCTCGGTGGCCCGCAAATTCAACTCGTTCTCTATTATCCGGCGCTCCACTATCCCGGAGTTGAACTCAAAAACAACCAGGATCCTGTTATGAGTCAGGCTCCTCAGGCTGATGCTCTGGAGCGCGGTCTTCTCAAATCTCGGACTGAGAATCAGGGCCACATAACGGCTCATCTGGGAAAGGGCCCGGGATGTCTCCCTGAAAATATCATCCCAGTTCATGTTGCCCGCCCGGTAAAATGACCGGACCTTCTGCTTCTCCTGTGCCCCCAGATGCCCCTCTGATAGCAAATGATTAACATAAAAGCGAAACCCGGTGTCCGTGGGCACACGACCCGCAGAAGTGTGCGGCTGAACCAGATAGCCCATATCCTCCAGGGCCACCATCTCATGCCTGACCGTGGCCGGACTTACCCTCAGACCATATTCGCGGCATAATGTCCCGGACCCTACCGGCCTTGCGCTCTGAATATATTCATTAACCAAGGCCTTGAGTATCCGCTCTCTCCGGTAGCTAAGTTGTGTATGCGCCATTAACTCAGCTCCTTTGAATCCGAAGGAACCATTCTCCATAGCCCTTGTCCGGTCCACGGATAAATCTGGAATACCACCAAAAAATCACTCCTTTCCAACCTGACCAATTCGGTCCGGGATGCGATTGGATTGGTGAATTCCACCCGGAAAGGACTGATGCCATCTTTAACCCTTTTTTAAATATTAAGTAAAGACATGTTCTTTGTCAATCCCATGAGAACCTGAAGTTCCCCCATTTTTTCAGGTATCGAAGAGAGCCATTTGGGGCCTGCGACATAAAAGGGGGGGTTTTAGACGTTGGCGGCTTTTTGCTCCCAGAATTCCTCCATCCG
>CAZOMR010000066.1:0-781 GCA_964580655.1 uncultured bacterium
GTCATCGCGTCATCGCGGTGCGCTGTCTCCACCTCTCCGGCCGGATGGAGGAATTTTGGGAGCAAAAAGCCGCCAACGGCTAAAACCCCCTTTTTATGTCGCAGGCCCCCTGACCTCTTTTTCTTTTTTCCTCAGTCTGCGTAAATCACAACATCATCCACAAACCAGCCGGGATGGTCATTGTTGATTTCATCGCCGGTATCGAAATAAAACCTTATGTTTACCGTGTTGCCCACAAAGCCAGAGAGGTCAATCAGGGTTATTACCCAGCCGCCGCTGTTGCCCGAAGGAGCAGACCCGTATCCTCCCCTCAGAGGCGTCCAGGCTGATCCCCCATCTATGGATATATCCACCATGCAATAGTCCCAATACTCTTCAGTATCGTAAGATTCCCAGAAGACCAGGACTGCGCTGGTTGATGCGGTCAGGTTTATATCCGGGGTAATCACCGCGGTGCTTACCTGGTTTCCGGTATTGTAAGTGGGGTTTGTAACAGTGTCTCCACACCACATGCTGTGAGTGGGGCTTTGGGAGTCCCGGTCAGTTACATGCCACAGGTCGGCAGTCGTGTAATCATATAATTCAGTGGTACAGCCGGTGGTATCTCCGCTCTCAAAGTCGGTGGAGAGCAATACGGGCAGACAGCCCGCTTCATCCACATCATCATCGCAGTCATTATCTATGCTGTCACCGCAAAGTTCAAACGCGTCCGGCGATACATTGGCATCCGTATCATCACAGTCGTCAATACACCCGAGGTACCCGTCTCCGTCAGCATCGG
>CAZOMR010000066.1:881-4242 GCA_964580655.1 uncultured bacterium
ATCCGGGGAATAGAGCGGAATCGCCATCATCGCAGTCAACTGTGGTCGCGTCACAGATACCATCGCCCCAGCCATCGCCGTCAGCGTCAGGGCAGGTATTGCCGGTAACAGTCTCGCACCAGAGATTAGTGATAGTATCATCACAGTCGTCAATACACCCGAGGTACCCGTCTCCGTCAGCATCGGATCCGGGGAATAGAGCGGAATCGCCATCATCGCAGTCAACTGTGGTCGCGTCACAAGTTGTACCAATGCCCCAGCCATCGGAATCACCGTCAGTGCAGTCAGTGCAATTGCTCCAGACATTGGTGATAGTATCATCGCAGTCGTCAATACATCCGAGGTACCCGTCTCCGTCAGCATCGGATCCGGGAAACACATCGGGGTTTCCATCATCGCAGTCCTCGGAAATGTTGCAATTTGTGCCAGGATAACCGTCTCCATCAGCGTCAGAGCACGTAGCGCATGAAATCCAGTTGTTCGGGTCCGTATCATCGCAGTCCGGGCCATTAATAGTGATATAGTCATCGCAACCGGCATAATATGTGTCGGAGTCGCCGTCCAGGCAAGTTATGCAGGATGCCCAGTTGTTTTCATCATCGTCATCGCAGTCATCTCCCAGGTCGCAGTCGGTGCCGTAGTTGTCTCCGTCATTGTCCACGCAAATGCCGCAGTCTGACCAGTGATATGGATCCGTGTCAATGCAGTCCTCGGCCAGGTCACAAGTTGTACCGATGCCCCAACTATCGGTATCACCGTCAGTGCAATCACCGCAATCGCTCCAGACATTGGTTATGTTGTCATCGCAGTCATTTACTGCCGTGTTACTGTCGCAAACACTGCCATCTAGACCGTAACCGTCTCCATCTACATCCTCACACACTTCGCAATCCTGCCAATGGGCCGGATGAGTATCATCGCAGTCCGGGCCATCAATAGTGATGTAGGCATCGCAACCGGCATAATAGTTGTCAGTATCACCGTCCTGGCAGGTATCGCAGTGGAACCAGTTATTCGGGTCTCTATCATTGCAGTCCGGGCCCATTCTGCAGTGAGCTCCGAATCCATCTTTATCCCTGTCAACACATCGGGTTTCATCGCCATTCTCGTCGCCTCCGCCGCATGAGAGGAATAAAAGAGTAACACAGAGAGCGAAAGTCAGGCTGATAGCCCTTACCATCTTTTTCATCGGATTATTCTCCTTTTTCTATGCTCATACACTTTCAGGCCTTGTTTCATATTCTATGTATGCGCTTTTCTGCGGAGGAGTTTCATACCCAGGAAGAATATAAACGGGACGATCATGATCAATGCGGACATTATTCCCGGCACGCGATGCGCCATGGCGGTGTTCTCCGGTGCGGATATCTCCAGGGCACAACCGACATAATATAATCCCTTTCGGACTCCGTAAACCATCCATTCCTTTCCATGGGGTCTTCGATATAAATTACCTTTTTCAGTGTTTATCACGCCCCTGCCGGACCTCTGATACTGAAGCATGAGCATTCCAAAGCTATCATCTCCGGCCCTGACCAGGGTGGAGTTGGCAAAGTTAGCATTTTCCGCATCCTTTACAGCTTCAAGCATCATTACTGCGCCGGTATTGACAACCGGGTTTAAATTATATGCGACATCCCAGTGAACTCCATCCAGGGACCTGGCCAGGCCGATCTGCGCCTCATCCACATACTGGCCTGTGCATTTTCCTGGGTCATCATCGGGGCCGAGGTCAGAATTAAACCCGGTAAGCATCATGTGGAATATGGGCTGGTCATCGCTCTCTTCGTATTCAATCCAGACATCAGGACTGTAACTACCCCTGTAGTTGAAGCAGTTTTTATTTGCACCTGGAATTAACCCCTCGAGGCCTGGAATGAGGGAATCAGAAAAGTTTGCGCATTGCTGGCCGACATCAATTACAGGGCGATTGCGCCTGGTCCAGCAGTTCCCGGGACTCACCGATGAAGCGACACAGTCCACATCCGCGGTGGCGACACCGATTCGGCTGGTCAGCAATACCCCCTGGCGATTATTCAGGGAAAACCAGAATTCGGGATTGTTATATCCGGCACCATTAAAGAAGGAGCGCTCTTTGCTATCAATGAAACCGTTGTTTCCGAACTTATATTCATAGCTGTTATCTCCCCAGTATCCATCCAATCCGGGCCGTTGACATTCTCCCTTGTTGTTATATGAGCCTCTATCGGGACGGCGCATTTGCGGCTCATTCATCCAGCCCAGGCCCGCATAATAGAGATAGAGCTTGTCTCCCTCTCGTACCACCTCCGGAGTGGCAAGCAGGTAGGTATCAAACCCTGTCTTTTCGCCGACCTCATATAGCTGGGTATCATTTCCTTCAGCATCGGTGTCGGCTATGCCATTATCTCCGGCAAGGATACAGGGCATATCCGGCCTGGCTGTGCCCAGATAGATTTCCACCCTGTCGTCTCCAAGCGCGAAGGTGTTTGCGATTCCATCAGGCCCGGTATCAATTCTGGGAACATCAAAGTCATTCTCCAGTTCAATATAGTTTTTGTCATCGCGCAGTGGGAATGTATTTGGGCGAACATTTACATCTCCGAGCCTGATAATCGGCTGATCAGGTTTTCCCCTGAAGCGCCTGATCTGCTCATAGTCGTTTTCTTCTGCACAACTCTGGTTTATTCCATTGGCCCCGGTTGTAATGATATACTTGCCATCCCGGCGGATGATAGCATCATCAAAGAGCACGCCCTTGTACTGATAGAGGAAATACTCCAGTTTCTCGGTTTCGTAAAATTCATCCCCTGTCTCTACCGCGGTCAATTCCTGGCAATCATCGGGTGTGCCATTATAATCATCCATCAGCTCCTCATAGTCGTCCCAGTGGTCTATTACCTTCCGGGTGTGTAGAGGATAGGCCTGGAAATATCCATTCGGCCCGGGACAGAGTGCTATTTTGTTATTGATAATGCAGAGCCCATCATCAAAGGCAGAATACAGGTCTCCCTTGTAGTAATAGCGGACTGTCCCTGTAGGGCTATACCAGTTGAGTTTGTTTCTCCAAACCTCGTCAGCCAGCTCATCCGGGGGGTTGGCGTAATAAAGTGACCACGCGGAATCAAGCCGGGGATGAAGCGTGTCTCCATCATCGCCTGGACAGATGTAACACCGGTTCATGGTAGTGTGAGAATAATCGCAGGAGTCTCCGCAAAGCACATCATGCACTGTGATCCAGTCTGAAGGATTGTGCATATACAGACCGGGAATGGGGTTTACAGCAGTGTCAAAGGGATCGAGCACAAGGGGTGTGCTGGTATCACCGTCAATAGGGATGGTCTCAAGGTGGTTATTCGGTCCGGGACAGATGGCCACGACC
>CAZOMR010000066.1:4342-5756 GCA_964580655.1 uncultured bacterium
CAGTTCCGGGTCGGTCTGTATGCAGTATTCATCATCACCGAGCAAGGGCCGTTCCAACACATCAATGCCGAATTGATTATCAGCACCCCGGCAGATTCCGACCTTGTTCCCCTCATGGCAGAGACTATCATTATTTTGCCCCAGGATTTTCTCCACTGTGTCAAGGCGCCCGTCCCCGCCTTCTTGAATTGCCTCTGTGTCCGGCACGCCCATGGCACAGCGGTGAAACTGTTCAGCAAGTGTAAAGAGATTACAGCGCTGTTTGCGCCAGTACTCGGCCGGGGTCAGAGTGAGGGAAGGATCCCATTCATCATCACCCAGGAGATATGCGTGACGGTCATAATAGGCATCGTATGTGGAACTGCCTAGAATACATGTAGGACCCGCGGCAAAAGAATCCGGGTTACCCGGGCCCTTGAACATCGGGTCCCAGAGATCCTTAAGGAGCATACTGGTCTCCCCAGGGGGAAGGGCATCAGGGGCATTGAACCCGGTTAATGTAAGGTAATATGGAGGACAATATTGAAAGGATGATGGGATGAAGAATGTATTGATGATCCCGTCATTGCCGGATGTGATCTTATCTCCCCCTGCATTGTATTCATCAGCCTGGGGGAATGTATTGAGAATCCCGTCAGAACCGGGGGAGACCCCTATCGTATGCGGATAGCCTATGTAACCCAGGAGCCCTTTCTTGAGGAGTCCCTTGTTCACGGTCTGGACATCATCGCCGTCAGGGGATGTATCACAAAATCCATACACCCCGCTTGAGACCACAGGCGCAGAAGGGTCCCCGGCCTTGCTGTCATCCTGAGAGCGCGGCCTGAGCGTGGCGCGATCATTATAAATATTTGAAAGGTCCCAGTTCAGTCCTGTCAAGCCGTCAGTGCTCTGGGCCTGGTATATGGTGCCCCCGATATTGAGCCACATGAGCAGTTTATTCCCAAGTCTGATCACTGTCGGGGCTTCATCGCCCTCCCATGTCGGGATATTAGTTTTTTCTCCTTTGAACCACTCGCCATCATCAATCGCAGAGAGATCATCAACCTCCCAGTATTGCATGACGCCATCCTGGTACCCTATATTATCCGAGGCCGAGTGATAGCATATCTCCTGAATTCCCCAATCTCCCTCATCTCCGGTGCCCGGGATGCCATCGCAGTCCGGCCAGATGTCCTCCACTACCGTGGAAACATCATCCGGTGCAAAGATTTTCCCTCCATCAAGCTTCGGATTACCGCTCCTGGCAGGCTGTATCTCGGCCTTGTAGATGTATGACCGGGACTCGGTCTCGTATACCGCGGGATTAGCAGGAGTTCCAGGAGTGCCATCAAATGCAAGGATATACTTGAAAGCTGTGTTATCGGGAAAAGGCAAAAGAGTAGAGATGTCTTCAACTTGAAGATAATATGTC
>CAZOMR010000066.1:5856-11340 GCA_964580655.1 uncultured bacterium
AAGAACTGCACCCAGTTCCGGGTCATCGAATTGATAGAAATCCATGCCATACCGGCTGGTTACAAGGGGTTCCGCTGGCGGCGGATTCTTGTATAGACTGAGCCGCATCGGCCGCTTACATATATCATCATCACTTGTCGCTAAGACACAATAGTAGCTACGATATTGATTGGCAAGCACTCGTGCGTGAAAAGTGGTCCCTGCAGAGGCATGAAACTTATACCAGTCTATATCCTTTTTACCTGAAGCCGTATGAGCCACATCTCCATTTTGTATCCCTCCTATGATGTGGCAATTGGGGAAACTAGAACTCGGCAGGAGTTCAGCAGAACCCGGGTCATCACCTATTGCATCATTACCCCACGAATCATCGGCTGTTCCGCAAGAGTCAGCAGTATCATCAAAGTCCGCCTTGTTGGTGTAATAAAAGCAGAGCTTGTTATTCAGGACAATGGCTTCCGGGTGATCGGAAGCGCCCCGATCAAAATCTTCTCCCATGTCTCCGGGGTCCTCCTGATAAAAAATGCTCTGCTCAAGCCAGTCACTCCCGTCCCCTGCAAATTGGCGATTATATGTCTCCATAGCCGTATCTGAATCTGCTATGCTCGGATTAAACTGGAGCTCTCCAACCCTGTATATTATCATGTTTTTATCGAAATCCTTCACCTTCCCATTCGCCACTTTATATACGACGAAATCCCCGGCTATAGCCGCCACCGGCCCTGGCTCAGTGGGCGTTATCGGCTCACTCCTCGGGGAGACGCATCCATGAAGGAATACCACGGAAACCAGAAAGCACATGCCAAAAAGCCCGATTACCACCAAGCCCTCTGCTAAAAAAGAACCCGGTTTGATGATTCTAATCTTCATTTCCAAGCCTCCTGCTCTATTATCTTAATCTTTTCAAAATCCTAGTGCCACCAGGTCAACTGAATTCCCATATTCGTGATCTCGGCCTCGGTATGGTAATAATAGACAGAACTCGGACCTCTGGGATTCATCCAATAATCGTGGGTCAGCTTGTAGTCCTCATCATCCATTCCAAAATACTGAAAATGTAAATCAATTGAAACCCAGCGAGACCTGGAGGGGTCCTGAACCTGGGACTTGCTCTTCCTGTCAAAATTAATACCTATGCCGCCTGAATACACATCCGCATCGTTGTCAAAACTCCCGCCCCAGAGTTTATCCGGATAGGGAGAGTCCCAGTGAAAGTAGCCGCCTCGAACCGCCAGCTCCGGATTGCGCTTTGAGAGAAAATCAGGAAGCCAGCCTTTCAATTCAAGAAGGTACTCAAGCCCGAAATGCTCAATAGTAACATTCTCTCTCGGCGAGGGCTTCGGGTAACTGAACGTGCTTCCCCCTGTATCCATCTTGACACTTCGGGCACAGTGAGCCCAATCGTCATACCTGTCTTTATAAAGATCACCGTACATCAATGCATCCTGGGAGTAAGCAAGGGTCAACTGACTGCGCGGAAGGGGAATGTTAATCCCCATGCCCAAACGATCAATCGCCGGTGTCGTTTCAATCTCAAACAAGAGCATATAATACATGTCATATTCCAAAAGCGCGCTTCTAAGCGTTACTGGTACCATAAGATCGAACTCAGATTTTCCAATGTGAGTATAACCGAAACTTACATATTTCAGCGGACGAAAAGTCGCACTGTAACCCATCTCACCTGTCTCGGTAGAGAACCCGATATGCCAGTTATAATTTGCTTCCGTGATCGGCTCACCTCCCAGGCTGAATCCCAGCAGGCCCTCCAATATCGCGTCAAGGTCAATCTCTGCAGGCGAAAAACGGAGGTACATCAGCATACTTTGCGAAATCCCTACTGACAACATGTCATGCAGGCGAAAGCTCAGCGCATAAGTGGTAGGAATCATTCCACTTCCATACATGGGCCAGCCAAAATTGGGATGCTCTCCCAGGTCAGCTAGATTGAATCCGGTTCCCGGATCATCCGGGCCACCGCCCCCGCCGCCCAGGCCGCCCAGCAGGCTTAGGGGAAGCAAAAGTCCCACCCCGACCCGGTCCCGCAACAGGCGATAGTTAAAACCAACCATGTTTTGTGTGCCGTTTGGCCCGTAATTTTCTCCATTAACATAAAGATTCGCGTTCAGATTGGAAACCTGCAAAGAGGTCGCATTCGGGGACAGCGCTATGGCAGAAGGGTTGTAATAAATCGCCTCCGGGCCCTGCGCAATTCCAACCATGGCCCCGCCCATCGCTGTGGCACGGGAACTCGCCCCGAACATGCCCAGGCCGTCCGCCCTGGCCAGAGACGACAAGCTAAAGCACAAAAGCAGACCTGAAGAAAAACCAAGAGAATAAAATAACCGTTTCATCAGCCCCTCCATTTTAACTGTTCTTATTGGCCAATCCCCGCTTTGACCTTCAACTTTCATCTGAGGAGAAATCTTTACTGCTTTCTGAGTTAACCAGAATTTAATCATTTTCAGATCGTGTTTGTCAAGCAAAAAATGAATTTTTTAACCAGTAAATTCAAAAGAAAGAACTCGCCACTTTTTCATGAAAACTAAAGGGCTAAATCAAAACTAACCCTGCTCGGAAACAAAGCGAATTGAACAACTGGTATTTTTTTCTTGACAACAAGAAATCAAGTTGATATTTATCTCTCTACACCAATCGGTGAAACTTTCCAAGGCAAGACCGAATAACATGAAATTAGCCCGCTCTGCCAGTGCCAGGGATTCATCCGCATCCACCCAGGAGAGCATCCTGGCAACTGCACGCACGCTTTTTGCTCAAAAAGGCTACAGCGCTACCAGCACACAGGAAATAGCCAGAGCCGCAGGTGTTAACAAACGCCTGATATTCTACTATTTCGAAGACAAGGAAAAACTCTATATGGCCACGCTTGAGGAATTCTTCTCCCGCGTAGAGGGATTCCTGCAAAATTTCCAGATCAAAGAACAGGACCTCTCTGACCCGTGGCTTGCCCTTCTCCGGTTCAGCGACAATATCATCAGGTTTATATCACAGCAGAGGGAGCCGGTTCTGATCCTGATGAGGGAGATCATGGATGAGGGGCCTCTGTTAGAACAGATCACCGAGTGCTACATCCGGCCGACATTGAGCGCGGCGGAGAGTTATTTCAAGGAAATCTTAGGCCAGGATGGAAACCTTCAGGGAAGGGATGTTCATCATCTTCTACTCAGTCTGGGCGGAGCAAATCTGCTCTATTTTATTGCTCTGCCTCTCTTGACAAGAATATGGGACCTGGACCCGAATGCCCCGGAGATATTGGAGGAGAGAAAACAGACAATGAGGAGGTTCATCCTGAGAAGCTTGTAAGCACCCCTGGAATTCACCAATTGGTTAATTCTAAAGGGGGTTGGTTAGAGATGGGACTATTAGAGGGAAAGGTGGCGATCGTGACCGGCGCAGGCCGTGGTATTGGCCGGGGCGAGGCCCTTCTTCTGGCGCAGGAGGGAGCGAGAGTTGTGGTCAATGATCTGGGCACGGAGTTAGACGGGGAGGGCAAGGACACTAATATAGCGGACCAGGTGGTTGCCGAGATCAAGGGTGCGGGCGGAGAGGCTGTTGCCAACTATGATAGTGTGGCTGAATTCCAGGGTGCAAAGCGGATGATTGGTGTGGCACTTAAAAAATTCGGAAGGCTTGACATACTGGTCAATAATGCAGGGATCACGCGGCCCACATTACCGGCAAGGTATTCGGAGTCCAGGCCGGGGACATTGACCTTTATGAGACATGGCAGGTTGTTAAAACTATCTCCAGGGATGACATGTGGACCCCGCAGGAATTAAAGGAAAAAATGAAAGACCTGGTTCCTGAATAAATAAGTGGTATAAAAAGGAAGGAGTCAACATGGTTGACAAGAGTTTGATCGGCAAGGAGACCCCTCCGGCCAGGGCCATCGGAGATTCAGAGGTTTGTTATCGCACGCTCGCTCTGAAGAAATTCTATGGGAAGAATGAAAGGAAGGAGGCACCCGGCTATGAACACAAGCCCTGAAAGAAAAATGCGAAACTGGAAAAGCATCCTGCCAGCTCTTCTGGCCGCGCTTTTTCTACCGGGTCTGGTCTCGGCTGATGCAGAAGCTGAAAGGATATTCTCCGAGATGAAGCAGGCGGTCGCCGCGATCAAGGATTACGAGGCCTCGTATTCACGGTATTCAAGCGCCGCGGGGGAAAATGCTATCCATACAAAGGGTAAAAGTATGGGCAAGTACATCCGGAACCCGAAGCGTTATTACGAGAAGACCCTGACCGTGGAATCCAATTTTCCCGATGCCGCCCAGGCAGGCTTGCAGGAAATCTATGACAGCGAGAAAGACATGGTTTATTTGTCCCTGCCAGGAGTACGCAGGATTCTCGGCAGAATCGAAATCTTCGCGGAGTCCAACCAGCTTTACGTGTTCAACGGCGAGAGCCTCAAGGGCAATGGACTATGGGACTGGGTGAATACCTGGGAGCGAGACCTTGAACGAGGTGAACTCTCCGTGGATACCCGAAACACGGGGAATAAGAATTTCTCGGTACTTACATTGAGCTTTCCAGCGGAGGGCATAAGCCAGCGGCCAAGAATCAATAAGTGGAAAATCTGGGTGAGCCAGCAAGATCATCTTCCCTGGAAATACCACGGTTATGTCCCGGGGCAGGAAGAGCCGGTCTTTATATCTGAATATCTAGAACTGAAGCTCAACCAGGGGCTCAAGCCTGATGATCTGGAATTTGAAGGCATGAGCTTCTGGAAATTCCCGGCTCAGTTCGTGGCAAACACCGAAGGCCTGGATCAGCTCAAAGCAGAAAAGCTTGAAAAGGTCAAAGAGCCGGCACCGGAATTCCTCGAGATAAAGAATAATCTCATCAAGGCCCTGGAGGGGGTCCGGGATTACCAGGCCAGGGTTAATACCACGCAGAAATACTTCCGAATCCGTGGAGCAGGAACCATGGACTTTGTTTACAAGAGGGACCCGCTTTTCTATTACATCTACTTTCATGATGACACACGGCTCAATATCATTCATCCTGCAACACCCGGGTCAAAGCTCTGCTATGACCGCGAGAACCGATACTATCGTATCATCGGAGGAGGGATGATGAGGCTGGTCGGAGTGCAGGAACTTCCAATTGATGACCCTCGTTATGACTATGCCTGCGGAGAGAGCTTCTCCGCAATGAACCTGTTTGAACTCGTAAGAAGGATGCACTGGTATGAAAAGCACGGAACAGTGAGCACGGACATGGTCAGGTTCCACGAACAGGTTGTGCCCAGGGTCGTGATGAGGCGCCGGGGACAGCCACTCCAGGGGCAGATACAAAACATGGCCATCATCTTTGACCCGCAGACATGCATGCCACTGAGGGTGGAATACTTCGGAAACCCGGACCCAGAGGGCTTTACATATTTTGATTACATCGAGATCAAGACGAACACCGGAATTGAGGAAAGCGATTATTATTTCTGATCCGAAGGAAAGGGACAGGT
>CAZOMR010000066.1:11440-13869 GCA_964580655.1 uncultured bacterium
GGACAGGTTGTATTCGGATTTTGAACATGGTATTAAATTTGCCAAGTTCGCAAGATTCATGAGTGGAATCAAAGGAGGTTTAGGATGTTGGAGAGAGGTTTTGGCCCGGAAAAGCTGGATGGGGCCAGCCTTGCGGAGTTGAAGGACAAGGCGCGGCTTGCGAGAGGAGACATCCTGACCATGACCACGCTGGCCGGAAGCGGTCATCCGGGCGGGTCCATGTCATCGGTTGATGCGTATCTTGTGCTCTATCACTTCGCGAGGGTTAACCCGAAGGACCCGCTCTGGCCGGAGCGGGACCGGATCGTGATTAGCCACGGGCATACATCTCCCGGGGCTTATGCGGCTCTTGCCCGGTCAGGTTTTTTTCCTCCGGAAGCCGCGATCGCGGCCTTTCGCCAGGTGGGCACTGCATTCGAGGGCCATGTGGAGAGGAGTGTTCCCGGAATAGAGTGGAGCACCGGCAACCTTGGTCAGGGACTCAGCGCGGCCTGCGGCTTTGCACTTGGCGCGAGAATTCTCAAAAAGGATTACCATGTTTACACGATGATGGGTTGCGGGGAACAGCAGAAGGGACAGCTATCCGAGGCCCGGCGGTTTGCCGTCAAGTATAACCTCACAAACATCACTGCACTCGTGGACTACAACAACCGCCAGATAAGCGGCCTTACCCGCGAGATCATGCCGCAGGATATCCCGGCTTGCTACCGCGCGGATGGCTGGGAAGTGATAGAGGTGGACGGGCATGACCTTTCCGCTATCTACCAGGCCATGCGCAAAGCCGCCTTGAACAGGGAGAGACCATTTTTGATCATGCTCAATACTACAATGGGCAAGGGTGTATCCTTCATGGAGGGCAAGGAGAAGTATCACGGTGCGGTATTGAAGCCCGATGAATACGAGAAAGCGATTTCTGAGTTGGGTCTTACAAGCAGGATCGAGGAGTATCGGAAGATGCAGGAGGGCAGGGGGTATCCAAAGGTCGCGATGGATGTAAGGATTCCAGACCTGCGAGTGAAGACAGGCGAGCCGCGCATCTACACGAAGGATGAAAAGACAGACAACCGGAGCGCGTGGGGCCGAGCCCTGGCTGACATCTGCGAGCTTAACCTGAAGGAAAAAGGGGGCGTGCCTGTCGCGGTATTTGATTGCGACCTGGCGAGCAGTGTCAAGACCGGCTTGATAGAGAAGAACTGGCCGGAGCATTTCTTCCAGGCTGGCATCCAGGAGCACCACACGGCAACGATAGCCGGGGCCCTGAGCACCCTGCCCGTGCTTACTTATTTCGCGGACTTCGGCGTGTTCGGAATTGACGAGACCTTTAACCAGCATCGCCTGAATGCCATAAATCACGCCGGGCTAAAGGTCGCGCTCACTCACAACGGCCTGGATGTAGGGGAAGACGGCAAGACCCACCAGTGCCTGGAATATGTGGGCCTTGCCCGAAACCTTTTCGGATACAAAGTGATAGTCCCGGCAGACCCCAATCAGACCGACCGGGCTGTCAGGTATGCGAGCCGCGTGCCCGGTAATTTCTTCTTATGCATGGGCCGGAGCAAACTGCCAGTGATACTGGATGAAAGTGGGAACCCCTTTTTCGCAGGTGATTATGAGTTTGAATACGGCAAAGTGGAAAGGCTCCGGGATGGTGATCGAGGCGCGATATTTGCTATGGGTTCCATGACCTGGCGCGCGCTTCAGGCCAGAGAGATATTGAAAGACAAGGGCATCCTGGTAAAGGTGTTTAATGTTTCATGCCCCATGGACCTGGACCCTTCCGCTCTCAAGGAGGGGGCATCAACCGGGTTCATCATCACTTATGAAGACCATAGTATTAAGACTGGCCTGGGAAGTGAAATGGCAATGGCGCTGGCTCAAACCCGGGTTTCCGCCCGGCTGAAATGTCTCGGAGTGACAGATTATGCCGCATCAGGCAAGCCGGATGAACTATTCCAATACATGGGCCTTGACCCCGAAAGTCTCGCGACAGCCTTTACAGAAATGCTGGATCAAAACTAGTATCTTGACGGAAGGACTTACTTGCCCTCTTCGGTATTCTGGCTCTTATCCCTGAGATACCGATAACGCTCTGCAAGCGTCTTCGCATGGATGACATGGATACGCTTGCATCGCCGGCACTTAATCTCAACCCTGTCCTCGGTCAGCTTGGCCACCAGGTTCCCGCATTCACAGCGCTCATCTACCCTTTCCTCCCCATCCAGATACCGGCCACAGTTCTTGCACTGGATGGCATCATCGGAAAGATATTCCTCACAGAACGGACATTTCTTCATTAGCATCCCCCACATTCATTTATCTTATTTAGCCACATACCCTAATCCATTTTTTAATTAAAAGCAAGCTTTTTTCCACCATGGGTGTGCGACATAAATGGTGACTTTTTTCATTCTCGGCCGTAGAGGCTCTGC
>CAZOMR010000067.1:0-13788 GCA_964580655.1 uncultured bacterium
CATCCAGTAGCCGGTAGCCAGTGGTGTCTTTGTGGTTCATAATTTTATTTTTAATAGACTAACGCTGGATATATCCCAGGGCCTTGAGCTGGTTCAGCTTTTCCTGGCTGATCTCTTTGGGCGGCCCCTTTGCGCTGAAAGATACCAGGTCGCTCCAGGTTTTCACATAAAGTATTTCGTTCTTCTGCTTTTGTGTTGAGAAGGCGGACTTGATTACCTTGCCGGGCATATCTGCGCCAAGCGGGAATCCGAGGAACCACAGCACAGTTGGTGCAATGTCCGGAACCCTCACTGAAACAGGCTCGAAGCCTGCGGTGCCCGGCCCGGAGACGAGCCATATTCCTTCCAGGGCATGATCCCCTGAAACATCTTTATAAGACCATAGGATCGAGCTGAACGGAATCGGATCACTATCGCGTCTGGATCTTTTAATATACTTTTCTCCCAGGACATCGCGGTTGAATGTGAGCAATATATCAGGAGGGTCCAGCAGGCCTAGAGGCATGATTCCCTTATCCGGGTTAGCCCGAACCATGGTGAAGACTTTCTTTCCGGACTCGGTCCTTAGTGCGCTTAGCTCCCGGATAACCTCCTTTCGGAAACTCGCAAATTCCTTCTCCGGGACAACCCCTTCCGGGTCTCTGCCCTTAAGATTGATGTAAAGCCCCTGAACATCCTTGTGGAAATCTTCCATATTAAACACCCTGGTTTTGCGCCACGCCACATCCTCCCGGATATGCCCTCGGCGGAGCAGGTCGGTCAGACCATCAAGCTGGCCCCAGAGCTCTTCCAACTGCGCCCTCTCCACCATCCGGTGCTCCAGCAGGAATCCAGCGATTAATTCCGCTCCTCCGGGATTCCGCACCGTCTGCTTGAGTAGCTCGCAGGTAAAAAATATGTTGTAAGATACCGGTTCCGGCATTTTGAGCTTGCCTTTATTCCACATATCCTTGAGTATTCCCTCGCAAGTGGGCCCGCGGAACTCCAGATACCCCATCCCCTCCAGCAGGCGGTTGAGTTTGATAAAGATATTCTGTGGAGGATAGGTGGCCTGGAATCCGTGATCCGAGAGTAACATCACTGTATAGCCCGGGGCCGCCTCAATCAGCTTGCCTATAAGCCAGTCCGTGAATTCATAATATGTATCAACCACTCCTCCGAACCGTTCTCGCTCGGCGTCGCTCACCGGGTAATAATACTCAAGCCCCACTGGCTGGCGGTATTTCCAGAACCCATGTGAGACCACATCCACATTACGGAGATAGATCATCATCAGGTCCGGCTGTTTTTGCGTGAGTATCTCTGCGCCAATGGCCGCAACAAACCTGTCAAGATCATAGCCCCGCTTTATCACGGGGTGCTGATACATCTCAATCTTTGTTTCCATCAGCGGGTTTCTGAAGGGCTTGATGTTCCTTATCTTGTCAAGCCATTCTGGAGGCCAGACCTGGTAATCATGGACGAGCTCTGGCGCAGTCCCCGGACTCACAAAGACCCCGCCAGGACAAGGCTCAGCAGTCTGTGTCCCATACCAGTTGACCACTCCAACCTTTTTCCCGTGTTGAGAGAAGATATTCCAGAGAGCCGGCACCTTGCGCACGCGTGTGCCCATTTGTGCCAGCTTGTATTCAAAGGGAATCTTGTACACAAAATTGTCAATGCCGTGGACCTCGCGAGGGACCCCGGTTGCAAAGGTGGTCCAGATGGCCGGTGAGATGAGTGGTGGTGTGGAAACCAGGTTTCCATGCGCACCATGCTTGAGAAGGCGCTCCAGGTTGGGCATCCTTCCCTCTCCTACCAGACCCAGGGCCACCTCCCATGTAGCGCCGTCAATTCCTATTATCAGGAGTTTTTCTTTATTTTCCTTGATGGATGCCTGTAATGCAGGATCGGAGATGGATATGATTCTTTTTTCAACTCCGCTTTCCCATCGGGAGACCAGGTATGCAAATATCAAGACCACTATCACCCCGATTGTGACTTCCAGTGTGATCCGGCGTTTTACCTGCTTATTCATCATTCGATACCTTTTCCGGTTTTATCCGCAATAGCAGTGCTGTGACAATCAATCCGGCCAGTGCAATGCTGGATACCATGATCAGCGCGGCACGGAGGCTGGATAGCATCATCACGATCGCCAGTCCTCCGAGCAAAACAGCAGAGATATAATGAAGTATAACCGTTGTGCGAAGTCTCAAGCCGGCCTTTTGCAGACGCTTGGCCACATGATCCGGACTTCCATGCATCACCGGGATTCCCCTCAATACACGGGCCAGCATGGTAAAGCCGATCTCAAAACATGCTACCCCCAGAATCAATATCGGAGCCAGTAGTGCCACAGGGTTGCGCTCGGTGTAGCTTCCGATCATGGCCAGTGCCCCGAGCATCAAACCCAGAAACAGGCTTCCCGCATCACCGAGATATATCCTTGCCGGGATAAAGCTGTAACGGAGAAAGCCCAGGAGGGCGCCGGCCAGCGCGATAGTCAAGGTGGCGATAACCGGGCTTTGATTGAGAATTGCCACGGCAAAGAGGCTCAAGCTCGAGAAGAAGGCTACCCCTCCTGCCAGGCCATCCTCTATATCCAGGAAGTTGAAGGCATTGCTTATACCCACGAGCCAGAATGCGCTCAACAGGTAACTGAGGATCGGAAACCCCTGCCAGGGCTCTACATCCAGGATCAGTTGAATCTTGATATGAATCCCGGCCTTCAAGAGAGCCACCACCGCTATCATCTGGCCGAAGAGCTTCATCCACGGCGCCATCACGCCGAAATCATCAATCATGCCCACAAGCAGAATGATGGTCCCCCCGAGGAGAATTCCCAGCACCATCTGGTCAAACCGAAAACTTATGGCCAGAGCCAGAAGGAATGCCAGGTATATTGCGAGTCCCCCAAGATATGGCACAGGTTCAGTCTGCACCCTCAGTTTGCCGTCAGGATGCGAGAGCAGTCCGAATTTGATCGCGGCCTGGCGCATCATTGGAGTGAGATAAAGGGCCAGGGAAAGTGCAAGCAGGAATGTAAATAGATAAATCAGCATCTTTTCGGGAGTATCCGGGGCTCCTTTTTGCCGGCAATCCTACGAGCGCGTTGAAAAAGACACACTTTCTTTTATTTTATCCTGCCATATCTCGAAAAGCAATAAGCTGTATAAAGCCTGGCCGTTATTTTGCCGTCCAGAGAGGTGATCCGCGATCAAGCCCTCCACCATCATCGGATCGAAAATTCCCTCTCGCCTCATGCGCTCCGTGGAGAGCGTGTCCATCAGCAGTTCTTTAAGCTCGCTACGGAACCATGCGTCCAGGGGCAATGTAAAGCCGGCCTTCTTCCGCCTGATTATCTCCTCGGGCAAAAGCCCTCGCACAGCCTTTTTTAAGACCAGTTTTCTTCTCCATGCTCGCATTTTCTCATGTGGCGGAATCCTCAAGGCAAGCTCCACCAGCCGGTGATCCAGAAACGGAACCCTTGCCTCCAGGCTTACCGCCATGCTCATCCCGTCCACCTTGGTCAAAAGATCATCAGGCAACCAGGTGACAATGTCCGCTCTCAAAGTCCTCTCCAGGGAATAGACTTCCCTCTGGCCTGCGAAGAGTCCCTCAAATACCCCTCTTGCCCATCTCCGGGCATCACCTTTTCCGCCAAGCAACCTCTCAAGCTGGTCGCGCTGAAATACCGATACCCAGGCCAGGTGTCTCAGCGCAGGCGTGGTCTCTCCGAGAGCTATCATTCCCTTGCGCACCCTTCGAGGAAGGGGATGAGATAGCAGGGTTTGCCGAAGAAGACCCGGAAACATCCGATACCAGAAGGCCAGACTGCCCAGCCGGTAACGCAGGTAGCCTGCAAAAATCTCATCCGCGCCTTCCCCGGTCAAGACCACCGTTACCTGCTCGCGCGCCAGCTTTGAGACCAGATATGTGGGAATGCAGGCCGGGTCCGCGACCGGTTCGCCCAGGTGGCTCGTCACTTCGGGAAGGCTTTCTAAAACCTCTGCCGCGCCCACGGTCAAAGGATAATGCTCTGTGCCATAATGCCGGGCCGCAAGCCGGGAATAATATGTCTCGTTCAAGTCCTCTGCTCCGGCCTTTGCCTCGAAATCCACGGAGAAGGTCTTCAGCCCCCCTCCTTTGTGCCGGCGCATCATCGCAACAATCGAGCTTGAGTCAATCCCTCCACTCAGAAAAGCGCCCAGCGGCACATCCGCTACCAGCCGCTTCTTCACGCTGTCCTCAAGCAAATCCCGAAGCCCTGCTTGGGCATCCTTCCCTGAAATTTTCTCACCGCGCTCGCCCTGCTCCGGCAGGGACCAGTATCGCGAGACCTTCGTGCCAGTTGAGTCCACCAGCATCAGCGTGCCAGGCTCTAGCTTCTCCACGCCCTGAAAGATCGTGCGCGGGGCTGGCACATATTGAATTGCAAGATATGACCACATCCCGGACTGATCCTTCTCCGGCACCTCTCCGAGCCCGTAAATCAGCGAGTTCAGCTCCGAGCCGAAGATCAACCTGTTCCCCTGTCTGGTCCAGTAAAGCGGTTTGATCCCAAGTCTGTCCCGTGCGAGCATAAGCCTTTGCTTATTATGGTCCCACAGGGCAAAGGCGAACATCCCATTAAACTTGTTCACGCACTCCGGGCCATCCTCTTCATACTGGTGCACTATCACCTCGGTGTCCGATTGCGACCGGAACCTGTGTCCCCTCGCTTTTAACTCCTCGCGCAGTTCAATAAAGTTGTAAATCTCTCCATTGTAGATAAGCACGATGGACCCGTCCTCGTTGAACATGGGCTGGAGCCCGCCTTCCAGGTCAATCACCTTAAGCCGCCGGTGTCCAAGGCCCAGGCTTTGCGGCTCGGAGAAATAAAATCCTTCATCATCCGGGCCACGGTGAGCAAGCCGGTCGGTCATAGCCCTGACACGAGCGGAGTCCACCCGCTCTCTTGCGTCAAAGTGGAACTCACCGCAAATTCCGCACATCGCGTCCCCCAGATACTTCGGACATTAGCCGCTCATAAAGTTCCTGCGTTCGCTCGACCATGCGCGTGAGGCTGTAGTATGCCTTCACCAGCTCTTGCGCCTTTCGGCCCATCTCGCGCAGATCGGTGGAAAAAGAGCTTTTCGCGAGCAGGTTCATGATCGCAGAAGAAAGAGCCTCCACATCTTCCACCGGAACGAGAATCCCGGTCTCGCCCTGCTGGACCAGTTCCCGCGCCCCGCCTGTATCGCTTGCCACCACAGCCCTGCCCGCGGCCATGGCCTCGAGGATCACATTTGGCATACCTTCCCAGCGCGATGCCAGAACAAACAGGTCCATGCCGGCTAGAATATCCGGGATGTCCCGCCGCAGTCCGGTGAAGATCACCGAATCGGAAAGACCTGACTCCCTGGCAAGAATTCTAAGCTTTCCTTGCTCCGGCCCCTCACCAACCACTATCACCCGGAGGGGTGGAAATTCTGCCCTGATGTTTCCAGCGGCCCTGAGAAGGATGTCCATGCCCTTTTGCCTGTGGACCCGGCCGATGGTTCCGATGAGAGGAACATCCCTTCCGATCCCGAGTTCTTCTCTCACCTTATTCCTGTTCCCTTCCGCGTAAGGTTCAGGATTGATCCCGTTAGGGATGGTTATTATCTTCTCCGGTGCTATCCCCAGCTTTTGGATGCCGAAATTCCGGACTTCGTCGCAGACAGCAGTGTAACCTGTCACCAGAGGCCTGCTCAATCGCTCAAGTAAAATATGTGACCCGCGTTCCTTTTCCTCTACCCTGAGTGAGGATATGTTAACCGGAATCCCTGTTCTTTTTGCGGCTATTCTGCCCAGGAAATTTGCCTGAAACAAGTAGCAGTGCAAGATGTCAGGCCGCGCTTTGGCGAGCATACGACTGAGCCGGGATAAAGCTCCGGGCAGTTTAATGCCGTAGCCCGGCGAGAACCAGCGTGGAAGCCCGATGCTTTTTACCGGGATTCCTTTCTCAGAGAGCATCTTCGCGGTCGCGCCCGGTGGCTTGAGGACTATCAGTTCCGGAGAGAAGCGGGATCGGTCAAGGTTCAGGATCAGGTCCGCAAGCATCTTCTCTGTTCCGCCGATTCCGCTGTCCGTGATCAGATATGTAACCCTGATCATTGCGCATCCTTTTCTTCAGCACTGGCCCGACGACGGAGTCGCAAGAGCAGTGCCATGCCCGGTTTGCCCAGAAGAGACAATAAAATAAGAAGCCATGCACGCGCAAGCCAGGGATATGTTCTCAATGCCTTTAGTGTCTCCTTTCGCGCTAATCCGGGCTCAAGCGCGGCAAGACACCTTACAGCACTCTCCAGATAAACAGCGGCCTCTGCTCTGGGCCTTAAATCTGGCGGAAGATCAGGTCCTACAGATCCTTCGGAGTTTCGCGAGAAGGCCTTTTCCAGAGCAAGGAGCGAGTTGTCCCTGATCTTGAATCCGAGTTTCTGGATAGCGCTTTCGCTGTGACGGCGGTATTCGACCAGTATGGCGCCGGTGTGGCGGAGTTGATAGCGTGCCGCGATCCGCATCCACAGGTCCCAGTCTTCAGAGGCATAGCGAAAGGCGGGATCGAAAGTTCCGCACCGCTCCAGGCACTCTCTCCGGAGCACCACACTTGAAGTGGTGATGAAATTGCCGAGCACTAGCGAGGCAAGAGAGGCAGTCCGGGGGGAATTCCGTAATTTCTCGAATCGGCCGGCCTCATCAATCACCCTGGCGTCTGAATAGACCAGGCCCACATCCGGCTCTTGCGAAAGCAATTCAAGCGCTTTACGGAGGTGTCCGGGGAGCCAGCGGTCGTCCGCATCCAGGAACGCTATGAATTTTCCCTCTGCCATCTCAAGGCCGGAATTTCGTGCCTGGGCCGCGCCCCGGTTGTTCTGGCGGAGCGCTCTAATCCTGCCCTCGTACTCTTTCAGCACCTCGGGAGTTTCATCCTGGGAGCCGTCGTCAATCACGATCAGGTCCGGGCTTACGCGCTCCTGCGTAAGTGCGCTGTCCAGCGCCTGCTTGAGGTATCGCGCCTGGTTGTAAGCGGGAATGATCACGCTCACCCGGGGATCAGACATGTCCTATGGATCCTTCTAAGATTTGATCCTTGTCTTTAGAGACTATATACCGCCATGCCCTGAAGCCTCCGAGATAAGAGATCATTCGTTTAAGCCAATTCAGAATGGCAAATAGAAAAGCATCAGAGGCTTTAGCTTCTCTTCTCCAGAATTGATATGCCTTTACCGGAATCCATACCCACGCCAGCACCACCCTGCCCCACCAGAGCGTGCGCATGATTTTGTAAGTCCGGGAGAAATGCCTGAGCCGGATCACCTCGCCCTGGCCGTAGTTCAGGCACATGCGCACAAACCCGCGGGTGGTTACCAGATGATGATGAACTACTCTGGCCTCCGGTGTATAGGAAAAGTGGCACCCCTTGTCCCGGAGCTTCATGCACAAGTCCACATCCTCGCCGCCAGGGACAGGGATTTTCTCGTCGAACCTTCCGACATCCTCGATCATGGCCTTGCGGAAGGAGCAGTTGTTGGTCAAAATATAAAGGATCATGCCGTTGTCTTCCTGGCAGGGTTTGCGCATGACGCAAAAGTCCAGGAAGCGGCTGAAGATGTTTCCTTTTTCAGCAGGGAATGTCTGGCCGCCTGTTCCTGCCAGCATCGGGTCAGACTCGTAACCTGAAGAAATTTTTTCCAGCCAATCCGGGGCCGCCTCGCAGTCGTCATCCGTGAAGGCCACGATCTCTCCGCGGGCCAGGTCCAGGCCCCGATTTCGTGCCGAGGCCGGGCCTCGGTTTGGCTGTGACACAAACCGGAGCCGCATGCCCCGCTCCTTTTGAATCCTGCGAAGCAGGTTTGCGGTGCTGTCAGTGGACCCGTCATCCACAACGATCAGCTCAAATTGTCCTGCAAAATTTTGTTTCAGGATCGAATCCAGGGCGTCTTCCAGCAGGGCGGCCCGATTGCGAGTCGGCATTATCACCGAAACCGAGATTTTATCCTCGGGCTTCACGGTCATTGATCCTTGCTGGCCAGGCTCTTGCCCTGGTGTGAATAAAGATATCCTGCTCGATTGCCCCGTGCACAGGCCACCTTGCATAGCCAGACCACAAAAAAGAGCTTCATCTTCTGCCATACAGAGAGTTGGAGCCGAGAAGATATTTCCCTGAAATTGCGTATTCCGGGAACATACCATCTCCATGAAGAAAAGAAGTATTCTCTGCTAGCGTAGTAATAGCTCTCCTGGGCATAGCCGAATCCTAACCTGCGCCATTTTCTCCGCATGGCCGCAAGGCTTTTCCTCGCAGAATGATAGACTTTTGAATCCGGACAGTAAACCAGCCGAAATCCCGCCTCTCTCGCCCGCTGGGTGAAGACCTTGTCGCCGCTAGAAACCATGCGGGCATCGAATTGCCCCATCTTCTCAAAAACCCTCCGACGCATCAATACATTCGCGGTCATACAGAAGCCATCCTGAACAAACTCTTCCTGCCTTTCGAACTGATACCTGCTGTAGACCTCATAAATATTGGCTGGATCAGTGATCATCCACCTAGCTTCTCCAGCCACAATGTCCGCCTGTTTATCTTCCATACAGCGCACCGCTTGTTTTAACCAGGCCGGGTCCACCCAGCAGTCTGCATCTGTAAAAGCTAAAATATCCCCGCAGGCCGCCGCGATCCCCCTATTTCGCGCCGCATAGGAGCTTTGCACCCCGGTTTCCATTAAATATGTGAACCCGGATTCGCGGATCAAATCCGCTGTCCTGTCCGTGGAGTTGTTGTCCACCAGGAAGACCTCCACTCTCTCGCTCGGATAGTCTAGGTCTTTGAGTGATTGTAGTAATCGGGGAAGGGTGGCCTCCCCATTATAGACAGGGATGATGACCGAGAGCACAGGCAGGAATTGTCGTGATTCAGACATGTGCGGCCAGCTCCCGGAGCATAAGAGTGATGACATGACAGAGAATTTTCATAGCTGTCATCATAATTTTTAATGCCCGCATATTATATCTCCGCATGGTCAGGGAATACTGGGTAAATAGGAGTCCTCGGAAAAGCGGGATTTTATCTCCTTTAGAACCCTGTCAGCCGAGTCCTCGTTCCCCTGGTCCTTATACATCTGCCAGAGCAGGAACCAGGCTGGCTGATTTTCCGGAAACCTTTTCGTGAGTCGCTCCAGGATTTCCTGCGTCTCGCTCTTGCGCTCCTGATTGAGGTAAAGTTGAGCGAGGTTCAACCATGCATCGTAATTATTCCAGGCGCACTCGGTGGCGTGCTTCAGCAAGGTCTCGGCCTCATTGAGATTCCTTTGTTTTAGAAGCAGTAAGGCCAGCCGCAGATTGAATTGGTAACTGTTAGGATAAAGCTCAAGGGCTTTGCGGTATTCGCTTTCCGCGGCTTGAGTCCAGCCCATATTGAGAAGATAATCCCCCATCTCTTGATGGTAGAAGGAATAATGCGGATTGAGGGCTTGCGCCAGTCGGTATTCCTGTATCACTTGCGCGCTCGGGCCCTGACCCAGGCGAATGGCCCGCGCTAGATACACATGCGCCTTATCGGTCTGTTGATGCCACTTTAGATGGCGATGAAGCGCACTCGCGGCCTCTAAATGCCTTTTTTCCTGGATCAAGTCCCTGGCATTCTTTAAATCGCGGTCGGCAAGATAGAGATAAAAAGAGCCTGCCAGCAAAAGAAGCAGAGCCAGGGCGAAGAGCCGTGTCAACCATGTTCCAGCCGCGGATGAATCTGGCTCCGGGACTTGCTGTCTCACGACCAGGAGGCCGAAGAGTATCCAGAAGGCAGAGCTTACTTCAGGCACATAGAGATCAAAGTCAATCAAGGAATGGGCGAGAAAAACCACACCGGCGGCAAGTATGCCCCTTATGATCAGGGCCTGAGCAGGGTCTTTGTTTGCCGGCTGTTTCCATGCCAGAAGAAAAAAAAGGCTGGCCAGCCCAAGAATTCCGAGTAGCCCAAGCGGCCCGGCCTCAGTCAGGATTTGCAAAAAATTGTTGTGAGCATACTGAATCTCGTTTCCCTTCAACGGTCTGTGATAAGGATATGCCAGACCCAGGTTGCCCAGCCCCACGCCGAATAGAGGCCTTTCTTTATAAACCAGAACGGAGGCTTTCCAATTCAATAGTCGAAGCAGAGCCGGGTTATTCCACGAGGAAGAATCAAGGAACTGTGAGCCTCGGGTGTGGATGAGCCATGAGAAGGCTATAACCAGGACTATTACCGATGCCGATGCCAGGAGAATTTTAGCCCTTCTACTGATCCGACCTTTCCGAGGCAGGATCATGAAGAAAATGCCTATGCCGAGAATTCCGGCAAGCCATCCTCCAAGTGAGCGGGTAAGAAGGAGTCCGGCCAGGAGAATTAATGTCGGGGTGAATATAAGGATCAGGGTTTTACGCGAGACCCTTATCCTGGACTTGTCCGAAGGATATGTAAGAAGCGCGGCGCCTGCAAGCCCGAGGCAGAGAGGAATGAGCATGGCCAGGAGCCCGGCGAGCATGTCTGGCGAAAAGGTAAATCCGAACACGCGGCGCTCCGTCAGGGTTTGGACCAGATAAGGATCGGCACTCTCAATCTGGGCAAGGGTGCTTTCGAACCCGCCGAAATACTGTCGCAGGGCCATTGCCACGGAGATAAGCCCGGCCAGGATCATTACCATCAGCACCGAGGGAATCCGTTCCGGGGTTGTCCAACGGACAGTTGCAAGCAAGATCAGGAGGTATTGAAAGAAGACAACCAATTCGCGCAGGCTCGCTGAAGGATGAATGCCAAGCGGGGCAGAAAGACCAAGTGCGCCGAAAAAGATAAGCAGGAATGCCTGCTCAGAGCGCGAGAGCCATAATCCCCGGCCCTTGCCCGGAAGACGAAGGATTACGAGAAGCCCAAAGAGGATGATGAAAAGATAGTTGGATGATGGGAAGATGCGACCGGAGATAATTATGCGAAAGAAGACGGCGGCAAGAAAGAAGAAAAAGATGCCAGAGCGGTTCAAGAATGAGCCAGGTTTGAGAGGCAATCTCAGGGGGTCCTCCCTTTTATCCCTTCCCACTCAGACGAAATCGCGACGCTGGAAGATGAAGATTGCCACGGCCAGGATCAGACATGTGGTGACCAGGCCGATGGCAAGGGCATTGAGGAAATCGGATGGTGTCATCGCGATGCCGTAAGAGGCGTCGCCCAGATGGTTGTAATTGCTAAGGTTGGGAATCAAGTAATAGAGCACATTTGATCCCCACTGATAGAGCAGGTTGTCGGATTCTTTGCCAAAACTTTTAATGTCATTGACGAAGTGTCCTATCACGAAAAAGGAAAGGGTAAAAATTGCGCTCAGGGTAGGGGTGGTGAAGGTGGAAAAAAGCAGGGCCACGGCGGTGATGATCATCAGCTTGAGAAAAATTAGGATCACGGCCTGGGTGAGTGCCCAACTCAGGTTGATGTCCATGTAGTAAAGCACCGCGACATAAGCCGCAAACATGATGGCAATGTTGATGAAGATCGTGAGTAGAAGACCGAGGAATTTTCCCAGGATAAACTGGAGACGCGAGACGGGCTTGGCTATCAGGGTGTAGATGCTCTTTCGATCAATCTCCTTGTAAACCAGGCCGATGCCGAGAAAGATCGCCATCAGGGTGCCGAAGATGGATATGGACGCGAGCCCGAAATCAGTTACTATCTTGAGTTGTTCTCCGATGGTCAGTTCGGCGAGTGAGACTGAAAGGATAATAAGGATCAATGCAAAGATAAGCAGGTTATACAGAATCTTGTCCCGCAGGTTCTCCTTCAAAGTGTTCAGGGTGATTGCTATTACTTTCATTTTCCGTCTCCTCCAGACCCCTCGGAATTCTCCTTTTTCCCGATCATGCGAAGGAAGTGTTCCTCCAGACTCTCCCGCTGGGGAATCATGGAGATCAGTGTGGCGTCCTGGGAGGTGAGCTTTGCGAGGATCTTTTCGGCATCCTTTTCCGAGGACACGGAAACCAGGAGCTGATCCTCCTGGCGCACAAGCGCTGGAAGCGACTCCTTTTCCATGTCCTTTTCGGCCTGGGCCGCGGCGGAAACTGATGGAAAATTGAATGCAAGGTCAACCGCACGGGTGGCGGTTCTCAGGATTTCAACCAGACGGCCTACATCCATGAGCCGGCCCTTCTGAATGATACCTACACGGTCGCATATCATCTCCACATCAGGGAGGATGTGGGTTGAGAAGAAAATGGTTTTGCCCTCTTGCTTGAGTCGCAGAATGAGGTCACGCATCTCCTTGCGACCCAGGGGATCGAGCCCGGACATCGGCTCATCAAGGATGACAAGTTCCGGATCGTTGATCAGCGCCTGAGCCATGCCTATGCGCTGTATCATTCCCTTGGAGAACTTGCGCAAAGGCATGTCCCTAGCTTCGCTCAGGCCCACCAGTTCCAGTAGCTCGTTCACTTTTCTCACCCGTTCGGCTCGGCTCAGGTCAAAAAAATGTGCATAAAAATGAAGGAACTCGGCTCCGCACAGGTAATCATAAAAATAAGGCACCTCTGAAAGAAACCCGATTTTCTTTTTGACCTCGATGTCCCCGATATGCCTGTCAAAGAGCCAGGCAGTCCCCTGACTCGGATGAATCAGGCCGAGCAACATCTTGATAGTGGTGGTTTTACCCGCTCCGTTGGGCCCGAGAAATCCGAATATCTCGTTGGCCTGGATTTCAAGGTTAAGTTCCCGGACTGCTTCCACCTTATGGCGTAAGAACCCGGTATAGAAAACCTTGCTCAAGTTCTCTGTGCGCAGAATCATCATTTTTAGAACACCTTTTCTGGAGGACGATAAACAAAAAGTTTATGGTTCGTTGTGGTGTCGGCCTGATGAGTCTCTAGGTCAATAATATATCTGCCGCCAAAAGGCTCACGGGGTATTTCCAATGGTTTCATTATCCCGGCATCGAAAAGCTCCTCCCAGCTCTCTGCAAATAATCCTGTCTTCTGATGATATTCATCTAATTTCTTGTTGAGAAATTGCAGGTGCACGGAGACCCAGAGTTCCTGTATGTGCTGCTCTATCTTCTCGCGCCAGTAAGGCTCTTTGGTCTGGGAGAGCTGGCTCTCCAGGAACTTAATGCTGGTCATGGGGTCTCCACCCTCGGCGCGAATCCGGGCCGCGAGGAACGCATATGGTTTCCATCCTTTATTCGCACAGGCTTCGTCAAGGTTCTGGGCCGCTTCCTCGTAGTTATTCATAAGAAAATAAAGGGAAACTCCTAGCTGGAAGGGAATTCTCCAGCTTTTAGGGATGTTCTTCTTGCCCTTTTCAAGGATCGTCTTGATATGATTGTGGTTGCCGTGTTCCATTGTAAGGACCAGGCCAGTGGAATAATAAGCATATTCAAACCTCGGATCCAGGTCGGTGATGAATTCAGACAGGTAATAAAGGTCTGCCGGGATCCGCCCAAGCTCACCCATGTTTGCGTAATACTGGATGGCGCGCATCCAGTAGATGTCCGCAACAAGGGTCTCATGACCCAGGGAAACTGCTTTCATGATGGAAGACTTTGGCGGACGCAATTGATATCCAGGGTCTTTAATTATCTGGGCCTTTGTCGCGTCAATTTCCCTTTGAAGAAAGAAAACTCCCCCGAAAAGCACAACCAGAACAGCAAGTTTTAAAAACACGGTCTTCATCTTTATTATAGTATACCTCTCTGGCCTTAAGTTTCAAGTCTTGCGAAAGCGGGCCTGCGACATAAAAGTGGGTTTTATTGATTTTTGTTTTTTTTGCGCTGTAAT
>CAZOMR010000068.1:0-13362 GCA_964580655.1 uncultured bacterium
CTCTCCATTTCCAACTGAGGCAGGACAAAATGTCCTGATTTACAGAAGCTTTCCCATTTTTTCAGACCCCGGTCACGAGAGCCTGTCGTTTTTCAGATATGAGAATTTCCCGAAATCGAGAAATTATCTTTGCCGAAAGCCTTTTAAAAATCAAGTGATAATTTGCGAACTCTTTGAATTTATTGAGCAATTCAAGGTGATTAGCCTAAGGTCTTTCAGGCACGATTTTTGCTAAAGTTTCAGAAGAAAGGGGAGAGGCATTAATTCAGAGGGCATCAGCGAGATCATTTTGAACATTCTCAGGCATAACTTAAATGATGCCTCAGAGTCGGAACTATTGTATTTGACAAAAAAGTTGCAAAGCCGGAATGTCCTCAAGCCACAGAAGGGGCTTGCGATACCCAATGACCGCTCAGGTAGGCTGAGAAGCCGCTATGCGCACAAAGCAGTGGAAGATTTATAGGGGACGTTCATACAAACAAGAATATTTGCCAATATTTTAATAAACCCCTTCAAATTGAGCAGATGTTCCAGTTAAAATATTTGATAAATTTTTTTGAACATTTTTCTTGACAAAATTTAATGGAATGGTAATATAGGACAAAATTGCTAACTAGGAGGAACTCGGATGTCATTTTGGGGAAAGGGAAAGATTTGTATATAAGAGATATTTTTGGTACCAAAAACACTCCAGCCCCACCAAGTTCAAGGAGGATATGAAAGTGAGGAATCTGTTTTTTGTGATTTCATTTTTAGTCCTGATGCCGCTCCTGGCTACGGGGGTCGTTAGCCCTGTCCCGGACCTGTGCCAGCGAGTGGATATGAAGCCGGTCCTTTCTCTGGAGCAGGTGAGACAGAATGAGCTGGTGGATTTTCTTTGTGAGATAATGGGTCTGAAGGATAAGCCGGAATGGCCGGCCGATATTTCCGGGATGACTCCGGAAGAGTATTATGAGATGGAAGTGGAGTTGCTTGTGAATTATGGCCTTCCCCCGATTTTCATGGAAATCGAGCCGTCCAGGATTGCCAACCGTCGCTATTTCGCCTCGCTGATGTTCCAGATAGCAATGGAAGTGGATAAAGAGGTGCAGGCGGACTGCGCGGATGCAACCACGGAGACTGAGCAACTGCAATGCCTGGTGGATCATGAATGGCTTTATACCAAGGAGGGTCGCATCTACAGGGAAGAGATACTTTCAATCCTTTGCAACAAAAGAGAAGAGATTATGGAATTGATTCCTGTGCCGCCGGTTAAGATTTTACCGATTATGCCGGAAGAGTACCTGGAGGCCACCCTGGAATCTCCAGCGAGCGAGAGCTTTTGAGAAAATTTACCGTTTCGGCACATTGGATGTTGAAGAGGGATAGTTAGTGATCAGGCAAAAAAAGAGATTTCTGTTCAATAGAGTCGTTCCCGGTATCCTTCTATTATTTCTCGCAGGATATGCTCAAGTCCTGAAGGCCCAAAGCCTGGAGATTACCCCCAAACTCTATATTAAATATAACCAGAACGACAACATTGACGCTGTAGATGTTGACGACAATGAGGATCCCACCAGGCAAGCCTGGATGGATTACATGCTCGGAATTGAAAGCAAGGCCAAACAGGTGGATACCGAGGAGGGTCTGGATGTGTCCCTGGGATATGCACAATATATTGACTCCAAGGGAGACATCGAGGATCTCGCTGATATTAGCACTGCCAAATACAACTATTTCTCCATTAACGGAAGCGCCTGGTTCATGTATACCGGCCGGAATGTCACCCTGGAGATTCTTGACGACATCATCCGGACGCGAAGTGTTGAAGAACTTTTCGGCCCCGGCACAAGCGCCCTCGGTAACCGCTATCTTTACACGGACAACATCGCATCCTTGCAGTTGCGCTTTAAGTTAGGCTCGAAATCCCGGATGTTGCTTCGTTATTCATATGAGATCATGACCTTTGATAAACCGGAGAATGAATTGTTGGAAGAGAGAAAGCCTTCCGATTCATCGGGACATCTGGGCTATGCAAGAATGGAATATGATTTCTCACCCAAGACCACAGGCTTCATTGACTTCCAGGGAGGCCAGCGGCTTTTCGAGGAACGCTTGGTAGTGACCGATTACGATACGGCTACAGTCCCCCCTACAATTCGTGCCACCAAGGATGTCAAGACCGCTGATTACACTTATTATCAGGGCTTGCTGGGTGCCAGGTACCGTTTCAGCGATAGGACCAGCATGTCGGTCTCGGCCGGGGCTCACACAAAGAGCTTTTTCAACGAGGGAGATTATATTGATCTTGAAAATTATACACTGCCCATCGGCCGTATTACCTTTACCCAACTTGAGGAAAACAGATACCGCATGGATTTGATCGGCGATGCAGGCACCAGCGTGTATGGAATGGACATGTTTTTTAATTATTACTCCGGGGCCGCCAAGTTCCGATATTACTTTTACCGCAGAATGTCCCTGGAAGTGAGCGGTAATTACCGACAGGACATTTTTGATCTTGAGGTCAATGACCGGGAAAACCTCTGGGAACATGATCGGGTGGATAATCTCCTTTACTACGGAGCCACATTCAACTGGGATCTTGTCCAGAAGAGAAACAGGACATGGTTTGCGATTGAACTCCTCTACAAACATCGCTCGCGTGATTCGAACATTACTGACGAGGATGACTATGTGACCGCCACTTTTGGCGGGCCTTATGTATCATATAACACCGAGATTGACTACTACGGGGCGCAGGTGGTATTTATGCCCTCGATCCTGATCGGTAAGTAGACCAATCAAACCAGGATTTGATGCGAAACTCACTCTATTACCTTCTCGCAGGAATCCTTTTAATCTGCGGACTCAGTACACGGGCGCAGGAAGATTATATTCTGGGCGAGAGGGATGTGCTGAATATCACTGTCCTGGGCGAACCAGAGATGTCCACTGTCGTGGGGGTATCCTCTAAAGGAACAATCAGCTTCTGGAGGCTCGGTGAAATCAAGGTGGCGGGGAGAAGCATCTACGACGTTAGAAATGAGCTGACTGAAAAACTCGCGAAGGACTACCTGAAGGATCCTGTAGTCGAGGTCAAGATCGTGAAGTTTCAGTCAAAGGAAATCAACATCCAGGGCGCGGTCAAAAGACCGGGAGCATTTGTCCTGGATACCAACCACATGTCCTTTATAAAGCTTCTCTCCCTCGCCGGAGGGACGGATGAAGGCACCGGGTCCCATGCTTATATCATCCGCGGTGCGGCAAATCAGTTTGATGACGAAGCCGAGGAAAAAGATATTAACCAGTTGGAAGGCCGGATTGAGATTGATCTTGTCAAGTTGCTCCGCCAGGGAGACCTCTCAGAGGATAAAATTATCTACGGCGGGGATTTTGTCTTTGTAGCTCCCAAGGGTATTGAGGATGTTAATGTCAACTTTATCTGGTTGGAAGGGGAAGTCCGAAAACCTGGGCAGGTATTTTATATGGAAGGCTTGACTGCTTTTCAGGCATGTATTCGGGCTGGAGGATTAACCGGCATGGCCGCGCTGAACCGGGCAAAGATCAGCCGGAAAACCCCGGATGGAAAAATAGAGATCATCCGGGTCCCGTTGAAAGATATTCGTAACGGGAAAAAACCCGATGTCCCTTTACAACCAGGCGACCGGATCACGGTCCCGCAAAGAATCTTCTAAGTCCCGATCTTTCATCGCCTTTCCCCAGGTAAAAGCCGGGTTGAAAAGCCGAATGCTGTGGAGAAGATGACCGAGGATAACCAGATTCCTTTCTTGGACCTCAAGGCCCAATTCGCGGGCATCCGCGAGGAGCTACTCGGTGCTTTGCACCGGGTGGTCGAATCCCAGAACTTTATCCTGGGGCCGGAGGTGGAGGCCTTTGAGGACGAATTGGCTGATTACATCGGGACCCGTTATGCTGTTGGCGTTGCCTCAGGCACTGATGCATTAATCCTTACTCTCAGGTCGCTCGGGCTGAGGCCTGGAGACGAGGTTATTACCACTCCATACACCTTTTTTTCAACTGTGAGTGCCATCGTATTGGCAGGAGGGAAGCCGGTATTCGCGGACATCGTCCCGCAGACCTTTAACCTCGATCCTGAAAAGATCAAGGATGTCATCAGTGAAAGGACTCGCGCTATTCTGCCTGTTCACCTTTTCGGTCAGTGCGCGGATATGAAGCCCATTCTGGACATTGCCCGACAAAGGGGGCTGTTTGTTCTCGAGGATGCGGCACAGGCCATGGGAGCAGGTTATCAGGGCAGGAAGGCCGGGGCCATCGGGGATGCAGGAGCATTAAGTTTTTATCCCAGTAAGATACTTGGCGCATTCGGCGATGCGGGCATGGTGGTGACGGATCAAGAGGAGACCTTCCGAAAGATACATCAGCTTCGCATCCACGGGTCCAGATACGCAAAGGACTACAATACCCTGGGTGTAAACAGCCGACTGGATTCCATCCAGGCCGCTGTGTTGAGGGTGAAGTTGCGTTATCTCAAAAACTGGATAAGTGCCCGGCAGGAAATCGCGCGCACCTACGATCAGCTCTTCCACGAGAGCCCTGTCAAGACCCCGAAGGTGTCCGACCAATGCGAACATGTCTTTAACAGCTATGTGGTGAGAGTCAAAAGGAGGGATGAGCTGGTATCCCATCTCAAAGGCAAGGGCATCGGCTGTGCGGTCTATTATCCGGTGCCACTTTATCTCATGAGCTGTTTCTCTGCTTTCGCGCCTTTCGCAGGCCTGCCAGAGGCTGAGAAAGCGGCTGGTGAATGTCTCGCCCTCCCGATTTATCCCGAGATGACCCGATCGCAATTGGAGCGAGTGGCTTCGGCTGTCCTTGAATTTCTGGAAGGGACATGATCAGCGGTGTGGTATTTGACATGGATGGCACCATCACAAAGCCGGTGCTGGACTTCGCGGCAATACGCCGGGAAGTGGGTGCGCCGAAAGAGGGCCCCCCGGTTCTGGAGTTCTTTGAATCCCTGGCCCCGAAAGAGAAGGCCCGTGCTTTTGAGATACTTCTCCGGCATGAAAGACGCGCCGCGAAAATAGCTGAATTCAATGACGGAGCAGAACAACTGCTTGATTACCTGAAGCGGGAAAATCTTCCCTGCGGCCTGCTTACTCGAAACGGCGATGCAACCACACGCCAGGTCATGGAAAAGCTGGGACTGGAATTCTCCGTGGTGGTAACACGGGATACAGGTGTGGGCCTGAAGCCCTCGGCAGAGCCACTGCTCTACATAGCGAGAGAATGGCGACTCAAGCCGGAGCAGGTGCTGATGGTCGGGGATTTCCTCTATGACATCCTCATGGGAAGACGCGCAGGATGCCGCACCGCGTTTTTAACAAACGGCCAGGCCATCCCGCAAGAGCTTGACGCGGACATGGTAATCACCGCGCTGGATGAATTGATACCCCTTCTCACCCTGGACCGCTCCACGCAATGACTCCGCCGTCTCCCCTTTTGAAGCTCCTCAGGCAGAGCGTGGAATGGAGCCGCGACGCATTCATCATGGCCGGACTCTGCATGGTATGCGCATATCCGTTTTATCATTATCAGGCACATCACCTGATGCCCGGCATTGACGAGCATCTCGCAAATCCTCATTTCGCCAAGTCCTTCATGCTCTTCCACATGTTGATGACCTTCGGCGCCGCGCTTATATGCAGTATGGTCGGCTTCTTCTACGGCGGGCGCCTGCGGCTTATCGGCTTCGGGGACATTAGAGACCTCAAGGAGAAAATCCTGCCCTTCCTGGGGCTTGGCCTTTTGCTGATTCCATTTAGCTACCTGCTTGGTGATGAGCTGATCCTGGCACGGCTTCCGGAGTATTATCCAGGTGAATTATTCACCTCACTGGGTCAACCTCTCATTGTGCTGTCACAAGAAGTGATTGCGAGATTCGGAATGGTCACGGTCCTTGTCTATTTCTGGCGCTTGTTTGGACTATCCGGTCATCCCTGGCCCGCGACGATAATTGTAGCGGCCTTTACCGGCTTTCTTGCATGGCTTTCACTCTTAAATCTAGGCCTGATACAGGGCTTCGATATATTAGCGCTCCGGATAGTGATCTCAGCCTTCCTTGCCAACCTCCTGTTCGGCGAGATATACATCCGCCAGGGACTAATCCCCGCGATTATCGCTCATCTTGGCCTGGAGGGAAAATACCTGATCTATTCGTTTCTTGTTTAGACCGATTGCTCATGCTTTCGCCCAGGTTCTTTTGAAAGCCTCGGCACCGCAACTACAAGGGCCACGCCCATACATATCGCCATAAGCAAGCAAGCGGAAAGCACCGTGAAGATATTTGCCAGGTCCCATCGTTCCCCGATCCATCCTGCAAGCCAGCTCATGAAAGACCCGAAGCCGAAGTTCATGAAAAAGAAAAGCCCGAATATCCGCCCTCGAAATCCGGCAGTGGTGTAGCGCGGAAGCAGGGCATTGCCAACCGGCTGGCTTGCAAAATAGATAAAAGCGAAACACATCAGCGAAATGACAAGCATAATGTCTTGAAGGTGAGCGATCAGGAAGAGAAGCGGGCACGCAAACACGAACACCCCGGTATAAAGCATCTCCTTGTTAACCCGGTCTGCAAGACGCCCGCCGAAGAACTGGCCGAACATGCCAAGAGTTAATACCAGGGTGGTCAGGAAGCCCCCCTTTATCACTCCTTCCATGTGCAAGTAGGGGATGTCAACCTTCTCGATGAAAAATGTGGGCAAAAAGGTTATCAAACCCCGATAGCACATGCCGTTGAACATGGAGAGAAGAAACAACAAAATGAGCGGCAAAAGGAGGTAGGGTCGAGAGCCTTCTTTATCATCCTTGAGCGTGGGTGAGAGGTCTCTGGCCTCTACTTTTACACTGCCGCGCCACACGACTATCCCGAGGAGAAGCGGAGCCAGGCTGAGTATACTGAAGGCATTGCGCCAGCCAAACCACTGCGCAAGCGCAGAGACCAGAAATGGAGACACCGCCAGTCCGAAGCTTCCTCCCACGCCGTGCAAGCCCATGGACCTGCCGTGAAGCCGTGTGCCGAAGGAGATAAAGGTATTGCCCGTGGGATGGTATAGTCCGGCGAAGATTCCGAGCAGGCACAAGGCTAAAACCAGGGTAGGAAAGTCGGGGGCCCGGCCTACGAGGAACAGGCTGATCGAGCTTCCGATGCTGTATATGATGAGCATGCGCCGGGTTCCTATCCGGTCCACAAGCCGCCCTGCAGGGATAGCGGACAGGCCGAAAAAAAGGGTGGCCGCGAAGTAGGCCATGCCTAGATTTTCGAAGCTGTCCGGCTGGTCGAAGAATTCGATAGAAACAAGGATCATCACCGCGGGGAAAGCCATCTCGCAGACATGGTCCAGAAAATGCCCGGCCACTGCTATCCAGATAACCTTTTTTTCCTTCAAGGCTGTGCTCAACCCCTCTTGCTCCTCTCTTTGCTCTTGAGGAAATTGCTCAATTCATCCAGGTTATCCGTGATCCTCATGGGAGGCAGGCTTGCGAGGAACACCCTGCCGTACCCTCGTCGCCTGAGCCTTGTATCCAGGACTGCCAGTATTCCGAAGTCGTTTCTGCTCCGGATCAGCCTTCCCAGGCCCTGCTTGAGCGCAATCACAGCCGCCGGAACCTGGTATGAAAGAAACGCGTCCCCGCGTAGCTCATTGATGCGGGCAATCCGGGCGGCCACCAACGGATCTGACGGCGGAGCAAAAGGCAACTTGTCAACCACAACGAGACTGAGCCCCGGGCCAATCACATCCACTCCCTGCCAGAAGCTCGCGGTGGCAAATAAGACCGCACAGTCGGTCTTGCGGAACTCATCCAGCAAGGCTGTTCTAGGCTTTTGCCCCTGACGAAGGAGCGGGAAATCCAGCCGTTTGCTGAGAATCTCATAGACCTTGTACATGTTCCTGAAGCTCGTGAAAAGCAGGAAAGCTCTACCCCGGCTTATCTTCACGAGTTCCTCCATCTCCTTTGCCGCGGCCGAGATGAATCTCCGGTCATCCGGTTCCGGCAGGCTGACCGGGAGGTAGAAAACAGCTTGTTCCTGGAAATCGAAGCTTGACTCGAGCTTCAACTCTTCCACCCGAGAGCCCATCTCATCCAGTCCGAGACGGCTCTTGATATACTCAAATGACCATTTGTTGTTCTGGCTCGTGGCCAGTGTGGCCGAGGTGAAGACCGCAGTGTCCACTCGGGTGTAAAGGCTCTCCTGGAGAGTCGGCCCGATCTCAAGCGGGCTTGCCCGCAAGAGGAGCGAGCGGGGCCGCGTCTCGCACCAGTAGACAAAATCAGGGTCATCCCTGCGCAGGATGAATGCAAGCTCGCTAGATATCTTTTCAGACCGCTCCTTCAGGTTGCCCGCGTTAGCATCCTTGTCTGCAAAGCCGGAAAAACGCGCACCCAGATCCATGAGCGCCTCGCATAAGTCCAAGCCCATTTTCTCGATCTGACCGGAAAGGTCATCATCCTCAAGCAGAAACCTCCTTGCCTCATCCTCATGCCGTACATCACCGGCCAGCCTTCCATCGGCCAAGGCCGCAACAGCTCTGAAGAAGACCCTGCTCAGGTTTTTTACTTTTTCCATATCCAAGTGAAAACTCTTCCGCCGAGGCTCCCCGGGAATAAAAGCCGGAAGACTTCTCACCATGTCCCTGGCCAGGCCTTCTATCCGGAAATCACTTACCTGGAACCCGAAGTATTCCGTGGCCACATCCTCAAGCTGGTGAGCCTCGTCAAATATCACGGTCCGGTAGCGAGGTATCACCTCGCCGAAACCGCGTTCCCGCACAGAGAGGTCAGCGAAAAAGAGATGGTGGTTAACGATCAAGATGTCCGATTCCTGAGCGTTCTGCCGCATGCGGGTTATAAAGCATTGCTTGAAATCAGGGCATTTGCTACCCAGGCACTGTTCCGAGGTCGCCGAGATTTCGCGCCATGTAGCGTAATCATCCGGCAGGTCCGGGAGTTCTGCCCGGTCTCCTGTCCTGGTCTTTGTGACCCATTTCTCTATGGACTTGAATGCCCGGATGTCCTGGCGAAAGGGAAACATGGGCTCGCGGAGAAAATCCTTGTATCTATACCAACAGAGGTAATTGGATCGGCCCTTCATCAGGGTGGTGCGAAACTTGAATTGCCGGGCCAGCGAGGGCATGTCCTTGAAAAAAATCTGCTCTTGCAGATTCTTTGTCCCTGATGATATGACCACCTTCTGCCCGGAAAGCAATGCCGGCACAAGGTAGGCAAAGGTCTTGCCCGTGCCAGTGCCGGCCTCTACTATAAGGAACCGGGCCTCCTGGAAGGCACAGAGCACCTCTCGCGCCATGGTTAGTTGTTCGGGGCGGTGCTCGTAGTTTGGGAGCTCACCTGCAAAGTAGCCTCGCGGCCCCAGAAACTCGGATACCCTGCGGGAAAGTTCCCTGGAGCCCTTCATTCGCCCGTGTCCCGGTCATCGTCTGTTTTCGGGTTTGAGAATCTGAGGAGGTATCCTACGAGGCCTGTGGTTGCGGTAGCTATTATGCCTGCTATCCCGGCCCGTATAGCCTCCTGGTGTGCAAACCCGAGACCGCTTATGTCCGGCTCGCGGACAAATGGCGAGAAATATGTAGCCAAAACAATTCCTACAAACACCAGTGCCAAAAGCCCGAATCCCAGATACCTCATACAAGAAAAATACCCCAACCTACCCGCTCAGTCAACCGGACAAACCAGGTTGCAAATTTTTATCCTTTCGGTATGATAAAGCAAAAGTTAAACGAGGACAGATAATGAATTTTCTACGGCGCATTGTGAGGTTCATTTTCAGGCTTTCGTCCTTTCGGATCGGCCTGCTCATCACCTTTATTGTGCTCATCGTGTATTTTTCAGCCCAGTTGTATAAGATCGGCCCTCTAGCGAAAAGCGGGTTTGCTTCAGCGGTGCGGCAGATGGAGCTCAAGGCTTATGATCTCCGGTTCCGCATTCGGGGAAAGGTTCCCATAGGTGACGAGGTTGTGATCGTGGCCATTGACGAGGCCAGTATTGACAAGCTGGGGCATTGGCCCTGGCCTAGAGACGAGTGGGGCAAGTTTATCCTGAACATGAAGAATTATGAGCCCAGGGTGGTGGCCTTTGACATAGTGTTCGCGGAGCCGGATCAAAATATAAACATCCAGTATCTGGAGAAGGTGAGGAAGGAATTCGAGAAGCGTGGACTGGCGGATGCGGAGCTGGACGAGGCTGAAGCTGAGAGGGCCATCCAGGCATATGCCGAGGAGATGAATAGGGAGGAGCGACTGCTTAAGCAACTGCTTTCCGAGCTTGGGGGTTCCAGGAAGAAGAATCAAAAGCTCCTCACTGATGTCCGGGCCAGATTGGCGCAGATCAGAGGCCAGCGGGTGCACCTTAATGAGCTTCTCGAAAAAAATCAGAGCGCAGAGATCAAGAAGGCTGAGCTTCTAGCCCGGCTCAAGAGCTTTCCCGAGTTTATCCAGGATCTGAAGCAACAGGCCAATACTGATCAATACTTCGCGGATGCGATCAAGGAAATTCCACAGGTGGTGCTGGGCTGGTTTTTCTTTGAGACCGAGTGGGAGACGAAGCAACTTTTAGATCAGGATTTTTCCGAAGAGGTAAAAGGCCTGGAACAGTCAACTATCAAGGCTGTTCAGATGAAGGAGGGATGCTCGTGGAACAGGTTTGCCAGGAAGATCACCAATATGTATGGCATGCGCGTGAATATCCCTATCATTGCAGAGGGCGTGCAAAACTTCGGATACTTTACATTCACTGCTGATCGCGAGGACGGGGTTTATCGCAAGGCCCCCTTGATTGCGGCTTACAGGGTTCCGGATGGCAATCCGCCTGGCCCTGATAATGTCAAGGTATACCCCTTACTTTCCCTGGCCGCACTCGCGACCTATCTGGGCGAGGACCCCCTGATAGAGGTGGATGAACTGGGAGTCTCCGGGATAACACTTGCTGGCACTCGTATCCCGGTTGATGAAAAGGGAAGGATGTACATAAATTTCAGGGGGCCCCGGGATACATTCTCTTACTACAGCGCATACGATGTGATAAGCGATTTCAAGGAAAAACCGGATATAGATCCGAAAAAAATCTTCAAAGACAAGATAGTCCTGATCGGAGCAACCGCCATCGCCATCTACGACATCCGCACTGTGCCATTCGAGTCCATGCCAGGGATAGAGATGCACGCAAATACCATTGATAATATACTGCACCAGCAAGCCATCACCCGGCCAAGCTGGTATGGCTTCTTCGACATCTTCATCATCATATTCCTCGGTCTCATTCTCGGCCTGATCCTGCCCCGTGTGAAGCCGCTGTGGGGTGCTCTCGCAACAGTGATCCTGTTTCTCGGATACGGCCTTGTCAATTATTATTTCTTTGTTGAAAAATTCTACTCCTTTACCATCCTCTATCCGTTGGCAGAACTCCTGCTCCTTTACCTCGGCATCACCATCTACCACTATGCCCTGGAAGAAAAGGACAAGCGGTTCATCAAGAGTGCGTTCGGCTATTATCTTTCGCCACATGTAATAGAGGAGTTGACAAGCGATCCGGACAAGCTCAAGCTCGGAGGCGAGAGCAGAGAGGTTACAGCCTTCTTCTCGGATATTCAGGGCTTCTCAAGCATCAGCGAAAAATTGAGTCCGGAGGGCCTGGTGCAACTTTTCAATGAATACCTGACCGAGATGAGCGACATCATCCTGAAATACGACGGCACTATTGACAAGTATGAGGGCGATGCGATCATGGCGTTCTTCGGCGCCCCTATCGCTTACCCTGACCATGCCCGCCGGGCCTGCCTGGCCGCGATTGAGCAACAGAAAAGGCTTGCGGAGATGAGAAAGGTCTTACGCGAGCAGGGCAGAGACGAGCTCTTCGTGCGCATAGGGCTGAACACCGGCGAGGTGGTGGTGGGCAACATGGGCAGTTTAAAGCGGATGGACTACACGATCATGGGAGACGAGGTTAACCTGGCATCACGGCTGGAGGGTGCAAACAAGCAGTATCAAACATTTACAATGGCCAGCGAGGCCACTTATAAGCAGACCATGGAATATATTGAGGCCAGAGACCTGGGGCTGATGCGAGTGGTCGGCAAGAAAATCCCGGTGCGGGTCTATGAGCTTTTAGCAGAGAAAGGCGGGCTTGCACCGGAAAAAGAGAAGCTCATCAAGGTTTACCTTGAGGGACTTCATCACTATGAGGACCGAAAATGGGGCAAGGCCATTGCCGCGTTTAAGGAGGCGACCCGGATGGACCCGGAGGACGGCCCCTCCAGGGTTTATCTGAGCCGCTGTGAGTTCTATCTTGCTTCGCCGCCAGACCCGGATTGGGACGGAGTATTCACTCTCACGGAAAAGTAAGCCGAAGGTGTGCGACATGATTGGTGATGGTTGTCATAGCCGAGACGTAGGGGCGCGGCTTGCCGCGCCCGATTTAGGCAGGGCAAGCCCTGCCCCTACTTTACAAACAAAGCAGGACTTGTCATAATAAATAAGGGCTTGAGAGTAACGAGATGGAAGAACTTGATAATGAAACCCTGGATACCCTGGAAAAACGAATAGAAGAACTCCGCACATGCTATGAACAATTCTTCCTCGGCTCCCGCCGGACCCCTCCGGAACAGCAAAAGACATCGGTGCAATACCTGATCCGCCGTCTCGCGAACCAGCAGACTGCAAACTACCAGATACGATTCCGCTTACAGCAGTTGGTGTCCAAGTTCAATTCCTACAACCAGTATTGGATGAGGGTTATGTATCAGATCGAATCCGGAACATATAAACGGGACCTGTTCAAGGCCGCGCTCCATGCGGGAAAGAATCCCACGGAGGCTCTAAAAGCCGGGGCATCCAGGACTGGTCCAGGGAAAAAAGAACAAGGGCCCGAGGGCTTTCCCGATGAAAAGGTTGACCGGCTTCATTCCGAAATGCTTGAGGCTCGTAAGTCATGCAAACAGCCAGTGGAAGGCTTTACACGCGAGAAGCTCGCTAAAACCATTAAAAAACAACTCCCCGCACTCCAGAAAAAATACAAGGGCAAAAAGGTCGAATTCAAGGTAGTGGTGGAAGGAGGCCAGGCAAAACTAAAGGCAACGGTCAAGTAAATCCACCGCATAATCCACATCCATGAATCCAGCAATTATTAAGGAGAGCACTAAATTGTTTGCAATAGAAATATGATTCCCTCCCCCTGGATGGGGGAGGGGATCGGGGGTCAGAGCTTCAAGGGGATCGGGGGTCAGAGCTTCAACGGGGATCGGGGGTCAGAGCTTCAACAAGGGGATCGGGGGTCAGAGCTTCAATGTTCAAAGTTCAAAGAAAATCCGCGTTCATCCTCCGGATCTTC
>CAZOMR010000069.1:0-13305 GCA_964580655.1 uncultured bacterium
TGCAACGGTGACAGCTTTCCTGATTTGTATCCTGTTCGGGCCATGGCTGATCCGGAAACTGGAAGATATGAATGTGGGCCAGGTGATTCGAGACGATGGCCCCATGCGGCACATGGAGAAAGCGGGAACCCCGACTATGGGAGGAATCCTGATAGTGGGCGCGATCCTCACAGCCACTCTCCTATGGGCTGACCTCCGTAATAACTATATCTGGACCGCAGTCATCATCATCGCAAGCTATGGCCTGGTCGGGTTCCTGGATGATTACCTCAAGCACCTGCGACAGAACAGCAAGGGATTGTCTGCACGGATGAAATTGATCCTCCAATTCGCCTTCGGCACCCTGGCTCTTCTGTTCATGTTCTCGCAAACAGGGTATGAGCTTCAACTGTCCGTGCCATTTTTCAAAAAGGTGGCCCCGAATCTTGGATGGTTCTATTTCATCTTCGCCCTGGTGGTAATCATGGGATCATCCAACTCGGTAAACCTGACTGACGGGCTTGACGGACTCGCCATAGGCCCTGTGGCTGTTGTGGCCGCCACATTTGCAGTCTTTGCATACATATCTGGCCGGGCTGACTTTACAGAGTATCTTCGCCTGCCCTATGTCCAGGGATCAGCCGAGTTGAGCATCTTCTGCGGAGCCATCTTCGGTGCAGGCCTCGGATTCCTCTGGTTCAACTCATACCCTGCTCAGGTCTTCATGGGGGATGTCGGCGCACTCGCCCTGGGAAGTGGTATCGGCCTGGTCGCGGTGATCACCAAGCAGGAACTGGTGCTCCTGATAGTGGGTGGAATCTTTGTCGCTGAAGCACTCTCTGTCATCCTGCAGGTGTCCTTTTACAAGTGGAAGAAAAGGCGCATATTCCTCATGGCTCCAGTTCATCATCACTTCGAGAAAAAAGGATGGGCTGAACCCAAGATTATTGTCCGGTTCTGGATATTGCAGATCATTCTTTCGCTTTTTGCCATCAGTACATTGAAATTGAGGTAGGACTGGAATGGACCTGAAGGGAAAACGCGTGCTGGTAGTAGGGCTGGGGAAATCCGGCCTCGCGGCGGCGCGCTTTCTCGCGCAAGAGGGAGCCAGAGTGACGGTCAATGACCAGAAGCCGGAGAGCGAGCTGGATTCAGCCCTGGCCGAACTGAAAGGCCTGAACATGACTCGCGTGCTCGGAGCTCATCCGGAGAAAATTTTTCTGGCCGCGGACCTGGTGGTTACAAGCCCGGGTGTGCCGAGGAGTCTGCCCGGTCTAAAGCAGGCTCTTCGTCAGGGAATCCATGTTATAAGCGAGCTCGAACTAGCATTTCAATTCCTCTTTGCCTCAAGCCCCAGGCCTCACGCCTGTAATTTGGTCGCGGTCTCCGGCACAAACGGCAAGACCACGGTTGCCACATTGCTGGGGGATATATTCAGGAAGCAATACGGCGAGGGGGTTTTTGTAGGGGGTAACATAGGGGCTCCTCTGACCGAGCTTCTTATCAAGGGGAAACGAGTTGAATTGATCGTCTGCGAGGTCAGCAGTTTTCAGCTTGAATTCATTGAAAAATTCAAGCCCCGTGTCGCGGTGATGCTCAACATTTCAGACGATCACCTTGACCGGTATCGCGATCTTGATGAGTATGCGGAAGTGAAGTCCTGGCTCTTTAAATACCAGGGACATGAGGATTATGCGGTGCTGAATGCGCGCGACCCGCTTGTGGCACGGATGGCCGAGAAGATACCCGCCAGCCTGATCTGGTTCGGTGATGAAAAACTCAGGCCCGGTGTTTTCATGCGGGGCAGGGAGATCATATTCATCGGCCCCCAGGAGGACGAGGTAAGGATACCGGTCAGTGAGATCAAAGTCCCTGGCGAACACAACATCGAGAATATCCTTGCCGCGGCCGCGGCCGCTTTAGCGCTTGCCGTCCCTGCTCAGGCTATCCAAGACGCGACGGCCGAGTTCAAAGGCCTTCCTCATCGCATGGAGTATCTCATGGAGGAGAGCGGGGTTCGATATTACAATGATTCCAAGGGAACCAATGTCGGGGCTGTCCAGCGAGCTATTCAGACCTTCTCCAGGTCCGAGGGATCTGGAGGACCTGTGATCCTGCTTATGGGCGGACAGGCCAAGGGTTGCTGTTTCAAGGAATTGAAGCCAAGTCTGCGAGGAAGGGTCAAGGCTATCATGGCATACGGCGAGTCACGCGACCAGATAGCGCGAGAACTTGAATCCCCCGCAGATTATGACATTCAGGTGGTTCTGAACCTTGAGCAGGCCATTCGTCGTGCCAGAGAAAGGGCCAGGCAGGGAGATGTGATCCTGCTTTCACCAGGGTGTGCGAGTTTTGACCAGTTCCGCGATTACAAGGATCGCGGAGATACTTTTCGTCGTCTGATCCAGGCGAGGTGAGGACAGAGGATGAGGCGGTTTGAACATAATTTGCACTTCGATAACTTGCTGATCCTTACAGTGCTGATCCTGACAGGCATGGGTCTGGTCATGGTCTACAGCACATCCTCGATCTTTGCCGAAGAGAGGTTTGGACAGAGCCAATTCTTCCTAGAGCGCCAACTCCTCGCGGCTGGATTGGGAGTGGTCGTAATGTGGCTTGCAATGCATGTAAACTATGAGATATACCGCAAGCTCGCGATCCCGTTCCTTTTACTGGGCCTGATCCTCCTGATAGCTGTGCTGGTGCCTGGCATAAGCCCTATAAGGGGATCGCAGAGATGGCTGACCTGGCACGGCCTCAGCTTCCAGCCTTCGGAACTCGCCAAGCTGGCCATGATCATCTTTCTCGCGCATTCGCTCGCCCGAAAGTCAGAGGGGTCTGGGGGACAAGAGCAGATCAGGAATTTTCAAAAAGGATTCCTGCCGTATCTAGTGGTCTCCGGGATAATGATCGGACTCATCTTCCTTGAACCAGACCTCGGTGGAGCGCTCAACCTTGCCATCCTGGTGTTCCTCATGCTCTTCGCGGCAGGAACACGAATAAGCTACCTCCTGGGCGCAGGCATTGTCTCGGCCCCGATGCTGTTTTACCTTCTCGCCAGCGAAGAATACCGCTGGCAGAGGATTATCACTTTCCTGAACCCCTGGGAACACGCGCAAGGCGCCGGCTGGCAGTTGGTGCAGTCGTTTCTGGCATTCGGCTCCGGGGGTATATGGGGAGTCGGCCTGGGAGAAGGAAGACAAAAGCTCTTCTATCTTCCTGATGCACATACAGACTTTATTTTTTCCGTTATCGGAGAGGAGTTGGGCCTTGTGGGTGTCGTGACTGTGGTGATCCTGTTTCTCGTTATTATCATCAGGGGAATCCGAATCTCTCTGCATGCTCCCAGCATGTTCGGATGCTTCCTGGCAATGGGCCTGACCGCATCCATCGGGCTTCCCGCGTTTATCAACATGGCCGTGGTGATGGGACTCCTTCCTACAAAGGGCCTGGTCCTGCCATTCCTCAGTTCAGGCGGGAGTTCACTCCTCATCAACCTGATTGCGGTTGGAATACTACTGAATGTTTCGGCTAGAGCATATGATAAATAACAGGACATGGAGACTATGCGGCTGTTGATTGCGGGTGGAGGAACCGGGGGACATCTGTTCCCGGGGATCGCGGTGGCCGAGGAGTTCGTGTCCCGGGACCCGGAGAACAAGGTCATGTTCATGGGCACGGAAAAGGGAATCGAGGCAAAATTGATCCCACCACTGGGCTACAGGCTGGCCATTATCCGGTCCAGAGGACTGGTTGAAAAGGCTCTCTTTGACCGGCTCAAGGCCATGCTCACCCTCCCGGTCGGCTTGCTCCAGGCCATGAGATGCATCATCCAATTCAACCCGGATTTTGCACTAGGAGTCGGAGGATATGTCTCCGGCCCCGGCCTGCTTGCCGCATGGATACTGCATGTGCCATGCGCGGTTCAGGAACAGAATACAGTTCCGGGAATGACAAACAGAATCCTGAGCCGACTCGTGGCTCGAGTGTTTATCAGTTTCGAGGAATCGCGGTCAAACTTTGCGCAGGCAGATAAAAAAAGGAAAATCATACTGACCGGAAATCCGATAAGAAAAGCGATTCTCAAGAATTTGAGCGGGACAGAAAAACCCCCTGATGATAACAGCCGCTTTTGCATCCTGATACTCGGCGGTAGCCAGGGGGCACATAAGATAAACCAGTTGATGATGGAAGCTATCCCGTGTCTGGAAAGATACCACAGGAGACTGAAAATCATTCACCAGACAGGGGATCAAGATGAACGCGATGTGGCCCAGGCCTATGCTGACAGCGGCTTCAGGGCCGAGGTCCGGCCATTTATCCAGAACCTCGGAGAATATCTCCTGCGCGCCCATCTGGTGGTCTCGCGCGCCGGCGCTGGCGCAGTGGCTGAAATAGCACTGAGCGGCCGACCAGGCATCCTGATACCATTCCCACATGCCGCATCCGACCACCAGACAAGAAATGCCGAATACCTGGTCCGCGGCGGGGCCGCCCTGATGTTTTCTGAAGCCGAGCTGACCGGCGAAAAACTGGCAGGGGCCATTGAGAGCATCCTTCAAAACGAGAATACCCGCAAAGAGATGGCGGACAGGGCCCGGAGCCTTGCCAGGCCACGCGCGGCCTCGCAGTTGGTGGATGAAATTTATGCCCTGGTCAAGGAATCTGCAAGGACCCCGGGGCATGAGGGTTAAGTAATGCGCTGGAAAGTAGAACATGTCCATTTTATAGGGATCGGCGGCATAGGAATGAGCGGGATAGCAGAAGTGCTTTTGAACCTGGGTTATCGGGTGAGCGGTTCTGACCTGAAGGAAAGCGAATTCACGACCCGGCTTTCCGCGCAGGGTGCTGAAATCTATTACCGCCATCATCCGGACCAGGTAAAGGGCGCGGATGTGGTGGTCGTGAGCTCCGCGGTGCGCGAGGACAACCCGGAGGTCCAGGCGGCACACACCAGGGGCCTGCCGGTTATTCCACGCGCCGAGATGCTCGCAGAACTGATGAGAATGAAAAACGGAATAGCCATTGCCGGAGCACACGGCAAGACCACGGTTACATCAATGGTCGCCATAGTGCTCCAGGCCGCGGGATGGGACCCAACAGCAGTGATCGGTGGCAGGCTAAACACCTTCGGGAGCAATGCGCGCCTCGGCACCGGCGAATGGATTGTCGCAGAGGCGGATGAAAGCGACGGCACATTCCTGAAACTCCGGCCCATGTTGGCCGTGGTGACCAACATTGATCGCGAACACATGGATCACTACCGGGAATTCTCTCACCTTGAAAACGCCTTCGTGGAGTTCATCAACTCAGTTCCCTTTTACGGCCTGAGTGTGGTATGCGCAGATTGCCCGGTGATAAAAAAGATTCTTCCCCGTGTCAGCCGGCCCCACCTCACCTACGGCGAGGGCGAGGATGCGGAATTCCGCGCTGTCCAGATCGGCAGTGAGTCCGGGGGATGTCATTTTACCGCGCTGAAAGGCCGGGAAGAACTGGGAAGGGTAAAACTCGGCATGCCCGGCAGGCACAATGCTCTCAATGCCCTGGCATCAATAGTTGTGGGACTGGAACTGGAAATAGGGTTCACAACAATTGCCCGGGCACTGGAAGGATTCCGCGGAATTCACCGTCGCTTCGAGATCAAGGCCGTGGCTAAAGAAGCGGTCATAGTGGACGACTATGCACATCACCCCACTGAAATCCAGGCTACTATTCGCGCGGCCAGGGAGTGGATGGCCCCGGCTTACTTTTCAAAAGCCAAGCCCGAGCGAGTGATATGCGTGTTCCAGCCGCACCGATACAGCCGCACCCAGGATTTGAAGGAAGAGTTCATCCACGCCTTTGACGAGGCGGACATCCTTATACTCACAGAGATATACAGCGCTGGCGAAGAGCCTAGACACGGTATCACAGGGGAGTGGCTATATGATGCGATCAAGAAAGGAACGCGAAACGAGCGTTTGAGAATCGAGTTTATCTCGAACAGGGAAGATATTCCTGCGCGACTTGCCGGGCTGATCGAGAAGGGAGACCTGATTCTGACAATGGGCGCGGGCAACATCTGGCAGGTTGGAGACGCACTGCTCGAGATTTTGGGAGGAGAAGGGAATTGATACATAAGAAGAAAAAGGAGATGGAAAAGGCGGCCGCAGAGCTTGCGCGGCAGATCCAGGGCAAAGTGTTTTGCCGTGTTCTGATGAAGCGGTATACCTCTTTCCGCATCGGGGGACTGGCCGAGGTAATGGTTTTTCCTGAACGCGTTCCAGACCTTATCGCGACCGTGGAGTTCTGCGAGGACAAGGGCCTGCCCTGGAGGGTGATTGGAAAAGGGACTAATCTGCTTGTGCTGGACGGGGGCGTTGACGAGGTCATCATCAACCTGTCATCCAGTTTTCAGGAGGTGGAGGTGAAGGAAGAATTAAAGGTATGGGCCGGAGCAGGTCTGTGGCTGGCCCGGCTTGTAAAATACTGCCAACTGGAGGGAATTGCCGGCCTGGAGTTCATGGCGGGTATTCCCGGCACCCTGGGCGGCGCACTTGTAATGAACGCAGGAGCAGACAAGCGGGAAATAGCGGATGTGGTCCGGAGGGTCTCTTTCTATCGGCCCAAGGAGGGCGTGGGGGAGCTAAAGAGGAAGCACTTGAATTTCTCCTACCGGGGCCTGAAAAAGCCGGAGGGGACCATCTTCCTTGGCGCAGAATTCTCCTTGTCCCATGATGACCCCGTGGAAATCCGTGAGCGGATCATGGTAAGCCTGAAGCGCCGCCGTACCACTCAGCCTTTGAGTCAGCCCAGTCCGGGCTCGATCTTCAAGAATCCCCCGGGCAAGTTCGCTGGCCAGTTGATTGAAAACGCGGGGTTAAAAGGCGAGCGGATCGGCGATGCCCAGGTCTCGGAAAAACATGCCAATTTTATCGTCAACCGCGGGAGGGCGCGGGCCAGGGATGTGATCGCGCTTATCGAGCGGATAAAGGATGAAGTGAAGAAGCAAAGCGGGGTAGAGCTGAAGGAGGAGGTTGAGATCATAGGAAGGGACTAGCCTGTCCGAAGGATATGGATGACATGAACTTGAAGGAAAAAATGATCGGCGTAGTGATGGGAGGCACAAGCGGGGAACGCGAGATCTCCATGCAAAGCGGCAAAGCGATCGCAGGGGCGCTTGTCAGTCTTGGGTATAAGGTCAAGGAATTGGTGGTGGACGAGGCTGTGGCGGACCAGCTCCGGTCTGCTGACATAGAATTGGCTTTCCTGGCTCTGCACGGCGGATGGGGAGAGGATGGAAGGATCCAGGCCCTGTGCGAGATGCTGGGTATGCCTTATACCGGCTCAGGGGTTCTTGCCTCGGCACTCGCCATGAACAAGACACAGGCCAAGGCTATATTCATTCATCACGGAATTCCTACTCCTCTTTACTGCCCGGCTCTCTCCAAGAGTTTTGTCCTGGAAAAAATGGGGTTTCCCCTGCCATTGGTCATCAAGCCATCATCTGAAGGCTCGACCCTAGGGGTGGGCATAGTCAGGAAGGAAGATGAATTTGATGCCGCGTTCGAGCGTGCGCTGGCCTACGACCCTCATCCGATGACAGAGGAATATATTGAGGGCAGGGAAATCACGGTAGGAGTCCTGGATGGTGAACCGCTTGGCGTGGTGGAAATCATCCCTGAAAAAGGATTTTACGACTACGAGGCTAAATATATTCAAGGGGGCTCCGAATACGAGGCTCCGGCCAGGCTTCCGGAGAAGACGACCGAGCAGGTGCGAGCCTGGGGCAAGGCCGCTTATGAATCACTGGGCTGTTGGGGCGGAGCACGGGTGGACATGCGCCTTCATCCTGAGAGGGGGGCCTTTGTCCTGGAAATCAACACCATTCCGGGGATGACCTCATCCAGCCTCCTGCCAAAGTCTGCGGCTTGTATGGGGATAGGATTCGAGGAACTGGTGGAACGGATGCTGAAAAGCTCTGAAAGGCTTATGCGGTAGAGGTATGGCTTCTCGAAAAAGGCAAAAGACGCGGCGAGTAAATAGAGGGTCCGCGGGCCGGGCACGGCCAGGACGGAAACTCATGGCCAGGAGGATCATGGCCGGGGCAGGCTGTCTAGTGCTCGGAGCCGCGCTCGGAGCCGCGTGTAAGTTGAGTGCGGATTATATCCGTCAGGCACCGGCCTTTACGATCAAGGAAGTGAATGTGAACACAGGTCAGCATGTCAGCCGGGAGGATGTGCTGAAGCTTGCTGGGATTCGGGAGGGAAGAAATATCTTTTCATTCCATCTGGCCGAGGCTATACAGGGTGTCGAGTTTCATCCCTGGGTCAAGAGCGTGAGTGTGCGCCGCCAGCTTCCGGATCGGGTCTTGATCGAGCTTGAAGAGAGGACCCCGATCGCTATCGTGGCAATGGACTCACTCTATTATCTTGATGAAGACCTTGAGATATTCAAAAAGGTCGTTCCCGCGGACAGCCTGGATTTCCCGGTCATCACCGGGCTTTTCCTGCAGGAGGTTATCGAGAATAAGGTAACTGCCGAGCTGAGAAAGACGGCTGAAATACTCTATCTCGCAGGGCGCTCCAGGATACTGCCTGTCAAGGACATCTCCGAGATACATCTGGACAGCATCTTTGGCATAGAGCTCTGGACTTCAAAGGATGCGGTCTTGATCAAGTTCGGAGAAGGAGAGTTGCAAAAGAAGTGGAAGGAGCTTGAGCGCGTGGTTCTGGAACTGGACTCTGACCTGAAAAAAGTGGCAGTGCTGGATTTGAATTGTGAAGGCCGGATTACGGCCAAGCTGAAAAGCGGGTATCAATTGGCGAGAGAGGAAGGCTCCATGTTCTTGAGGCCATAGGAGAGAGGTCCGAGGGGGCTCTAGGAAACTAAGAGGGGGTGAAGAAAGTGGCGAAGAGAGACAATGTGGTGGGACTGGACATCGGCACGACCAAGATATGCGCGATAGTCTCGGAGATGACCCCTGAAGGGATAGAGATCGTGGGAATAGGGTCCAGCCCTTCGCATGGTCTGCGCAAAGGCGTGGTGGTCAACATTGACGCGACAGTGGAATCAATAAAGAAGGCGGTGGAAGAGGCGGAGTTGATGGCCGGCTGTGAGATAGGATCTGTGTATGCCGGGATAGCCGGCGGGCACATCAAGGGCTTCAACAGCCACGGCATTGTGGCCATCAAGAACCGCGAGGTGAGCGAGGTTGACATCAAACGCGTGGTGGATCAGGCAAGGGCCGTCTCTATTCCCATGGACCGCGAGGTGATCCACATACTGCCGCAGGAGTTTATCGTGGACGATCAGGACGGCATCAAGGACCCTCTTGGTATGGCCGGTGTGAGGCTGGAGGCGCGTGTGCATATAGTAACAGGCGCGATAACCTCGGCAGAAAACATCATACGCTGTGCGAACCGCGTTGGCCTGAATGTCGCGGACATAGTCCTTGAACAACTCGCAAGCTCAGAGAGCGTGCTAAGCCCGGAGGAAAAGGAGATCGGCGTGGTGCTCGTGGACATAGGCGGTGGAACAACTGATCTGGCCATCTGGCACCGGGGGAGTATCAAACACACGGTGGTACTCGGTCTGGGCGGAGACCACATTACCAACGACATTGCAACAGGACTTCGCACACCTGCCGCCGAGGCGGAGAAGATCAAGATCAAGTACGGATGCGCGGCCACCCGACTTGTGGGCAAGGACGAGTCCATTGAGGTCCCGAGCGTGGGTGGAAGGAAACCGCGGGTCATACCAAGACAACTGCTCAGCGAGATCATCGAGCCGAGGGTGGAAGAGATATTCGCGCTGGTAAACCGCGAGGTGCTCAAGGCAGGGCTGGAGGATATGATCGCATCAGGAATAGTGCTGACCGGCGGAACCGCACTTCTCGCTGGAATAGAGGAGTTGGGTGAACAGGTGTTTGAAATGCCTGTCCGGGTAGGAAGGCCGACCGGGATCGGCGGACTTGTTGATGTGGTTGCAAGCCCCATGTATGCCACGGGTGTCGGGCTGGTTATCTACGGTAGCAAAAACCGGTCTCGCAGAAGGTTCCGCATCCGGGATAATAACATTTTTCAGAAGGTCGTGGACAGAATGCGAGAATGGATGGAAGAATATTTTTGATGATAATAAACAAAGGTAAAGAAAAGGAAGCGGAAGGAGGAAAAGGAGATGCTGGAATTTGTGGATGACACTCGTGGAGCAGAGAAGCTGAAGGTAATCGGAGTAGGCGGCGGCGGCGGGAATGCTGTCAACACCATGATAGCCTCGGGGCTTAAAGGTGTGGAGTTCGTTGCCGCGAACACGGACAGCAAGGCCCTGGAGTTGAGCAGAGCCCCTTGTCGTGTGCAATTGGGCCAGGGCCGGGGCGCAGGCGGGGACCCTGAGATAGGCAGGCAAACTGCGGAGGAGACATCGAGTCAGTTCGAGGAATTATTCGAGGGCGCGGATATGGTCTTCGTCACAGCAGGCATGGGCGGAGGCACGGGCACAGGCGGTGCGCCGGTGATCGCCCGCATTGCAAAGGAGGCAGGCCTGCTGACGGTGGGCGTGGTGACGAAGCCCTTCGAGTTCGAGGGACAGCGCCGCATGCGGCAGGCCCAGCAGGGCCTGGAGGAACTCAAGGAGCATGTGGACAGCCTGATCGTAATACCCAATCAGCGCCTGCTAACCATGGTAGGCAAGAATGTAACGGTACTGGAGGCATTTAAGAAGGCTGACGAGGTGCTCTTGCAGGCCGTGAAAGGGGTGGCGGAGCTGATCTCCGTGGGGGGGCTGATCAATGTGGACTTCGCGGATGTCAAGGCCGTTATGAGCGAGAGGGGCATGGCCCTGATGGGCACAGGAGTTGGCTCTGGCGAGGAGCGATCCACCGAGGCCGCACGCTACACCATTTCAAATCCACTACTCGAAGACCTCAGGATAGAAGGTGCAAAGGGAGTCCTGATTAACATCACGGGCGGACCTGATCTAACCCTTCACGAGGTCAGCCAGGCATCGAGCCTGATCACCGAAGAGGCTCACCAGGATGCCACAATAATCCTCGGTGCGGTCATAGACCACGAGATGAAGGACGAGGTCAGGGTCACGGTGATCGCAACCGGGTTCCAGGACTTCGCGCATGAATTCCGGAGAAAATTCCGCCCATTCACCGTGACATCCCCTGATGACCTCCCGGCGGCCATGGATATTCCCCCATTTATCCGGAACCGCGAGCGGAACCAGAGCAAGGAAAAGGCCGCAACGCTGATTGCCCCTTTCAGCGAGGATACAGAGGATGAATACGACATCCCGGCATACCTGCGCCGGCACGGAGACTGATGCACTGTCCCTGAACGGAATTTGAGATTTGAGATTTGAGATTCCTGCGAAGCAGGACATGAGACATTCGCCGTGATAAGATAAAGCAGTGCAAAGGATCAGAGAGAGGAATCAGCGTGTTTTAGAGAAGGAGCGCGGGACTATCATCAAGCCGTGGGCGGATCGCCTGCGTATAGTGCTTGTTTTTCCCGGGACATACCGGGTGGGCATGGCCAACCTCGGATTCCAGACTGTTTACAGGCTATTCAATGAGTTCAATGATGTAGTCTGCGAGCGGGCCTTTTACCCGGAAGCTCAGGAGCTTTCACGCCATCGTAAAAGGGGAATACCTGTCTTGAGCCTTGAGAGTTCCGCTCCCATTTCGGAATTCGACATCATAGCCTTCTCCATGCCCTTTGAAAACGACCTGCTGATTCTTCTTGAGATGCTCTCGCTATCAAAGATTCCGCTTCTTGCAAGCCGCCGGCAAAAACCCGCCCGCAAGGGCTTTCCGCTCGTGATGGCAGGGGGCATAGCAGTAACGCTTAACCCTGAACCTGCCTCGGGCTTCCTGGACATTGCCGCGATAGGCGAGGCTGAGGCCATCATCCCGGAATTCATGCCGCGAATCCTGAAGGCCCGCAAGTCCTACAGGTCTCCTGGAGGGTCCGGGTCAAAGGCGCGCTGGCTGGGGGCACTCCTGGACGCTCCAGGCATCTACATTCCCCGGTTCTACCGTGTGCATTACAACCAGGAAGGCACTATCGGGGGCCGGGAGGCTCTCTCCGGGGCGCCGGAAAGGGTGGCCCGCGCATTCCATAAAGATCTGAAAGGGCACTCGGTAAGACAGATACTCTTCGCCCCGGGGATCGAGTTCGAGGATATGGGGCTGATCGAGATCAGCAGGGGATGCGGGAGGGCCTGCCGCTTCTGCGCGGAAGGCTATCTCCTCAGACCGCCGCGGCACCGGCCTTCACGCGAAATCCTGGATGACATAGAGACACTAATTGAGCATCGCGAAAAGATCGGCCTGGTTGCACCGGTGGTTCCTGACTATCCCATGCTGGTCAAAATTCTGGATTTTATCAAGGCTAAAAGGGCGAAGGTCTCTGTCTCAAGCCTTCGAGCGGACGCCCTCCCCGATACCCTGCTTGATGCACTTGCTGATTCCGGGCACCAGACCTTGACCCTGGCCCCGGAGACAGGCACGGAGCGACTGCGCCAGGTGATGAACAAGCCTATCCCGGACAGGGAATTCCTGGACGCGGCCTGGCGGATCGGAAGGGCTGGATTCCGCAAGCTCAAGCTCTACTTTCTTGTCGGCCTGCCAACGGAGACCCGCATGGACATAGAGGAGATACCTGTTCTGATCAGAAAAATCATGGCCTCGCTGGCAATGGGATCGGGAAAGAAGAGGTTTCCCGGAGAGGTTCATCTCAGCGTGAATCCTTTCGTGCCCAAGCCCTGGACTCCATTTCAATGGCATCCACAGGAGAGTGCAAAGTCTCTGAGGGAAAAGATAAGCATCATACGGGATGAACTGCGCCGTAATTCAGGGGTGAAGATCACTGCGGAAAGCCCGAGGCAGGCAGAGGTGCAGGGACTGCTTTCACGCGGGGATAGACGCCTTGGTCCCTGGTTGATAAAGGTTCTTGAAAACCAGGGCAACTGGGCACGCACGGTCAGGGAGGAAAAGATTCCTCTGGACTTCTACCTCTATCGCCCTCGATACGAGGATGAAATACTGCCCTGGAACTTCCTGGATGTGGGCGTGAAGCGGGAATACCTGCTGGAAGAATACCACCGCGGCCTGAATAAACTCCTGACACCGCCCTGTAACCCGGACAAGTGCCGCACCTGCGGGGTCTGCTAGAAGTGGTTTCATAACCTTATCTCCCTCCCCCTTTGATGGGGGAGGGATGGGGAGAGGGTGATCTTGATTAAAGAGCAAAAATCTCGCAGTCCCTTGAGAAATAAGGCCAGGATCACCCTCCCCTTAATCCCCTCCCCTCAAGGGATGGGAAATTTCTTTAAGCCAAA
>CAZOMR010000070.1:0-13249 GCA_964580655.1 uncultured bacterium
AAATATTTTCAACGTGCAAGAAAGTGGGGTCAAATAATAGTGCAAGGTTCTGAGTGCTTCATCTATTCTTTCCGATCTGTGGATTAACGCAGTGCTCAGGTAGCTTGCCTTCAAGGGCATCAAGGAGGTTCTGAACCGCCATTTGGGCCATGCGGGTTCTGGTCTCTGAATTAGCGCTTCCGAGGTGTGGAGCGAGGACCACATTGTGAAGGTCTGCGAGACCTGGCACAATCTGAGGCTCGTTTTCATAGACATCCAGTCCGGCCGCCTCTATCCGGTTTTGCCTCAATGCCGAGACTAACGAGGCCTCGTTCACTATGGGCCCCCTGGCCGTGTTTATGAGGATCGCGCCCGGCTTCATCATATCCAGTTCTTTCTCCCCGATATAATGCCGTGTCTTCCCGGTCAGGGGCAGGTGCAGAGACAGGAAATCGGATTGTTTCAGCAATGTGTCCTTGTCCACCATTTTAGCGCGGAGCTCTTTTTCCGCTATTTCATTTTTCTTCTCATCCGTGTAAATGATTCTCATGCCGAACCCGAGGGCGCGGCGGGCCACGGCAGAGCCTATCCTTCCCATGCCCGCTATTCCCAGGGTTTTACCGCACAGCTCAACACCGAGCAGAAGCTCCGGTCCCCAGCCCTTGAACCCACCCTGCCGCACCATGCGGTCGCCTTCTATAATCCGGCGAGCCGCACAAAGTAAAAGGGCCCATGTAAAGTCCGCAGTGGCCTCGGTGAGAACACCGGGGGTATTGCAAACCAGAATCCCCCCTTTCGTCGCATCCTCTATATCAATGTTGTTGTAGCCCACGGCATAGTTGGATATAACCCGCAATTCCTTGCCGGCCGCGGCAAGCACCTCCCGGTCAATCCGGTCCGAGAGCATGCACAATATCCCCTGACAGCCAGCCACTGCCTCAAGGATTTCCTCCCGGGACATGGCCCTGTCCCCGGCATGAAGCCGGACCTCGCAAGCCGCTTCAAGGATTTTGAGTGCGTCACCGGGAAGCTTTCTCGTCACCAGGACCTTTGGCTTCATGGTTTTTTTGACCCCTTCAACCCTTTCGATCTTTTTCGGGCCCGCCCGGACAGGGCCTGCCTTTCCAGGGCCTTGCAGACTTCCCGCCAGTCCCTCTCATCATTCCGGCAGGCAAGATATGCCTTTAGAAACCGGACTCTGTCAAGGTTGGTTATGATATTCCTGTTATCCGGGTTTCGGTTAAAATGGTCGAGCATGATAAACTCATCCGCAGGCCGGAAAACCGCCTCGTTGGTATCACTGATGTAGAAGCGAGTTGAGCCGTCATCCGGTTTAGCTAAAAGCAGATTGTGCAGTTTGAGGTCTGGGAAGAACACCCCGCTTTCCGTCACCTGCCGAAAGAATTCAGCCATCTCCCGGATGAGCCTGCGTTTCTCTTTGACTTTATCCATGTGCTCCGGGTCTGCGAGACGCCGATTAAAATACTTTCTCAGGTTCGCCCCTTGCAGGGATTCTACTGCGCGGGTGATGAAGACCTCATCACGGAGAACTCCCTTGCGACGGGAGAGATATGCGACTGGTTCAGGGGTGTAAATCGCTTTGGCCTTCAGGGCCGCGGCCGCCACCCACGAGACCCGGGCCTCGGAGGGATAAATCATGCGGAGTATAAGTTTTCTCGGATAGCGCCAGGGGCGGCGAAGTCCTCTCATCGAGAACATCCTCCGAAGCATAACACTAAAGACCTCTCGTTCACTGAAGGCCTTGATGAAATAATCCTGGGGCCCATTCCCCATGTCCCAGCGCGTGCGGTAAACCCAGCTACCCTTATCCGATTTATGCTTGAGCCAGGTGAACCGCGCAGAGGTGTGGAGGGCTTCAAGCGGGTCCGGTTCAAAGAGCGCCTCAAGCCGCGCCGGCTCTACCCAGTCCCTGCACCATCCGGAAAAGCCAAGGACCTTCAGCGGATGCGAATCCTGGTGCGCCAATAATTCCAGTTCATCGGGAATCCTGCTCATTTCTACTCGCCAAAGATATATGGCGGCATTATAAAAGAGGACACCCCGCTTGGCAAGGTAAATTGAGGGGTGGTTATAATTGTACCCCACCAGGCGTCAAAGCATAATCCGCGGGCCCAGCGGATCTGGAGAATTTTTCAAGCACGGCTTGCGCCCGGGGCTTGGGCAAGTGAATGCTGAAAGCACATGGCTCAGGGAATTTGATTTGTGCCCATCCCTCAGGTGAATGGGCCTGTTGACAAATGGATGTGGTCGGGTTAATAATCTTCACGATTTGAATAAAGGATAGGATTGATGTCTATCTGGATTTGCATTGTGCTGATTACGCTCTGCGCCATTCTCTGGGATGTGGGAGTGGTGATGCAAAAGAAGGCCGCGGACAGGCTTCCAAAGATAGCCTGGGGAAAGGACCTTCCCGGTATTATCATCGCGTTTTTTACAAACCGTATGTGGTTTGGAGGATTGGTGGTCTCGGCGGCTGGGTGGGGTCTGTTTGCGCTTGCGCTCAACTACACCCCGGTCTCCCTTGCCCGGACCATCCAGGGATCGGGTTTTGTCATCCTGGCTTTCTTCTCCATCCTGTGGCTCGATCACCACCTCACGGCTCTGGAATGGGTAGGCGTGGTCATCATCACAGCCGGGATAGTTGCCCTGGGACTGAGCGAACCCCCTGAAGCCAGAACCCCGTCCACCATCCTAACCTTTCGCCTGCTCCTGCTTGTCGGAGCCAGTGTGGGTGTTCTTTTTCTGATCTACGGCATGAAAAAGCTGGTCAACCTCGGATTCAGTTGGGTGGTCATCTTCAGCATCTGCGCCGGGGGACTGCTTGGACTCGGGGATGTCTCAACCAAGACAGTCCTCAATGCCGCGGGCAAGGGAGAATATCTCACGGCAGTCGGACTTTATGCTCCATTCCTCATTGTCTCATACCTCACCGGCTTCATGTTCTTATCCAGGGGCTACCAGCACGGACGAGCCATCCTGGTCACAGCGGTATCAGATTTCTGCGCCAGGGCCATCTCGATCCTGCTCGGGGTCTATGCCCTCGGCGAGGTCTTCCCGGAAAGCCCTCCCCTGAGAGGTCTGCGCATCGCGGGTCTTTGCGCCATTATCATAGGCGCGGCCTTCATGGCCAGGTTTTCCGGCGAGCAGTTGGCCGAGGGACTCAAATAAGCAATTACTACTACGGAGGAAGGATTTGATGATAGCCAGGTAGTTCAAGGAGGTCACCGCCATTTGAAAAGAGAGATTGGAGCAAGAAATTCCAGGGGGTCTTTAGAGGCCGGATCAGAGGTGGTATCAGTCCGCTGTGGAAGTTGGCGTGGTTTCATTGTCCGGGAATATGCCGGTGGAGAGCTGATGGATTTATTCTCGAATGATGAATTCCCTGGCAAGGCCTTTATCGGCAAGGTAGAGAAGGTCAAGAGCAAAAAAGAAAGGTCCTATCTTTTCAGGGTACATCTTAACGAACCAAAAGGCGAGCGTGTTTTCTATGCCAAGAGTTTCTGTTCCCGGTCCTGGTCCGATGCCCTGAGGGGCATATTCATCCCGATTGAGGCATCCCGGTCATGGATGGCGGCCTGGATCATGACAGAGGAGGGCATCCCCACTCCTCGACCAGTAGCCCTGATGGAGCAAAGGGTGCTTGGAGTCCGGAGAAGAAGTGTATTCATTAATGAGGCCATCCGCTACAGCCGTGGCCAGAGCCTGGAGCACTACTTCCGAGAGAAATTCGACCTTGATGCTCTGCCACCTGAGCTGGTGCGTGAGAAGCGCGAGATCATCCGCCTGATTGGCGAGATGTATCGTAAAGCCCATTCCCAGGACAGGCTGTACTTTCCGGACTTCCACCCTCATAACATGATCTTCCAGAAAAGCCCCTCGGGCAAGATTCGCCTGTTCCTCGTAGACTTTGACGAGGTGCGCTTCAATGTTCGGGCAAACGACAGGACCAAGAACCTGGCCAGCCTCTGTCGGAACGCGGATAAGATCGTGAAGAAGATGAAGCACCGCTCTATTACCACCGGGGACAGGCTCCGCTTGATCAAGGCCTACCTGGGCCCGGAGCACCGCACACGACGCGATAGCCTGGCCCTGTGGGATTATGTGCGTAGAAACCGGGACATGCGTTGAAATTTGATTTTATCGGCTAAAATGGATATTGTGTCTTGACCTTGAATCATGTCCTTTGAAGTAAAAGTACCAGCCCGGATAAATGTGTTAGGTAATCCTTCAGACGCCAATGAGGGCGCTCACCAGACCATTTCCGCGGCGGTTAATATCTTTGGCAGTGTGAGTGTTTCCGGGGCTGAAAGGCTTACCCTTACCTGTGCGGAGACAGGGGACGAGAGTCAGTCTTGTTCCGAGTCTCTGGTTTTGGAGCCGCAGGAAAAATTCGCTTACGGGACTCCTTTTGACCTGCAGATTGCCGCGTTCAATATCCTCCTGCAGAACAGCGAGGAGTTCCGTCAAAAATTCGGGGCTCCGTTTCCACGGCTTTGTTACCGGACTGAGATTCCCAGGCAGAGCGGCCTGGGAGGCTCAACAGTGCTTGTGCTTCTAACCCTGGTGGCTCTTGTTAACTTTTACAAGCTTGACCGGCGCGTGCATAATTTCTATTTTCTGGGTGAGATAGCCCAGCGCGCGGAGGAGGTAGAGCTGGGCATAACCTGCGGATTCGCGGACAGGTATGTTCCCTTGTTAGGGGATATAGCCTACCTGGATTACCGGGGCAAGCTTTTTCATAAGCCTGTTAAAGCCGAGCCTTATGTCACCTACGAGAAGCTGGGTTCCTATGTGGATTATTTTCCGCTGGTAATAGTTTTTCCGGGCGTGCCGCATGAGAGCGGAGATGTGCATGGAAGAATGCGCGGCCGCTACCTTGAGGAGTTCAAGGGATTCAGGGGCGATTACAATTCAGGGCCTTTTCTTGTGCGGCAGATGCATCTGATAGGCGAGAAGGCCTGGAAGGGCAAGATAGCTCTTCTTGAGTCGGACTGGAAGCGGTTTGGAGAATTGATGAACGAAAATCACCGCCTGGTGGATGAGATGATGACCTATTGCGGGTTTGAGGCAGGGGCCGGCCGGGCAAACAATATGGTGATTGAGCGGGCAAGGTCCATCGGGGCACTGGGCGCGAAGCTCACTGGGGCCGGGGGCGGCGGGTCAGTGTTTGTGCTTTGCGACCCGGGTAAAGTGGATGATGTCGCCCAGGAGCTCAAGTCTTTATTGCAAAACGAGGGCTATAAGAAAGGCTGGGTATACATTCCATCCATCGTTCACCAGGGCACAGTAGTTCTGGCTTGAGGGGTCTGGAGGAATCATTAAGGAATGAGACAACTCCCCCTCACCGCAGTGATCCTGGGGGCTGGCCAGGGCCTGCGACTGGAGCCGATTACTTTGTCTCACTCCAAGGCCATGACCCCGATTATGGGCAAGCCGATTACCTGTATGATCATTGAGAATTTGCAGGCCCTGGGCTTTTCGAGATTCGTGCTTGTTATCAGGAAGGATGATGAAGACCTGAGAGCGCTTGCCAGCGAGATTCGTGGAGAGGGCATTTCAATCAAGGTGGCTCAACAGGCGGAACAACTCGGGACAGCGCACGCGCTGGCCTGTGCAAGAGAGCATATCAGGGATGATTTCCTCTTAGCCTCCTGCGATAACCTTTACCCGGGATCATGTATCCGGGAGATGACGGAGTCCTTTCTGAGACACCGGCCTCCTGCTGTATTGGCCCTGTTTGAGATAGGGCCGGGGGACCTTGACCGGTGTGCGGGCGTGAGGCTGGAAGGAGAGGATGTCCTTGAGATTGTGGAGAAACCTGGACAAGACAGTGGTCCGTGGGATGCGGTCTGCAAATTCCTTTTCATTTTTAACAGGGGAATTCTTGATTACCTGGATGGTCTGTCCCGGTCTGTGCGCGGCGAGTACGAGGTTCAGGATGCCCTGCAGGTGTTCCTGGCAGGACATTCCCATCCGGCCAGGGCTGTGTTTGTCCATGACTTTCTTCACCTGAGCACTGCCGAGGACCTGATCGCGATTCACCGTCACAATTTCTCCAATCACGGTCCTTTCAGCATACATCAGGAGGCCAGGGTTGAGCAGGGGGTAAAGATGATCCAGCCTGTTTTTGTTGATCAGGGGGCTTATATCCAGGCCGGAGCCACACTGGGACCTTATGTGTATGTGGGTAAATGGGCGAAGGTCCTTGCCGGAGCCTATGTAGAGGAAAGCGTGATTTATGCTAATGCGGTTATTCCTGCCGGGGCAATGGTCAAGAAGGAAGTGGTGATTAATACGCGTTCCTTCTCAGAAAAAATCTCAGAAAAAAATTTCTCTTGAAATTCAGCCGATCTTTGCTATAATACTTAGTGTAGTTCTCTTTAGCGACTTGGAGATAAGGAGTTTGATGGCTTGTTGAGCGGTTTGATTTTTTGAGGGGAAATCGCCTGATTTCCTGGTTTCCAGAAGCAAAAGGGCAGTTCATTATAGAGCCGACAAGGCCGAAGAAAGGAGTAAGCCATGTCCGCAACCGATGAAAGGGTAATGGGCGAGGCACCGGAGACGCGCGAGCTCCGTGAGGAGCGTTGTGAATGCGGCAACCTGCTTTGCAAAATTTCCCCGGAAACCGTGGAGATAAAATGCAGGAGATGCAAGCGGATTCACATCATTCCGATTAAGAATTTGATCCAGAAATAAGGTCTGGCTCTAAAAGGAAGAGACCTCATTCTTCCAGGATCTCGATCAAGACGCTGTTAAACCCCTTAGGATGAAGGAAAGCTATCTTGTGTCCCCCTGCGCCTATGCGGGGCGACTCATCAATAAGCGCCGCATCCTTTGTCTTGAGTTCTGAAAGTGTGCGCTCTAGATTTTCTACCTCCAGGCAGATATGATGAATGCCCTCGCCGCGCTTGTCCAGGAATTTTCCCACAGGGCTTTCCGGATTCACCGGCTCAAGGAGTTCAACCCGGGTTTCCCCGATCTGGAATATGGCCACCTTGACATTTTGATCCGGAACATACTCCTCGCCAACCTTGTTCAAGCCCAAAATCTTTTCCCAGAGCCCGGAGGCCCGCTCCAGGTTCTTCACTGCGATCCCGATATGATTAATTTTCTTCATTGTCCTTCCTTTCGAGTTTTTCTCTCATTTTATTAGATTTTACCAGATTCTCCATGCCATAGCCAAAAGAGAGCCTCCTGAATTGGAGGCTCTCTGTCTTTAGCTTAGAGTGATCCACGCTTACATCATATCCATTCCTGCGCCAGGGGGCATTCCCGGCATGGGGGGCTTCTTCTCTTCCGGCTTATCCGCGATCATGCACTCGGTGGTGAGCATCAGTCCGGCCACGCTTGCGGCATTCTGCAAGGCTATTCTCACGACCTTGGTCGGGTCAACTATCCCGGCCTTGATCAGGTCCTCGTATTCCTCTTTCTGGGCGTTGAAACCCAAAGCGCCCTTTCCGGACTTGACTTTTTCCACCACGATGGACCCGTCCACGCCAGCGTTCTGGGCTATCCAGCGGGTCGGCTCCTCGAGCGCTCTCTTGACAATGTTGACTCCCCACTGCTCGTCTTCCGGTACTTCCAGTTTGTCAACGGCATCCCTTGTCCGGAGGTAGGCCACGCCGCCGCCTGGGACTATCCCCTCTTCTACCGCGGCCTTGGTGGCATTGAGCGCATCCTCTACCCGCGCCTTCTTCTCCTTCATCTCACTCTCCGTGGCCGCACCGACCCGGATCACGGCCACTCCTCCGGCCAGCTTGGCCAGCCGCTCCTGTAGTTTTTCCCGATCATAATCCGAGGTCGTCTCCTCTATCTGTGCCCGGATCTGATTGATTCTGCCCTCGATATCCTTCTTTTTTCCCGCGCCTTCCACGATTGTTGTATTATCCTTGTCAATCACAATGCGTTTGCACCTGCCAAGGTCCTCAATCTTGAGATTCTCAAGCTTGATCCCCAGTTCCTCCATAATCACCTGGCCATCTGTGAGCGTGGCGATGTCCTCCAGCATGGCCTTGCGTCTGTCCCCGAAGCCCGGGGCCTTGACCGCGGCCACCTGGAGTGTTCCGCGCAACTTGTTCACCACAAGAGTTGCCAGGGCTTCGCCCTCCACATCCTCTGCGATGATCACGAGCGGCTTGCTCATCCGGGCGGTCTGCTCAAGGATCGGGAGCAACTCCTTCATATTGGAAATCTTCTTCTCGTGCAAGAGAAGATAACAGTCCTCCATCTCCGTCTCCATCCGTTCCGGGTTCGTGATGAAGTATGGGCTGAGATAGCCGCGATCAAACTGCATACCCTCCACGACCTCCAGAGTGGTCTCCAGGCTCTTGGCCTCCTCCACCGTGATCACGCCCTCCTTGCCCACCTTGTCCATGGCCTCGGCAATGATGTTGCCAATGGTGGAATCATCATTGGCCGAAATGGTTCCTACCTGGGATATCTCGCTCCGGTCCTTTGTAGGCTTGGAAAGCTTCTTAAGCTCACCCACCACAGTCTCCACTGCCTTGTCAATGCCCCGCTTGATGGCCATGGGATTATGCCCGGCCGTGGTAATCTTGCTCCCCTCCCGGTAGATAGCCTGGGCCAGAACCGTGGCTGTGGTCGTGCCGTCCCCGGCTACATCCGAGGTCTTGCTCGCAACCTCCAGCACCATCTGCGCTCCCATATTCTCAAACTTATCATCCAACTCGATCTCCTTGGCCACGGTTACTCCGTCCTTGGTCACGGTCGGGGAACCAAAGGTCTTCTCAAGTATCACATTCCTGCCCTTCGGACCCAGAGTCACCTTCACCGTATCCGCCAGCAGATTGACCCCTGTTGAAATCTTCTTCCGGGCATCCTCGTAAAACTTTATCTCCTTTGCCATAACTTATCCTCCTTATTCTTCTTAACTGGCGTTGCCTTTTTCAGGCCCTTTTCTTCTTTTTTGCGCCCTTTCCTTTCTCTTGCTCAACCACCCCCATGATGTCCTCCTCGCGCATGATCAGGTGCTCCTCGTCTTCAATCCTGATCTCTGTTCCCGCATACCTCTGAAACAAAATCCGATCACCCGCTTTCACATCCAGAGGCAATACCTTGCCATCCTCCAACACCTTGCCCTGGCCTACCGCAATCACAATGCCCTCCTGAGGCTTCTCCTTGGCGCTGTCCGGAATTATTATGCCCCCCTTGGTCTTCTTCTCCTCCTCGGTCCTCTTCACCAGAACGCGGTCCTGCAAAGGCTTCACTTTCATTGACTCTACTCCTTTCCATAAAATATTAAAGGCATGCTAGCACTCTTCTAGCCTTGAGTGCTACTTGGATAGTATAATCATATTTTCCCTTTTGACAAGAGAAAAATTGCTTTTTTTAGCTTCACAATATAATTAGTCGTGATGGACCAGGTGTTGAAAACCCGTTTGAACGCTGATATTGTATCTTTTTATCCGGCATGCTTTGCGAGATTGACTTTAAGGAGGGTTTGCAATGGGATATGAAACCATTCAGTTCAAGCAGGATGGCCCGATTGGAATCTTGACCCTGAACCGCCCGGAGTGTTTGAATGCCATTAACTACGCCATGCGCGATGATCTCCGGGGTTTTTTTACGGAGCGGTTTACCGACTACGACACCAGGGTGATCGTGATCACCGGCGCGGGCAGGGGCTTCTGCTCAGGCCTTGACATCAAGGACTCCGCCATCACCAGCCCCGAAGGTGGCTACACCCCCAAACTGGCCTACGAGTTACAGAGACTATTCTCCGACTTCATCCTCTTTATGCGGCGCTGTCCCCAGCCGATAATCGGAGCCATAAACGGAGCCTCGGCTGGAGCAGGGTTCTCCATAGCCCTGGCCTGCGATGTCCGGCTCGCCGCGCCGGAGGCCAGGTTTTCGGCCGCTTACATCAACATCGGCACCGGAGGTGCGGACATGGGGTCCTCCTGGCTTTTCCCCAGGGCGGTTGGGACAAGCAACGCAACGAGATACCTCCTGACCGGCGATTTCTTCGGAGCCGAGGAGGCACTGAGGATAGGGCTGGTTCAGGCCGTGGTCGAGAAGGATAGGCTTATGGAGGAGGCCATGAACCTGGCCCGGAACATGGCGGGCAAATCGCCGCTGGGCCTGAGACTAACCAAGGAGGCCCTGGATCGCAACACGGGCGGGATGAGTCTGGAGGACGCCATCCGCTTCGAGGATCGCAACCAGGCCATGTGCATCGCCCAGCTCTCTGCCCAGACAGAGGATAACAAAGGCAAGTGAAAAAGTCATAAGCCACGGTCCAGCCTTGGTGTGTGCGTTCTGTTTGTTTTAGTGGAAGGAGAACAGTCTTTGGCCTCTTGCTGTTTGAGATGGCAAACAGGTAAAACATATTGGAATGAACAAGGAGGGATAATCCAATGGCAGAGAAGTTTGTAAGTATGAGGAACCTGAATTTCTTGCTTTACGAGGTTTTTGATGCTGAGTCGCTAACCCGGTATCCTGCTTTCCAGGATCACAGCCGCGAGGTCTTTGACATGGTGCTGGAGACCGGGCTGAAGATGGGCAAGGACCTTTTATATCCGGCATTTTCGGAGATGGACAAGAATCCTCCGGAGTTCGTGGAAGGTGAGGCCAGGGTTCATCCCATGGTGAGAACCCTTATGAAGGAGTGCGGTAAAGGCGGCTGGATCGGTGCGAGCGCGCCTTATGATATGGGGGGCCAGCAGATTCCGAACACGATCATGTCCGCATTCCGGTTTATCTTTTCAGCGGCCAATTACTCCGCCAGCGTGTATCCCTTTCTCACCACGGGTGCGGCCCACCTTATCCTGTCCTTTGGCTCGAAGGAGCTGACAGAAGCCTATGTGCCCAGGATGTTCGCGGGAGAGTGGCAGGGCACAATGGCCTTGACCGAGCCGCAGGCCGGGACATCTCTCACGGACATCACCACCACCGCGGTGCCTGCAGACGAGGGCTACTACAAGATCAAGGGCCAGAAGATATTCATCTCGGCCGCAGACCACGACGGGGTGGACAACGTGGTCAACCTGCTTCTTGCCAAGATTCCGGGATCTCCCCTGGGCGTGAAAGGCATCTCCCTGTTCGTGGTGCCGAAGAAACGCCTTGATGAGAACGGCGAACTCGTGGACAATGACTTGATAACAGCCACAATATATCACAAACTCGGGTACCGCGGCTCGCCCATTACCCAGTTGAGTCTCGGGGAGAATGACGACTGTCGCGGCTGGCTTGTAGGGGAGCCGAACAAGGGGCTGAGATACATGTTCCAGATGATGAATGAGGCCAGGATTGATGTGGGCATGGGCGCCGCGGCCATTGCCTCGGCCGCATACTATGCGGCTCTGGAATATACCAAGGAGCGGCCGCAAGGAAGGAAGATCACTTCCAAGGATCCCTCTCAGCCACAGGTCCCGATAATCGAGCATGCGGATGTGAAGCGCATGCTTCTCTTCCAGCGCGCCGTGATAGAAGGCTCGCTCTCCTTGATCATCCAGTGCGCCATATATGATGATCTCGCGCATGTGCTGGAGGACGGCGAGGAGAAAGAGAGGTGCGCTCTGCTTGTTGACCTTTTGACACCTGTGGCCAAGACCTATCCCTCCGAGATGGGCATCCTCTCTGTGAGTGCTGGCCTGCAGTGCCTTGGTGGTTACGGGTACTGCGATGAGTTCCCGCTGGAGCAGTATTACCGCGATGTGCGCATACATCCCATCCATGAGGGCACGACCGGGATACAGGGCATGGACCTGCTTGGCCGGAAGGTGGTCATGAAAGACGGCAAGGCCTTCACACTCTACCTGAAGGAGCTTGGAAGGAGCATCAAGGATGCCGGGGCAATAGAGGAGTTCGCGCCGCAGGCAAAGGCCCTTGAAGAAGCGATTGAGAAGCTCAAGGATGTTACCGGGTACCTGACCGGGCTTGCCATCAAGGGAGAGATAGAACTCTTTCTTGCGGACGCTACCCTTTATCTCGAATTCTTCGGAATCATCGCCATTGCATGGCAGTGGCTTCTCCAGGGCATCACAGCCCATAAGGCCCTCGGGGGAAAGCCCTCAGAGCCAGAGGCCAATTTTTACAACGGCAAGCTCTACGCCTTCAGGTATTTCTTCGGTTATGAGCTCCCGAAGATCGAGGGACTGGCCAGGCGACTGAAAGAGAGCGATGGGCTGACCGTGGAGATGAAGCAGGAGTTTTTTGCGGATTGATTTATAGTTAGTCTTCTGCAAGCGAGGACAAGGCCGGTCTGAGAGAAGGAAATATAATGTCGGATCAACAGAAGAGTCGGGAAGAGCGGGTGCGGAGCAAGGGGCTTGCCTTTGTTGCCGGAGCCACGGGTTTTACCGGTCGGGAGGTTGTGCGGGTTCTTGTTGAGAGGGGAATTCCTACTGCGGCGCATGTGAGGCCGGACTCTCCGCGTTTTGCGGAATGGACGGAGCGTTTCAGAAAGCTCGGCACTGAGGTTGACACCACGGCCTGGGAAGATGCGGCGATGGCCGAGACCATGTTGCGGCTCAAGCCCGGTTATGTGTTCGCACTTCTCGGGACCACTCGTGCCAGGATGAAGGATGTTTCACGAGTTGGCGGGGATCCGAAAACCCAGAGCTATGAGGCTGTTGACTACGGGCTTACGGCTCTGCTCATCCGGGCCGCTAAATCATCGGGCTCCTCACCCCGCTTCGTTTATCTTTCAGCCTCAGGCGTGAAAAGCAAAGCTCGCTTGCCTTATTATATAGCCCGTTTCAAGGCCGAGGAATTACTCATCTCGAGCGGCCTGGAATACACTATTGCCCGGCCTTCCATTATCGCGGGACCGGGCCGTGATGATAAGCGACCACTTGAGCGCACGGGAGCTGTCGTTATTGACGGATTACTCTCTCTGGCCGCACTACTTGGCGGCCGCAAGCTCAAGGCCAGCTACGGCTCTACTACAAACACCATACTGGCCGAGGCCCTCGTGCGTCTGGCCCTGGACCCGGGTGCGGCCAGGCAAATCTTCGAGTCTGAGTATCTGCGCACCGCTTCATGATAAGAAACAACTCCTGGCCATCCCCCTGGCCTGGCATTTTCAGAGGGGGGTGTGGGCCTGCGACATCAAAGGGGGTTTTAGCCGTTGGCGGCCCTTTGCTCCCAGAATTCCTCCAGGCGGCCGGAGAGGTGGAGGCAGCGCAGGGCGATGACGCGATGATGGGTGTGCGACATAAATGGTGACTATCAATGAAATATACGGCTCCTCTTGAAAATCTGTGGGTAATAGTGACCATTACCGGAA
>CAZOMR010000071.1:0-13242 GCA_964580655.1 uncultured bacterium
CGGGCGCCTGGGTGAGTTGGAGCGGGAGTTGGATGACGGGAGTCGGGGAAAAAACGCGGAGGTGATGCGCTTTTTGGAGCGGGGGAGTTCGGAGCACGGTGTTGACTTGGAGAGCTGGGGGTTTGGTCTTCGTCAGGCGGTGCTTTGCGCGGGCGCGCGGTTGTTGGAGAAGCTTTGCCAGGTGGCGGGCGTCCGCATTGACGCGGGTTTTCCCGAGGACGAGTTGTTGAGCGCGTTAGAGGAGCGCGGCGTGGGCTATGTGGCGCGGATCAAGAACAACCCGGTCCTGGACGAGATGGCCGATCCTTATCTTACTCGCCCTCCGGGCCGGCCGCCGGATGAGGGGCGGACCTGGTTTGTCGAGATGAGCTATCGCGCGGAGGGCTGGTCCCGGGAGCGGCGGGTGGTGCTGGTGGTGTGCGAGCGTCCGGGTGAACTCTTCCTCCATTATTTCTGGCTGATCACCAGTTGGCCCCAAGAGCAGATGGACGGCGAGGCGCTGCTTGAGTTGTACCGCGAGCGGGGCACGGGCGAAGGGCATCTGGGCGAATTGATGAGCGTGCTCAAGCCGGCGCTTTCCAGCTCGCCGCGTCCGAAGAATCATTACCGGGGAGAGGAGCCGAAAAAGCGGTACGGCTCCTGCGATGCTTTTGCCCACAACGAGGCCACCCTGCTTTTGAACGCGCTGGCCTATAACATTGTGCACACCGCGCGGGTCCTCTTGGAAAAAGCCACCGGCCGGGGCTGGAGCCTGATGAAGGTGAGGGGGCGCCTGCTCAAGGCCGCGGCCCGATTCCCTCGGTTGCCCGCGCAAAATCTCGCGTCCGCGGGCGTACTATGAATAAGGCGGGTTCATATCTTGCCGGTGCCATCTTGACCGCCTCGGCCTTGACGGCGGTTGACGAAGCAAGAGTGGGAATATTTCTTATATCGCAAAGGTTGAAGTTTTTATTATTCTTTGTCCGTTTTTCTTCTGCCCTTGATTGCCTGCTCCAGGCTGTCCTTGTCAAGGTACTCAAGCGCTCCGCCTACCGGGATGCCCCTTGCCAGGCGGGTGATATTGGCCTTTGTGGATGATAGTTTTTCGATCAGGTATTGAGTTGTTGCCTCGCCCTCCACATCTGGATTAAGTGCCAGGATAAGCTCCTTCACCGCGCCCTGAGACACCCTCTGCTCCAGTTCCTTTATCCTCAAGTCCTCCGGCCCTTTTCCTGAAAGCGGCGAGAGTTTTCCATGCAGGACATGATACACCCCGGAGAAGGTTTGACTTTTTTCCACTGCCCGGACATCCTGCGGGCCTTCCACTACCATGACCATGGAGTGATCCCTGTTCTCGTCTGCGCAGATGTGGCAGGGGCTTTGCGTGGAGAAGTTGCAACAGACTTCGCAGGACTTGATCCGGTTCTTGACCTCCATAATCGCGCTCGCAAGGCTTTTCGGGTAATCCTCCGATGCATACAGCAGATAGTATGCAAGCCGGGTCGCACTCTTTTCACCTATCCCGGGCAGCCTGGATAAAAGGTTTATCAGGTTTGCAAGCGGGTCTCTCATTTGATCTTTATCTCCTTGATCTCGCCCTGGAAAATGTCAAGGACTTCCTGGACCACCGGATTCTCCAAAGCCTCGCGTCTCAATTCATCGGCCTCATTTTTTATGTTCCGCCCGGGAGAAGCCTCAGCTCCTCCAAACCCTTCGGAGTCATCCTCTTGCTCGCAGATGAGCCGGTAACCCTTTCCAAAGAAGGCCTCGGTCAATTCCTTGAGCTCCTTGATGTTAGCCTTGCTGGCCAGTTGTTCGAAATAAAAACTGGCCTTTGGAAAAGCCACCCGGACCTGTCCCTCGCTCCCTCCAGGTCCTTCGGATATGCCTTTATATGAGCCGTGCCCAAGCATTGCGGCCAGCTTGGCATTCTTTTCGCCCATGTCTTTTAAAAATTTCTCCCACCTCACCTTTCCAGATACTGCCGGACCGGGTACAGGCTCAGTGGATTTTGGAGCGAATCCGAGGGATCCGGAGGAGAGGTTCGCGCCACCCAGGTTATTGGAATCCCCGGTCTGTGCCCCAGTGGATGGTTGAGAGCCCCTGATCTGACCCTCGATGCGATTTAAGTTCTTGAGAATATCCTCAAGCGGCACCACGGGTTTAAGGTGGCTCATGCTGGCCAGGGTCATTTCCAGGATCAACTTGGGCTCTCTAGCCCTCGCGACTTCCTCCTCGCCCCTGACAAGGAGGTCAAAAAACATTTGCAGGGTTTCCGCACTTATCTCTCTGGTCTGGGAGGTAAGTTCCTCGATCTCGTTTTCCGGCAGGTCCATCAGCCTGTCCGGAGATTCTGCGTATTTGACAACAGCCAGGTTTCTGAAGTGCTCAAGCAGTTCGCGGGAGAACCGCTTCATATCATAGCCATGCTGGAATACCTCGTTTACTATCTCAAGCGACTTTCGAACATCGGCCGTAAGCACTGCGCGGGACAGGTCGTAGAGGTATTTTCGCTCCAGTATGCCCAGTGTCTGGATAACCTCTTGTTCGCCAATCTCCAGCCCTGCGAAGCTTGTGATCTGATCGAGAAAGCTCAGGGCATCCCGCATACTTCCCTCTGCCTCCCGTGCGATAAAAAGAAGCCCGGGGTCCGTCACCTTGATCCCTTCACCCTGACAGACCTGTTTGAGCCTATCCTGGATCAGCTTGAGCGGAATCCGCTGGAAATCAAAGCGCAGACAGCGCGACTGGATCGTTGCCGGAACCTTGTGCGGCTCGGTCGTTGCGAAGATAAATATGACATGCTCAGGCGGCTCCTCCAATGTCTTCAACAGCGCATTGAACGCGCTGATCGAGAGCATGTGCACCTCGTCAATGATGTATATCTTGTGCCGCGACGACCCCGGCAAATACCGCACCGCCTCGCGCAGTTCCCTGATGTCGTCCACGCTTGTGTTGCTCGCACCATCTATCTCGAGCACATCAAGGGAGTTTCCGGCTGTGATCTCTCTGCACGCGCTACACTCGCCGCAGGGAGTCACGGTCGGGCCCTTGTCGCAGTTAAGCGCCTTGGCAAGAACCCGCGCCATCGTGGTCTTTCCCACTCCGCGAGGCCCTGAAAAAAGGAATGCGTGTGCGACCCGGCCTTTGCTGATCGCGTTCCTCAGGGTGCGCGTGATAGTGTCCTGGCCGATGATCTCGTCAAAGCCCTGAGGCCGCCATTTCCGCGCAAGAACTAAATATGACAATGAAAACCTCCTGGAGAGATAGTTTCCGCTTTTTGATCCCTGTTAAATATACCCCCTGGTTTTCAAGTTGGCAAGCCCAAAGGGGTGTGCGACATATTTGGTGATCCTTCAACAGATTATTGTAGGGGCAGGGCTTGCCCTGCCCAAAGAGGGCGTAGCAAGCATCGCCCCTACGGCCGAAAATGAAAAAAGTCACCATTTATGTCGCACACCCAGCCCAAAGCCTCAGGTCTCAAGCCTCAGGTCTCAAGCCTCTATTCCTGTAGCATAATAATTTTTTTCTTGACACGCATGAAAAATCATGATAGCATTCTTTTCAAAAGGGTGTTACTGGATTGTTCATGTGGATAACAGAAGAAAAGAGGGCGGCAAAGGGTTTCGCATTATCGTTGGACTATTTTTGGGGGTTTTTCTGTGGCTCGGGCTTGGGGCGCTGTGGAAGGCAAGACTTTCAAGAGCGCAGGAGGTTAATGGGGGCAAGGAATTGAGACTGACCTACATCACCTGCACCCCTAGCCGTGCTATAGCCGAGGCCGCGGCGGAGTTGAAGGGGGAGGGGATCAGGTTTGATCTTGACCTGTTATATCCGCTGGACTTGAGAGAGGAGCGGGTATCGGAGTCGGAGCTGAGGGAAAGGCTTGAAAGGGCTGATGCGGTTATCCTGGACCTCCGTGGCGGGGCATACGGACTGGATAAAATTCTTGACGATGTGTTTGAAGAAAGCCCAAGGCAGATCGTTCTCTCCATGCCTTATGCTCCTGCGGTTATGCCTTATATCAGGCTGGGTAGCTTTTCGGGCAAGGTCATGGCTGAGAGGATGAACTTTGGACAAACAGAGATCAGTGACCCAGCTTCCATGATGAGGTGGGTGCGCCGGACGCAGAATACGGTTGAGAAGGCTGGCAAATATATTCCGGTTACCTACATGAAGGATCTGCGTAATTACATCCGTTTCACAAAGTATCTTTACGGCGGGGGCAGAGAGAATTATGCGAACATGTTCCGGCTTATCTTGAGTTATATGGACATTGAGATCAGGCCCACGGGCGACCCGATAGAACCCAAAGAACACGGAATATATCACCCGGATCTCGGATACCTTGATGACTTGCCGGGTTATTTCGCGGCAAAGCCCCGGGACCCCTCACGGCCGACTCTGGGCATGCTCTTTTTCGGCGGAATGCACCTGGACCAGGCCGCGGACACCCTGCTTGAGATCGAGAAGAATCTCCCTGATTTTAATATCCTTCCGCTCTACACTGACGGCTTCACCACCATTGAAGGGATGCGGAATTATTTTCTGGGAAACGGCACTCCAAGGGTGGATGCGATTTTAAGCATGCAGTGGTTCCGGCTCAACGGCGGTCCCCTGGGCGGGGACCCGAGGCCCACGATAGAGGTATTGAAAAAGCTGGATGTCCCGGTCTTTGCTCCGGCAATGATGTTCATGCAGAGGATAGATGACTGGGAGAGGTCCGAGCGCGGTCTGGATATGATTGAGACAATAGCGGCAATCACATGGCCGGAGATGGACGGGTGCATCGAGCCAATTCCTGTGTGCGGCCTCGCAGAGGCCAGGTATAAGGACACGAATTACAGCGAGGTTGTCCCGATTCCCGAGCGGGTTGAGCGGGTATCCGGCCGTATCAGGAACCGGGTGGCGCTCCGGGAAAAGCCCAACGCCCAAAAGCGGATCGCACTCATCATTTACAACTACCCTCCCGGAGAGGCGAGTCTCGGGTCCGCGGCCTATCTTGATACCTTCGCAAGTCTGGATGAGATTCTAAAACAACTTGAGCAGGCCGGATACAAGGTCAAGATGCCGGAGAAAGAACTCTCAGAGATATTCACGGATTTTCACTTTGCCAATTCCGGAAGATGGCTTGATCCAGCAAAGATCATAGACAAGGGGTTCCTGCTTAAAAAGCATGAGTATCTTGATCTTTTCAATGATATTCCGGAGTCCGCGAGAAAAAGGGTTACCGAGCAATGGGGCAAGCCTCCCGGCAATGTGATGACGATAAACAGCGGCATACTTATCCCTGCGTTAGAGCTTGGGAATATCCTTGTCGGAATTCAGCCATCAAGACCCCCGATCAGAAACGTGGACCTCGCCAGGGCCGCACACGACCGGACCATCCCGCCGCATCATCAGTATATTGCTTTTTATCGCTGGCTTGAGGATGTCTGGAAGGCGGATGCCCTGGTTCACATAGGCACGCATGGCCTTCTTGAGTTCATGCCCGGAAAGGAGCTTGCGCCCGCGAGAGAGGATTTCCCGGACATCCTGATCGGGAACATCCCTCATTTCTACCTCTACCATATCCTCAATACCTCTGAGGCTACCATTGCCAAACGCAGGGCCTACGCTACCCTGATGAGCTACAACTCCCCGCCTTATTCTGAGGCCGGGCTTTACGAGACCTATCTTGAGCTGGATGATTTGATCCAGCAGTATCAGGCATCAGCCTCTGATCCGGCCAGGGCTGGTCGGCTCATGGAGATGGTGACGGAAAAGGCGAAAGACCTGAACCTGGGCAATATGAACATTGACGGGCTACACGATGAGCTTTACCGGCTCAAGCGCTCGATTATTCCACAGGGTCTTCACATCATCGGCAAAGGATATGACAGGGCAAAGGGAAAGGATTTTCTCAAGCTGATTCTGCGCTATGACCGGGGAGGGCTAAAGTCTCTGGAAAGAATTCTGGCAACTGCACGTGGTATTGATTATAACAGGATTCTGAAAGAGCCTGATAAAAGAGCCAGACTCTCAGCCGAGCTTGAGCCTGAGATTGAGCGCCTGATAGACATGGCGCTGGAAAAGGGCCCCGATGCCGCGGCCAGGTCATCCCGGGTCAGCCGTTCACTGAGGAGGGAGCTTGAGGGTTCGCTCAGGTTCGGGCTTGAGGTGATGGAGAAATTCATCAACAACAGGGCAGAGCTTGAGAGCCTTCTCCGGGCCCTGGATGGAAGATACATAGAGCCCGGGGCTGGCGGTGATGTCATACGCGAGCCGGAAGTCCTTCCTTCTGGCAGGAACCTGTTTCAGTTTGACCCTGCAAAGGTGCCGACCGAGCTGGCGGTTGAGCGAGGAGGGCTTGCCGCGGAGAATACCATTCGCCAATATCTTGAGGCAGATGCAGGAAGGTATCCTGAGAGTGTGGCAGTGGTTCTGTGGGGATTTGAAACAACCGGCACCGGAGGCGAGACCATAGGCCAGGTACTTCAATATCTCGGAATTCGGGTTAACCGGAATTTCGGCGGCTGGGACATGAAACTGGAGCTGATCCCGCTTTCCGAACTCAAGCGCCCCAGAATAGACTGCCTGGTAAGCATGTGCGGATTCTTCAGAGAGATGTTCCCCTGGCAGGTTGACCTGCTTGATCGGGCTTTCAGAATGGTTTCCGAACTGGATGAGCCGGACGAGATGAATTTCATAAAGAAACATTCATGCGAAAACCGCAAGATTCTCGACCCTGAAATAAAATCAAACGGCCTTGACCCCGAGACCGCAGAGCGCATAGCCTCTGCACGGCTCTTCGGACCGGCAAGCGGAGAATACGGCACCAGGATGATCCCGCTGATAGAGGATTCGGTCTGGGACAAAGAGGAATCTCTCGCGGAGGCGCATGTTGACTCAATGGCATATCTTCACGGCAAAAATCTTCATGCCATCCGGGCCGATGAGATATATCGCAGGAACTTGAAGCGGGTTAGCCTGGTATCCCAGATAATCTATTCGCATGATTATGACCTGGTTGACCTGGACCACTATTATGAGTTTTTCGGCGGACTGGCGCGCTCTGTTGAGATGGAGTGCGGAAAAAAGCCCATGCTTCTTTTCAGTGACTCACGCAGGGAATTAATGGAGACCGAGTCCGCAGGCCGTGTTCTTGACCGCTCGATCCGGTCACGGCTTCTCAATCCGAATTGGATTGACTCAATGCTGGAGCACGACTGGCACGGGGCCCAGAAGGTTGCGGACAGGGTCCAATACCTGATCGGCTGGTCCGCTACCACGCATACTGTGCCAAGCTGGACATACGGCCAGGTAGCGGAGCGGTTCGTGTTTGACGAAGACAGGAAAAAGCAACTCGCCGAAGCAAACCCCTTTGCAACTCATGAGCTAATGGAAAGGCTCATGGAGGCATATCGAAGGGGCTACTGGGATGCAACCGAAGAGGATATTAAGAAGCTTGAGCAATCTCTGCTTGAACTGGATGCAAGCCTTGAGAGCAAGTCGTAGCCCCTTCAAATTGATTTAACACCTCCAAAGAATGTCTGGGCGATCAGGCCAGCGATAGGAGGGAAGAAGAATGTGCAGGCAAGGCGAATCAGGGCAAATCTCCAACCCAGTATTCCCACTTCCATGGGCAACCTCCCGACCGCCCACAAAGACCATCCTGTCAGGAAAGCGACCATGGTTCCCACGCCGGCACCGGCCTTTAATAGTCCGGCCACGATCGGCAAACTGACATAAGGGCCTCCAGGGGCCAGCGCGCCAGCCACTGTTCCGAGGAGTATCCCTCGCATGCCGGATTCAGTTCCCACCCATCTTGATAACACCTCATGTGGCAGAAGAACCTGAACCATTCCAGCCACCACAAAAGCAAAGACCAGCAGAGGCACAATCCATACACTCATGTTCAAGGCTGATTTCATGCCAGTTATGTGTTGCCCTTCTCCTTTATAATAGCCTGTGAAAACAAGGGCGATAGCAAGCACAGCCATTATTATTGTCGGGATCAACATCTCTGAAAGTCTCCTTTTTTTAGACATAGTTCTTCACCATACTTATCCGGCCCGGAGTATCATCACCGGAATAATTCTTCTGGATGATTTGACCATTCAGCCCACGAATGTCTCGTGTCTGTCCCCTGTCTCGCGACACCATTTCTGGACAAGGCTCTTAAGCATTTTTTTTACATCCAAGGCATTGGGGTCGTCTGCAAGGTTTTGCATCTCAAGCGGGTCTTCGGTGCACGAATATAGTTCCTCCTCACCGGTCTGCCAGAGGCAATACTTCCAGTCTCCGGCATGAACCCCTCGCCAAGGGATATTGTATTTGATGACTCCGGATGTGCCCCCCTCGCAGAAGATATACGGCCTCGGCTCGATCTCGCTATCCCTTTTCAGCGGTAAGAGGTCCATGCCGGGAAGCGGTGTAGGCCATTTAATGCCCGTCAAATTGCAGAGCGTGGGCACGAGGTCCAGGTTGCTCGTTAGCTCGGACCGGATGTGATGCCCGGATAGGGCCCACGGAATGGAAATCCATAGTGGGATATGAAGGCACTCCTCATAGATGAACCCCTTGTTTACCAGTCCGTGCGATGCTCCCATCTCGCCGTGATCCGCGGTAAATACCACTATGGTGTTGTCCCATTGCCCGCTCTCCTCAAGTCCGTCAAGTACCCGGCCAAGGTTCTTGTCCACACCCTCGATCAGGTAAAGATAAAAGCGAAGATAATCCAGCCAATCATCACGGTTGTCTTGAAGCTGGATCTTCGCAAGTGAATCCTGATACCTGAGTGTCCGGTGCGCCTCAGGATGACCAGACAGGTCCTCCTCGAAATTCGGAGGAAGGGCAACCTCACGGTCAGGGATGTTTCGATACACAGCCTGAAACTGGGGGAAGCAAATATCATGCGGGTTAACAGGGCAAACGATCAGGAACCAGGGCTTGTTCTTTTTCCGTGAGCGGACCCATCTGGCCGCATTTCTGGCAACAAGCTGGTCCGACTGCCAGCCAACTACCTGGTTACATACATTGCCATCAGTAAATCCGTATTGGGCCAGGGTGCGGCCACTGCCGCCCGTGTGCACCTTTTGGGTGAGATGCCATTTTCCGAAGTACCCGGTTTCATATCCTGCATTCTTGAACACGCTTGCCAGGTTGGGTATCCCCGGCTCAAGTGAAGGGTTCTTCTGGTTGAAATCAACATTGTTATTTATCCCGGCCTGATGCGGGTAAAGACCGGTCATGCAGGTTGAACGGCTGGGTGAGCATAAAGGATATGTGCAGTAGTTGTTTGTGAATTCCACTGAACTCTTCCGGAGCCGCTCCCGCTGAGGAAGGTCAGGCTGAGGCAGGTGCATGGGAAACCGCTCCTGGTCGTCAAGCACGATCAGCACATTGGGCCGGCCATTCACTCCGGGGCCGGCTTGCGCTTTTTTGCTCAAAGGCAACAAACTCAGGCCCACAGCCCCTGTTGAGGCCTCGCTGATAAATTCTCTCCGGTTCTTCTTCATACCATCGTCTCTTTCCCGCATTAAAAAATAACAAGCAGGCAAATCATAACGCCAAATTATCAAATATACAATCAATCAACTGGACATTCCCCTGAAATTTGCAGAGCGAGGGAAACAAACGGGGATTTTCATAATCCTTTATGAATAGCTGGCTGGCACAAGTTTTTCGGCTTTTCCACTTATTGAAACCAAAAAATCCTTACACCTATTTGATTTATAGAGGGATCAGGGTGATTTTTGGGGAATGTCCAGAGACAGCTTATCAGCACAGGTAAACATTGGAGAATTTTTTATGAAAATGGTATAAGAGTTTAGCCGGAACATAAGATGAGAAAGCGGCACATGATGATCCCGGTATAGGGGTGAGGCGACAAACCCGGTCAAAGGAGGGGGTAGCAATGAAGAGAATGCAGATCCTGGTAATTTCCAGCCTGGTCTTTTCAGGACTGGCGGTTTTCAACATTGCTTCCTCGGAGCAAAAATCAATCACCAGGACAGAGGATCCACTGGTGGTTACGGGAAAAGACTTGAAGGCTCTGATCGGCACGCCGCTTGAGGACCTTGCCTTGATGGCATATAAGTCCGGAGAATTCAAGCCCATCCCTTTTCAAATTGACCAGCGGCTTGAAAACGGCGAATATGCCTTTAGCTCAGGGGAGAAGGCCTGCAGTGATCCTGCCCCGGATTTCGATGAAAACGATGAACTGGTCTTTATGGTCAATGATCTGGGAGACCGCAGGCCCTCCGGAAAGCTCCCGGATGATGCCGAGGTCGGAATGGAACTGGAATTGGTTGACCCGGTTAACCAGGCAAAGGGATGGGCATATCTTTTAAGATTTTCCCAAAATGCGCCTCGCTCCCAGGTGGATTATATCAGGTTTGAAATCGAGACAGAGAAGAACCACAAGCGGATTCATGCCAGAGACGCAACCGGGAATGGAATTATTATGGGAAGCCCCCTGGATGCGATATATCCGGATGAGTTCCGGGTCATTTTTCCGGACGGAAAAATCGGCCCGGATATTCTCGACCGGCAGAAAATCCGGGGAGTGCTGAAGACCAGGTTCTTTTTTGATATTGACTTCAAGTTTGATGTTCTGACCCGGGACAATCTTGTGGCCTGGACAGACGGCCCGGTCAGAGTGCTTTACCGGGCTGATGGCTATCTTAAACTGGGGTTCTTCAATTTTTCCGGGCAAGGCTACAGCCTGATCACTTATTACCGCAATAGTCTGATCTGGCCGATGTATATTGAGGTGCCATTCAGCCTGAATCCATTTTTGAAAGATTTCCTTATAAGAGGATATATGGACTACAACGAGAATGTTCTCGGTCATTGGGTCTATTCCGAGACCAATCCTCCACCGCCGAAGATCCTTCTTGACGGAAAGACCAGCCCGGAAGAGAAAGCACTTGATTACCAGAGCGAATGTGGCTGGATCACAGGCGGCGGGCCGCTTGGGGTTACCATTAACAGGCTGATTTTTCCCGAAGAGTGGTCAATGGTGAAAAAGAAGTTCTACCTCAATGAAGACCTGACAACGCCTATGCCTCCAGAAGATGACCCTGGTGAAATAGCCGTCGGCTATGAGTTTGACGGATTTATAAATGTGCTGGCGCTGAAAACCACATATTATCAGTATTACTATTTCTTGACCAGCCTTGAGCCAGGGAAAGAAAAAGTTATTCTCAATATCATTGACAACCCTCTTGAAATCAAGTGTAAAAAGCTTTTCTGATGTCGCGTGACCGAGAAAGAGATGCGCTATAAACTCCGCCAGCCCGACCCCCCCGAGATGGCACCAATAGAATTTACCTGACCCCGGGTCTTTATAAATATCTGAATTTCTCTCCGCGATCCAGTCACCTCGGGATTATGGGCAACACGATGTGAGAGGGATGATCCGCCTGGTGGAAGATGGTCTGGTTCGCGACCTCTGTTCGCACAGCATCAGGAATCGGTTCTCCGGTGTTCAGGTTTCGGTTGAAGCGCGGGAAGTTGGAACTTGATACATCAACCCTGATGCGGTGACCTGCCTTGAACACATTCGAGGTCGCCCACATGTCTATAACATACTCCTCTATCTCTCCCGGTGTAAGGGGCGTTGGCAGAAGGGCATCATTGTCCCGGTACATCGCCCTCACGATCCCGTCCTGGATGTTCACCGCAGTGCCGTCCGGATATACATCCACCAGTTTCACACTGAAGTCCGTGTCAAAAGCATCCGAAGCCGCATAGAGCACCGCATGGATAGGACCGGTAACCTCCACATCCTCATCCAGCACCGGGGTGGTGTAACAGAGCACATCATCCCTGTTCTCCAATTCTGACTGATCGTATGCACCGAGGTTCAGACCCAGGTTGTTCCCTCCCAAGCTGGGCACAGGATCGAGTGGATCATACCTGAACCTGTCCGATGTTTCCGCTGGCCCCGGAGGCTCCACCGAGAGGGTGCCGTCTCCGGAACGAGTGTTCGCATGGCCTCCTGAATGGAAGTAGTATCTTGTATATTCGGTCCGCGCAAGCGGCCATTCATTCTCGTCGCGCCATACATTATCACCCATGACAAAGATCCTGACATTTGGCCACTCGTCCACATCATTGTCCATGCCATTAAGCCAGTAATCAAACCAGTCCAGAAGATGCGCCGGGCCCACGATCTCCTTTTGTTTGGTTTCATCGCCATAGTCCACAGAGCCGTCCCCGCCTTTCATGCCGTGGCCCCAAGGCCCCACTATCAGAATAGAGTGCCGAGCATCGCCCTGGCCCTCATGGAGAATCCGGCCAAAGTCCTCAAGCTGTGGTCCGAGGAACATGTCATACCATCCGGCCACGAACACCGAGGGCGCACTAACCTCCCGGTAATGGGCATCGAAGTTTATATCCTCCCAGATGTTCATGATGGTTACAGGGTCAAGGGCCTGATCGAAGTATTCCACATCCCTGCCTGCAAGGTCATCGGCCTCGGACAGAGGCAGGGTGCTTATAAGCTCTTCCATTTTGTTGATTTTGGTCGCTACACCCAGGTCCATCTCGTGCTCGCCCATGAACACCGCCCAGAAATATATTGTCATAAGGTGCAGTTCCCCGCCTGTAAACATCACCTCCTTGAGATTTGGGCTGGTCACCCTAAGGTGCATGGCATCAATGTCCTGGCCAGGACATGCGAACCACTGAGTAGTGCCCAGGTAAGAGCCGCCGTAAGTGCCGAGCTTTCCGTTAAACCAGGGCTGATCCTCTATCCAGGCGATCATGTCCTGGCCGTCCGGCCCGTCATTTACAAAAGGATAGAATTCCCCCTCGGAGTTGAACCGGCCGCGAACATCCTGGACTATGACCACATATCCCCTTTGCGCTAAAAGCCTGGCCGTGCTGGGCCGCTCCGTAATTTTCTGCATGAGCCCTGCTTTGCCGTAAGGCGTTCTCACTAGGATCGCAGGGGCAACATCAAGCCCCACAGGGAAATAGATGTCCGTGGCCATACGTACACCATCGCGCATGGGAACCATCACATCCCTCTCCACCCGCACCTTATAAGCAGGCTCTGAGATGCCAAGCCGCCTGGCCTGAAACTTGCCGCAGTCCGAAGCCCCGAGAAGAAGAACAGCTATTAATACCAACCTGGCTATTACCTTGTATTGCCTTTTCATCGCTTCTCTCCTTTTTCAATGAAAAATTTTATTCAACTCTTTAAGGATTCTAGTATAGCAAAATTATTCTGTCCAAAGAAAATCTTGTATAAGGGGCTATCTGGCCGAGAAA
>CAZOMR010000072.1:0-13138 GCA_964580655.1 uncultured bacterium
TGGCGCAGGCAGGTCTCCATGTGGGGACGAAGAACTGATTTCAAGAGGTTGGCGGTAGGGGCGACCCAGGCGGGCTGTAGGCCGACTGGTCTCCCTTACAATGGGCAAAACCCGCTATTATGCCGCAGGCTCACATGACCTGAATCTTAACCTCTCCATCCTGCGCATCGGAAGCCTTTATCCGGCCCGATGAATCCTGATTCAGAATTTGAGAAAAATCTTGAGAAAGTTGTTGACAATAAAGTAAAACCAGGTTAAAATGGGTTAACGAAAACTTAATAAAAAAAACTATTGGTTCTTTAATTTTATCAGGTTTTTTAATGAGTTAGAAGCGCAAGCCGAGGTTAAAGTTCAAAGCAGGCAATTCTGATTTTTCCACGCTGAAGCGGTTGTTCCACACTCTTTCTCTGATAATGGGTTATATGGAGCGAGTATTTTCAAGGTTTATATTTTATGAATAAAGGGGAAAAATATGTTTAAAGTAGGTGACAGGGCGGTTTATCCTGCACATGGCGTAGGGGTAGTAGAAAGGATCGAGAACAAGGAGATTTCAGGAAGCAGGCAGACCTTTTATGTGCTCCGATTGCTGAACAATGACATGACGATCATGATACCCCAGGACTCTGCACATGATGTGGGCTTGAGGGAGGTTATTTCGCGCAGGGATGTGCCGGAGGTTTACAAGATTCTGAAGAAAAAGAGGGTGCGCCACAACTCCCAGACCTGGAACCGGCGCCATCGTGAATACATGGATAAAATCCGGACAGGATCGGTGTTTGAAATTGCCGAGGTTCTCAGGGACTTATATCTTCTCAAGCTTGATAAAGATTTAAGCTTCGGAGAACGCAAGGTTCTGGATACGGCTCGCAGTCTTCTTATCAAGGAGCTCAGCATCGCCAAGAACATTAACGAAAAAAGGATTGAGAAAGAGATCGAGAGAATCTTTCACGCCTGAATTCGCAGTAATTTCCTTGTTGCCTTCTCTTCCCGCCATCGCGATTAGAAAGCGCGTGCCAGAGTGCTATGATAGCATCGCGTAATTTGACGCGAACTGATTTTCAGACTATATATATTAGAGAAAAAATCTAGCCAGGAGAGTGGATGTGGAATTCAGTCTGAATTTGAAAAAGGGGCCTGAGGCCCTTGAGACCGAGGTATTAAAATCTGACCTTTGTTGTGTTTGCGGGGCTTGCATGGGTCTCTGCCCGTATTTCAAGGCAATGCATGAGCGGGTAGTGCTCATAGAGCCTTGCGGCCTGACCGAGGGCCGTTGTTACGACATCTGCCCGCGCACGAAGGTTGACATGGAAGCTCTTAACCAGGAGGTCTTCGGAAGGCCGCGGGATGATTTCGTGCTCGGCACGCATAGCGGCATCCACATGGCGCAGGCCAAAGACACGAGGGTCAAGAGGTCCGGTCAATACGGCGGCACGGTCAGCGCGCTCCTGATTTATGCGCTAAAGAAGAAGCTGATTGACGGCGCTATTCTGGCTGGGAATTCATCGCGCTACCCTCTTCTGCCGGAGCCGGTGCTGGCCAAAAGCCCGGAGGATGTGCTCGCATGTGCAGGCTCCAAATACACGGCCTGCCCCAGCCTGGCCATCCTTGATAAATCTCTCCGGGAGTGCGAGAACCTGGCGTTTGTGGGAAGACCCTGCCAGGTGACTGCGCTGAGAAAGAGGATTTCCATCGAGCCTGCGTTGGGGCAGAAGATCCCGCTGATCATAGGACTGTTCTGCATGTGGTCGCTCAACTACCGCGACCTGGCAGGGCACCTGAAGGATCAGATTGACCTGAGTCGGGCACGCAGGTTTGACATCCCTTATAACAAGTTCATCGTATATCTCGGAAGGGAAAAAAGCGAGCTTGATTTCGAGCCGATCAAGAACATGCACCGCCATACCTGCGACATCTGCTATGACTTTGCAGGGGAACTCGCGGACATCTCTGTGGGAAGCACTGAATGGAAAAACACCTGGAATACACTCATCCCGCGAACCGACCGCGGCGAGAAGCTGGTGAGCAGGGCAAAAAGGGCTGGTGTAATAACAGTAAAACCTTTTCCACAAAATCGCATCGAGCTTCTAAGAACCGCAAGCCTGAACAAGAAAAAGCGGGTTAGCGAGGCCCTGTCAGTAGAAAATGAGCCATACCTGAAGATAAGTGATGCTGAGAAAGATTGGATCAGAAAGAAGTGAGTGAAAGGTGAATAAGAGATGAATCCTGTATTTTTAGACGCGCCAGGCAGAACAGTTCTCTTGATGGGCAATGAGGCGATTGCCAGGGGCGCAATCGAGGCTGGGGTGGATTTCACCTCATCATATCCCGGGTCGCCATCTTCCGAGATACAGGAGACCCTGGCGCGGGCCGCCGGGACTTTCGGACATCATGCGGACTGGGCTGTGAACGAGAAGGTGGCGCTGGAGTCATGCTGTGGGGTCAGCTTTGCAGGTATGCGCGCTCTTACCTCGCTGAAGCAGAACGGCCTCAATGTCGTGGCAGATGTCATCAACACGGTGAACCTCTCAGGCACCAAGGCCGGGATAGTCATCGTAGTTGCGGATGACCCGGCAGGGCACTCCAGCACCAACGAGATGGACTCCAGATATTACGCCCGGCCAGCAGACCTGCCGCTTCTCGAGCCGAGCTCCACCCAGGAAGCCAAGGACATGACCAGGTTTGCATTCAGCTTGAGCGAAAAGCACAGGCTCCCTGTCCTGGTGCGAAGTGTTACACGCATCTCCCACGCAAGGGGGAATGTAACACTGGGCGAGATAGAAGCCAGGACACGAAAGCCCGCGATGGGAGCCCTGGAAAAGTTTATAGCCCATCCAATCATGCACCCCCTGCTTCATACCAAGATAAACGCCATCCAGAAGGAATTCGAGGAATCACCTTTTAATGAATACCTGGGGCCGGAAGACGCCAAGGTGATTATCATCGCCTCCGGAACCGGAGTCCCCTATTCACTTGAGGCGGTGAAGGCTCTCGGGCTTTCGGACAGGGTCGGGATTCTAAAGATAGGCACAACCTGGCCCATGCCGGAAAAGCTGGTGCTAAAACATCTCTGGCACGCAAGGGATGTGATAGTGATAGAGGAGACCGACCCTTTTCTTGAAGATAATGTCAAGGTCATCGCGGCTGGTGCCAGCTTTGATGAGTTGGAGGTCCCGAGATTCTACGGCAAGCGTTCCGGGCATGTGAAGGGAAAGCGCGGACCCGGTGTAGGAGAGATGGACCCGGATACAGTAACATCTGCGCTGACAGAGGTCACAGGGGTTTCTAAAAAGCCGAGGGCGGAAAAATATCAAAAGGCCATGGCCACCATGTCCGGCTTTGCCATGCCTTCACGCGAGTGGGCATTTTGCGCCGGATGCCCGCACCGGGCGAGCTTCTGGGTCATGAAGACCGCACTCAAGCTAGACGGCCGGGACGGCTTTGTCATGGGCGACATAGGGTGTTATTCCATGGGAGTTACCCGCACCGGATACTCCCTCAGCCGCACCCTTCAATGCATGGGCTCTGGCATAGGCTTTGCCAATGGGCTCGGAGAATTAGAGAACCTGGATCAGCCCGTGATCGCCCTGGCCGGGGATTCCACATTTTATCATTCATGCCTGCCAGCACTGGTTCATGCAAAATATAATCATTCAAACTTTGTCTTCATCATTCTGGATAATGACGCCACTGCCATGACAGGGTTCCAGCCACATCCCGGGACTGGCATGAACGCACTCGGGCAGAATGTTGAGCCTGTTGAGATAGAAAATATCTGCAAGGGCATCGGCGTGGAGACCGAAGTCGTGGACCCCTTCAATATTGATGAAGCAGTGGCTGTTCTTTATGACGCGCTTCAGGAGGGAAAGCTCAAGGTGCTCATCTTCCGGCACATGTGCAACCTTGTCGAGGGCCGGCTCCGAAAGGAGGAGTTGCCACGCGTGTATGTGGACCAGGATGTTTGCGTCGGAGACGAGTGCGGCTGTATGCGGCTCTGCTCCAGGGTCTTTGGCTGTCCCGCGCTTATCTGGGATGATGAAAAGAAAAGGGCAGTGATAGACGAGGTGGTCTGCACGCGCTGTGGTCTTTGCGTGGACATCTGCCCCCAGGGAGCGATAAAAACGGATGAAGGGCCCGGCCATTCAAGTCATCCAGGCCCTTCGGATTAGTTCTTCATGGCAAGCTACATCTACATGAAGATACTTGAATCCCAGCCCGATCGCTATGACCGCGGCATCGCGTGGCTCAGCCTCGGACGCTTAGAACAGATAAAACAAGGGATCGTGGAAGAGCATGTGAGGCCCGGCATGCATATCCTTGAGATAGGCGCGGGAACCGGCACACTCGCAATCCTCGCCGCACAAAAAGGCGCGGAAGTCTTCGGATTTGACATATCACCTGGAATGCTGGAGGTGGCCCGGAGAAGGGTCAAGGCCGCAGGGGTTGAAGATAAAATCGAACTGAAGGAAATGGGCGTTGCCGGTATGGACAGGCTTGCGGATGCCAGCTTCGACCTCGTGGTATCCACGCTGGTGTTTTCTGAAATCTCTCCAGACGAGCAAGCCTACGCGCTCCGCCAGGCCTTCCGGGTGCTCAAGCCCGGAGCCAGGATAGCTCTGGCTGATGAAACAAGACCCAAAAACCTGATTAAATATCTCATATACATCCTCATTCGGACTCCGCTTTTCCTTGTAACCTTTGCGCTTACCCAGACATCCACCCACGCGGTCAGAGGCCTTGAGGGCCGCGTAGCTGATTGCGGCTTCACGCTTGAAAAGATCGAGCGGGCATCACTAGACACATTCATCTATCTCACTGCAACAAAGGGCTCTAAGACATGGGTTCAGTAATCGGCTGGCTTGTCGCTTACCTCCTTCGGTGGTTTCCACACTCCACGCAAACAGGCCTGCGCAAGGTCGGAACCCCGGGTCCTGATTCCCCCGTGATCGCAACATGCAACTTCTCGCTTACCGTAAAGCGCGTGATCCGCGCAATTCAGGGCCAGAACCTGTGGCTGTTGGTCGCACCATCTGACGGGATAAATGTCTGGTGCGCATCCTGCGGAGGAATGTTCACTCACAACCGGGTTATTGATGCGGTCAAGGTGTCGGGCCTGGCCGAAAAGGTCAAGCACAGGGAACTCATCCTGCCAGCTCTTTCCGCTCCCGGCATGGACCGAAAGGCGATCCGGGAAGAGACCGGGTTCCATGCGCGGTTCGGACCAGTCCATGCCGAGGACATACCTGATTATATCAAGGAAGGCAGGAGAAAGACCGATGCCATGTGTCGGTTCCGGTTTGACTTAAGGCATCGGATGGACATGTTGCTCTCGATGAACTTCATTACATTCCTTCCGGTAGCAGTCGCAGTCGCGGTCATAAGGCCTCAATACCTTATCACCTTCACACTGCTCTTCTGGTTCGCGGTGACTTTCATGTACTTGTTCGTGAACCATATACCGGGCCGTTCCGGCTGGGCACAGGTGCTTTTCGCCGCAAGCGCACTCGTCATTATATGGGCCGTGATTGACTTGCTCAGGCTCGGAAATCCGCTCATCCACTGGGGTTGGTTCATAGCCTCATTCGCGATATTCTTTGCCGCAGGCTTTGATCTTGCAGGCATTGCCACAGGCCGCAGGTCAGACGCCGAGAACCTGGTAGCCCGTCTGGGCTTCAAGAGCCTTGGTAGTCTTTATCGAGAAAAAAACCTGGGCACAATAAGCCTTGAGCGAGACAAGTGCAAGGGATGCAAGACCTGCATAGAAATCTGCCCGGTAGGAGTTTACGCAAATCTGGATGAAGAAAACAAGACCACTTTCCGGGACAGGGGGGCTTGCTTCGCCTGCTCCGCCTGCGTGATGCAGTGCCCGGAAGGCGCACTGAGTCTAAGCAAGGAATAGAGAGGAGAGGTTATGGTTGATGAATCCGGAGCAATTAAGAAGGACCCGTTGAATTTGATCATTACCGGCGTGGGGGGGCAGGGCAACATCCTGGCATCCCAGATAACAGCTACTGCGGCCATCAAGGAGGGCTTTCATGTGGCCATAGGCGAGACCTACGGTGCAAGCCAGCGGGGAGGCTCGGTGATGAGCCATGTCAGGTTTTCACGAGAGTTCCAGTACGGTCCCTTGATCTCGGCAGGAGAAGCGGACCTTATACTGGGGTTCGAGCCGCTTGAGACTTTGCGAGTGCTCGTGGAGTACGGGCACGAGGATACCCGGGTCATATTCAATCCGAGGCCCAACTACCCGATCGGTGTTCTGACCGGCATGTTCTCCTACCCTGATCTTGCAGAGCTCATGGAAAACATCAGTAATCTAGCGAAAAGCGCCAGGGTGGTCAAGGCCACGGACCTGGCCAGAGAGCTCGGGGCAATGGTAGCGCAGAATGTTGTCATGGTCGGCGCACTGGCCGCTTCACATCTTATACCCGTGCCGGAGAAGAACTTTGAAGAAATCATTGCCGAACTTCTCGATGATAAAGAAAAAAGGGGATTAAACCTGAAGGCATTTAGACTCGGAATTAATGGATACAAAGAGACCGAGGAGGTCTAGAAGGGATGGATGGATCATGATAACCGCCATAATTTTGATCAATGCCAAAAGGGATAGCATTCCAGAGACCACGCAGGCGCTTGCTGAGCTGGAGGGGATTTCCGAGGTTTATTCAGTGGCCGGGCCGTATGACATCGCCGCGATCATCAGGGTGCGCCAAAATCAGGACCTTGCGGACCTTGTTACGCTGAAGGTGCGCAAGCTGGAGGGGATAGAGAAGACTACCACCTTGATAGCCTTTGAGGTCTTCTCCCGCTATGACCTCGAACGGATGTTCTCGCTTGGATTTGAAAAATAGCCAGCGGGCCGGAAAAGGTCAGGCAGAGCTCTTGCCTCATACTAATTATATGAAGACTGGGCATAAATCAGATTCCCTGAGCTATTGAAATCTAGTAATTTTTCAGGTTCAGCCGGCTTAAGAGTACCTGGCCGGACTTTAAGGCTTTAACCGGTTTCACCACGAGGGATCATGAAAAATCAACGACCAGGAACAAATGATTTATATTTTGCACATGGCGTCATTTTGTCAAGGCCGGCCTAAAGGCCGCCACCGAAGGTGGTCGTAGAGCCTTGACAAAATGCCTGAGCCATGTGCTTTCAGTAATTATTCTGGTCGTTGATTTTTTATCATTCACTTGCCCAGGCCCCGGGCGCAGGCAGTGCTTGAAAAATCCTCCAGATCCGCTGGACCCGCGGATTATGCTTTGAAGCTTGGTGGGGTGCAATTATGACCACCCCTCAATTATATTAAAGTTTCGTGACATATCATCAGCTCGGTGGAAGGGGTCTTTGATTATGAAAATCGGGGTGATCTCTGATACTCATCTTTCGTGTTCTGGAATGCGGCGTCTTTCAAGTCGGCTCATCTCAGGTATAAGTGAATCCTTTCAAGATCTGGAGTCCATTTTAAGCCCTCATTTCCAGAGCGTGGATGCCGTGCTCCATGCCGGGGACATGGTGGACATTGAGGTGATCAGTGTATTGGAGAAATTCGGGCCGGTCTATGCCGTAGCTGGCAACATGGACACAAGCGAGGTTCGGGAGAGGTATCCTGAGAAGCAGGTTGTGGAGCTTTCCGGGTTCAAGATCGGGATGATGCATGGCTGGGGCAAGCCGCATGGTCTTGTGGAAAAAATCCGGGCAAAATTCGATAGAGTGGACTGCATCGTGTTCGGCCATACACATCGTTCGTTTAATGAGATAGTGGATGGTGTGCTCATGTTCAATCCTGGTAGCGCACTTGACAGGCACTTTGCCCCTTCCCGCTCTATCGGAATACTTCATCTTGGAGAGAATATCAGGGGCGAGATCATCCAGCTTTCAGAATAGTGACAAGCTATTTTGCGTTCTCAGATGCGCGACATTTCCGAGGCCGTCTTGCTTGCGGCGAGAAAGCTTCTTGAGAATCAGCCTTCCGCGGCCTTTAGCGGGGCTGGCATGTCCGCGGAAAGCGGCATTCCAACCTTTCGCGGGGATGACGGCATCTGGAAGGAATACTCGCCGCCTCTGTATGGCAATCTCCCTGGCCTGGCGCTAGCATTTGCTTTCCGGCCCAGGAAGCTCTCACGCTTTTTTCTTGGCGTGCTTGATACCTTTCTCCATGCCGAGCCCAATCCCGGACACGAGGCCCTTGGCGAGCTTTCGCACAGAGGTCTTCTCGGACCCGTTATCACACAGAACATTGATAGTCTTCACCAGCGCGGAGGCAGTCCGGAGGTTATTGAGGTTCACGGAAGCTTGACCCGCTGGCGCTGTCTGAGATGCACTACGAGGATAACCCTGGGCAGAGAGGAATTCCTGGAGCTGAGCGACATCCTTTCCAGGCCGGAAACCAAGAGAATGGCTCTCATTCGCCTCGGGCAGACCCGCCTGCCCCGGTGCCCCAGATGTAAGGGGCGTATGAGGCCGGATGTGGTATTTTTCGGGGAAGGCCTGCCCAGGGCTGAATATAACCGGGCAGTGGACGCGGCTCAGCGCTGTAAGCTCATGCTGGTGCTGGGAACATCCGGCGTGGTCTATCCCGCGGCCTCAATCCCTTCCATAGCCAGAGAGTGCGGAGCATTTATCATAGAAATCAATCCGGAGGCCACCCCGATCACGCGTATCGCGGACATGTTCATCCCAGGCACTTGCGGGCAGGTGTTACCCATGCTTGTAGATGCAGTGTCCAGCCTGGCGGGCAAGCCATGAAAAAGATCACTCTTTACATCTCAAGCCTGGTTCTCGTTATCTTCTGTGGATGCAGGTTTCATCCTGAACTGGCCGAGCCTGCTATTCCACTTAACTCATCGGAGTCGGCTGAATCATCCTGGACAGTTATCCTTTACCTTGGCGTGGACAATATCCAGTTCGGGACATTCCCCACTGACCTGTGGGGCCTGACCGACAACCTGCTTGCAGGCGGTGCCGCGCTTAGCAGGCCGGATTTCCCCATCATCATGCTCTACGATGGCACTGAAATCGGGGATACCCGCATCATCAACCTTGAGAGCCGGGCTGTTATTGATGATCGCGGCGAGGTGATTGACCCGGAATCATACGAGGTCAACTACGGTGATCCTGAGACCATGTCCCGCTTTATCATCTGGGCCGCAAAAACCTACCCGGCGCGGCATTACCTGCTAGGGCTTTGCCACCATTACGGCTGGAAGGGCTATAACACGGACGAGTCCAGCCCCGGGCCTTTAAGGATGGACATCCTGACCATTCCGGAACACGCCGCGGCTATGGACAGGGTTCGCAAGGCCGGGGTTCAGATAGATGTTATCTGGTTCGAGGCCTGCTCCATTACAATGCTGGAGACACTTTACCAATACGGCCAGGATGCGGACTTTGTCGTGGGCAATGAGGACACCATTGATTTCTTCGAGGAATTCACCCGGCCCTTCAGGGTGCTGGCCCGGATCAGAAAGGACCCGGAACTGAGCCCGCTGGAGCTCGCCCGGACCCTGGTCGAGAAAACACCGGCGCTTACGCCAAGCCTTTTTACGAACCAGCTTACCCCCTATACCTTTGCCTTGAATCCGGGGAGTCCGGGTGATCGTGCAGAGATCGGCCGGCTTCTTGACATCTGGCTTCCCACCCAGTTCGCGTTTTCCGGTAAGGGGATAAATGAGGTTGCCCAAGCCGTGGATCGCCTGGCAGGTCTGCTTATCAGGCACATCATGGATGAGCGGCAGAATATTGATTCTGCCAGAAAGAGTGCCAAGGAATATTCGCTTTCACCGTGGTATGTTGACCTCTGGGACTTCGCCTCTCTCCTGGAGAAGCGCACTACTAACATCGAGATCAGGAATGCCTGCGCCGAGCTCAGGGACAAGATTGACCGATCAATGATAGCCGAGAAGAAACTCTTTATTGACAGACACCATCACGGCATCCTTATTCAGTTCCCTCTTACCCGCGAGGAATACGAGTGCCAGGTCAAGAATGAATTTGACCAAAGCAACTCCTACGCAGACCTCAAATTTGCAAAGGATACACTCTGGGACGAGTTCATGGAAGAGTTGTTCGGAAGGGGGCACCTGAATCACTTTGACTGAGCATGGCAACCTGGTCATTAACAAAAGAAGTGCTCTCGACACCTGTTTGAAATTCAATTCCGGATTGGACCCGGGGCTTGATTTTTTCACATGGCCTGGGGTATCTTGAGTAGTGATGCCAGGAGCTAAAAAAGGCGAAGAACGGCTGGGCGACATCCTTATTCGCAAGGAATTGATCGGGAGGGCCGAGCTGGACCAGGCGGTTCAGTGCCAGGTATTGTTCGGGGGGCGGCTGGGGACCAATCTGCTTGAGCTTGGATACCTTTCCGAGGAAACCCTGACAGAGACTCTTGCCGAGAAGTACGGAGTGGATGTTGTTAAATTTGAAGACTTGCAGGAAATACCTTCCTGGGTTATCCGGCAGGTTCCGGCTGATGGGGTAGCCATCAAGCATCAACTGGTTCCGTATCAGTTGTGGGAGAGAAGGCTCAAGGTGGCGATGATGGCCCCTGACATGACTGGTGCGATCGAGGATGTTGTCAAGGAGACAGGGATGACGGTTCAGCCGGGGGTGGCGCTGGAGGTGCACCTGCGTTGGGCACTTGAAAGATATTACGGGTATAAGAGGGAAGCTCGCTTTATTAACCTTGAGCGCAATCTGGCCCTGCGCAGAGAGGTGCAGAAATCACCCTTGATGCAAAAGCCTTCAGTCCGTCCCGGGGACAGCCTCTGGCAGAAAAGCGAATCAGTCCCTTCTTTCACTGCCCAGCCTCTTTTGCCTGACCCATTGGACATAACCTCAGTGGAGGGATCCCCGAGGTCATTGGAGGAATTCTGGGAAAGGGTAGGAAGGACATCTCATCCGAGACACATGATTCCCCGGATCATCAGGGAGCTTAACCAGTGTACGAACCGGGAGGCTGTTGCGCAGATTCTACTTGATTACGCAGGCAGGCTTCTGCCGCGTGTGGCTCTTTTTTTCATCAAGTCAGGGATAGTCTTCGGCTGGGATGGAAGGGGCGAGCGCCTTGACCGGGCACAGGTCTCGGGGATAATGATCCCGCTTGAGCTTGAAAGCGTGTTCAAGACAGTCTACGATACCGGCGCACTTTACCTGGGGCCTCTTCCCGAGACCCTGATCAACCAGAGATTCCTCAAGGCCATGGGAGGTTTTATACCCGGTTCAAGTCTGCTGATGCCGGTGAGTGTGCTCGACCGGGTTGTTGCCATCTTCTACGGGGACATGGGTCCGGGTAGAGAGGTTACTTCACAGGTCTCCGAGCTTCAGCCCATTCTCACGGAGGTTGGCCACGCACTTTATCGCCTGATCAATGAAAGCAAATCAAGCAAGAAAAATCCAGGGTAATGAAAGCTAGCAAAAATTCAGACTCAAAATTCACGGTGCCCGGCTTCAAGGCCGCGGCTGTGGCCGCAGGTATAAAGAAGAAGAACCGGCTCGACCTGGGGCTGATAGCGGCAAAAGAGCCTGCTGTGGCCGCTGGCGTTTTTACCACCAACCGGGTCCGGGCTCCGGCTGTGGTGCTCTGTCGGGAGAGACTTCGTCGCGGAAAGGCCCGGGCGGTTCTTGTCAATTCAGGCAATGCCAACACATGCGTTGGCCCGCGCGGAATTCGTGATGCGCGAATTCTCAGCGAATACCTGGGCCTTGCACTGGGCGTGCCGGAAAGCCAGGTTCTCATATCCCAGACAGGCGTTATCGGAGAGCCTCTTCCCCTGAGCCGGATAGAAGATGCCATACCGCAACTTGTCCGGGCGCTTCGTCCTGAAGGGTTCCTTGATTTCGCACACGCCATTATGACCACGGACACCCGGGCAAAGATTTCCATTCGTGAATGCAAGCTAGGCAAGAAGCGCGTGAAGATTCTCGGAATAGCCAAGGGGTCGGGCATGATCCAGCCGAGCATGGCCACCATGCTTTGTTACCTTCTCACCGATGCCTCTGTTTCTCCATCACTTCTGCGAGCACTCCTGAAGGCCGCGAGCGAGGAGACCTTCAATGCAATAACCGTTGACGGGGACATGAGCACCTCGGATACTGTGATCGCCATGGCCTCCGGCGTGGCTGAGGCAGAGAGGCTCGCAGAGAAAAGCCGGAGGGCACGGGCCTTTGGGGAAGCGCTTACAGAGCTCTGTGCGGACCTGGCCCGCCAGATCGTGGCGGATGGAGAGGGTGCAACCAGGATTTTCAAAGTAGAGGTGCTCAAGGCCAGAAGTGCAAAAGATGCCGAGAAGGTGGCAAGGAGGATTGCCAACTCCCTTCTTGTCAAAACCGCGTTCCATGCAGGGGACGCGAATTGGGGGAGGGTTCTGGCCGCGGCTGGTTCAGCCGGGGTTGATATTGACCCTGAAAAGATTGACCTGGTCTTCGCCGCGGAAAAGGGCCGGCCAAAGGTAGAGGTTGCACGGAAAGGGGCCTTGAGTCGGTCTTACCGCGAGAGCATTGCCTCAAAAATCCTTGGGGGAAAAAGCTTCCAGGTCATCATCAGTCTAAACCAGGGAAAAGCCAAATTCTCCGTAACCTCTTGTGACCTCTCCGCAGAATATGTCCGTATCAATGCCGAATACCGAACCTGATGATGCTTCTTGAACCGCAAATCCTACAGACCCGTAGGGTCCTACATATCCGGAGGAGACACAGAGAACGCAAAGAATAATTTAAAAGTATCCAGTATCCTGTAGCCAGGATTCGAGGCGGCGTGACCACGCCAAGGCGTGGTTGACAGGATTTTATGATGATGGTAGGATTTACTCAGAAAATCAAATTTACACACACCTCTGGGACGGTGCCAAAGAAAATTGAAGGGATTAATGTTTAATGTTCAGGGGAGATGGGGGAGATGGGGTCAGAGCTTCAATGGGGGAGATGGGGTCAGAGCTTCAATGTTCAATGTTCATTTGAGAGATTCGGGATCAGGTCTTAGAATTGGGGTCAATAATAGAATTGGGGTCAACGCATTACTTAACACTTAAGGATTCTGCGTAGAGAAGCGGAATTACGAGGGAGAGGGGGTCAGAGAAGGAGAAGGGGGGCAGAGCTTTCTACTTCGCCAACCGCCGCCGCTAAAGCTAAGGCGGTCAAGAGGCT
>CAZOMR010000073.1:0-13118 GCA_964580655.1 uncultured bacterium
GGTTGCCCGCGCAAAATCTCGCGTCCGCGGGCGTACTATGAATAAGGCGGGGTTAAGGAAGCATTGGTACCCAAAAATAGTTGAAGGTTACTAAGGTGAATCTGAGACTATAATCCTATCTTCTATATGGTCCGCTAATCCTTTGCAATAGCATCTGCGCATGAGAGAATCTTCTCGCCTTCGTGCCAGGCAATTGAGTGACAGGCGATTCTTAGGTGCTTCCTGCCCGCGCGCATTCATTCGAAGTTCTTCTTTAGCCAGTTACGCCCATAGCCTGTTTTGAGAGCTTTCTCTCGTTCTACCGCTTCCTGTCGAGTTTCAAAAGACTCGGTATGGATAAGCGTAATCGGCAGTCGTGATGCTGTTCATTTGACTTGACCCTTTGCATGAAGCTTTAGTCGCTTGTCAAGGTCAGCGGTTTGACCGATGTAGAAGCTACCGTCCTTACATCGCAATACATACACCGTAAACATGAGCACTATTATACACCATGCGTCGCGGCGCAGGCAGGGGTATTCTTCACAAGCGAGTCGATAGTCTGCCAGGTCTGCAGCTCGTCCTGGCAACAGGCAAAGATCAGCTCGTAAGGGAAAAACGTCTGGCTCTCGTCGTTGAAGGACATCTCGTACTCCTGCCTGAAGTCGTCCTGCTCCATGGTGTGAAAGATGTCCACGAGCGTGGGCTTGCCAAAGGCGTGGACGCGCTCAGGGGTGTCCATGCCGGGCGCCTCTGCCTGGGCCCGGGCGAGGTCCGTGCAGAACTCCGGGCAGGCCCACCACGGAATGGACTGGCGCGTGAACATTGGGTACTTGCGGCGCTCCTCCTTGACGATCTCGTGGAAGAGGTCGCCCACGGTGAGCGGGGTGGAGCCGATGGTAAGCTGGCCCTGGCCGCGCGAGACGATGGGCACCGCGGCCACGTAGATGCCGCGCTGCTTGTGGCCGTAGTGCGCGAACTCGTCCAGGAACACGTCGGCCTTGTGCTTGCCGCGCGGGTCCTTGCACGGGTGCGAGATGAGGCGCGAGCGGAAGCGTCCGGATGCGTCCTCGAACTCGATGGCCATCTTGTTGTCCACGACCTTTTTCTTCTGCCACTTGAGCGGGAGCGAGTTGTAGAGGAGGTTGGCGTAGCGGATTTTCTCGACCGCCTCTTCGAGGTTCATGGACACGAAGATGGCGGTGTAGTCGCGGCGCAGGTGCGCCTTGGCCAGGGCCTCGGCCGCGCACACGAACGAGAAGCCGATGCCGCGGGCCTTCTCCAGAGCGCGGAACTTGGACGAGTCGCGGAGCTGGACGAGCTGGTAGCGGGTGAGGCGCACGGGCTCCTCGTCCACGTCGGCGAGGCCCTGGATGAATCCCTCAGTCGTTGCGAGCCAGCGGTTCAGTTCATCCTGGCTCGGCGTTTCCTTCTTGATCGTCAGCATGGGCGTTCACGTACCTCTCGGATAACTCGTTCATCGTGATGTCGGTCTTCACGGCCACCACGGTTTGCGGGTTCGGCTTGAACTCGCCCTTCTCCTCGGCGATAAGGCGGCACAGCTCGCGGACCTCGGAGAGGAGTGCTTTCACGTCCGCGGCGGTCTTGGCCTGGATGTTGGGGAACATCTCCTTGATCTTGGCGGCTTGAAGTTGAGGGGCAAGAAAAAAGACGAGGTAGAAAAGGCGATTGGATACTTCCAGAAGAACCGGAAACGGATGCGTTATGATAAGTTCAGAAGCCAGGGACTGTTCATCGGTTCGGGGGTTGTGGAAGCGGGTTTCAAGAGCGTGATTGGGAAGAGGCTCAAGCAGTCGGGCATGCACTGGAGCGTGAGGGGCGCTAACTCCATCATCGCCCTGCGTTGCTGCCTGGAGTCCGGATACTTCGAGGACTACTGGGAGTCCCGCCGCGCAGCATGACCACCAAATATGTCGCACACCCCAGATTTCTAAATTTCTTGACAAAGCCTGGTAGATTTGATAGGAATTTTTGAAAGTGGAACAGTAATGCCAGCCAGCAGTTATTGTCCTGGAATGTCGGTGCGGCGCTATTTTACTCTGAAAGCAATCTCATGCAAGGAGAGAGAATTGAAAAAGACTTGGTTCGTGTCTTGTGTCTTTGCCTTTCTTTTGCTTGATGGATGTAAGGGGGTAAACCAGGAGGCTGTCCCGGAAGAGCCCTCTATGAAGCCGGGCAAGGTACTGGCAGTTGTTAACGGCGAGAATATTACCGAGGCTGACCTTGAAGCCGAGCTTGCGGGCAAACCGGAGTCTTACAGGAGGCGAGCCGAGAGCGAGAATGGAAGGAAGCAAATCCTGGAGAGGTTGATTGGGCAGAGGCTTCTGATGCAGGCCGCTAAGAAGGAAGGAATCACTGACAGTCCTGAGATTAATGCAAGGGTTCGGGTTTACAGGGAGCATCTGGTTATGAATGCACTCAAGGATAAAGTTTTTTCCGAGCAGACCGAGTTGAGCGAGCAGGAGATAAAGGATTATTATGAGAAACACAAGTTTCAGTTCCACCATCCGGAGCGAATCTGGGCGAGACAGATAGTTTTGAGCGATAAGTCAAAGGCAGAAGAGATTCACTCAGAGTTACAATCCGAGCCTCATCGCTTTAGAGAGATGGCAATGAGGTATTCAGAGGATGAGGCAAGCCAGAAGATAGGCGGAGATTTAGGATATGTTGCCAAGGGTGACCTTCCGACTGAGTTGGAGGACAAGATATTTTCGCTAGAGGAAAAAGAGTTAAGCGGGGTGATTGAATATCAGGGCAGGTGTTACATCTTTCAGGTTGTCAAACGCCAGAAGGCTGAGCATAAAAATTTTGATCAGGTCAAAGATCAGATCAAGAAGCGAGCAGAATATGAGGGTAAACAGCCAAAATGGAGGGAGTATATTGAGGGCTTAAGAAGCCAGGCAGAAATCGAGATTTTAGATTAACTCTGTGTGTGGTGGTTAAGCTATTGAAAAGAGAAGAGCGTTTCAACGAGATTTACGGGGCGTTGACTTATTTGATCGGTGTGGATTTGCGTGGGTGTTTTTCTGGATAATCAAGTGCAGGGTTAAGGCATGAAGAGAAATTTGTTTCCACGGACCCGGGTGATAGGGACCGTGTTCATTCTGCTTTCGCTAGGGAGCTTTTCCTGCAAAGAAAAGCCATCCCTGCCACCAGGAGAAGTCGCGCCGATAGAGGCGCTCAAGTCCGATATCCGGGCCGCGGAAGACTCTTTCAAGAAGAATCCTGATGATATGAAAGCCCGCTCGAATTGGGTTATCTTTCATAAGCAACTTTCCCAGGTGTATGAAAATCAGGGGAGGTTGAAAGAGGCCATTTTAGAAGAGAAAAAAGTGCAGAGAATAGATCCGCAAAACCAGAACACTCGATTTCGCCTGGGAGAGCTTTACACCAAGAAGGGCGATTATCTGCGAGCCGCGCATGAATTCGAAACCCTGATTCAGGATAATCCTCTATATTCAGCGCTTCTTTATATATACATGGGCGATGTCAATTTGAAATTGAACAAAATGGAAAAGGCCCGCGCCGCCTATTACAAGGCGTTGGACATCAACCCCTTTTCAATTTCCACCTACGGAAAGCTGGCGGACATCAACCGGCAAGAAGGCAATGTGTCCTCAGCTCAACGGCAAAATCAGATCGCTGAACAGATCATGAATTGGGGCTTTGTGGACCGTGGCTTCAAGGATAAATCCCTGGAGGAATGGGAGAAAATTTTAAGGCAGGATCCTCTTAATCCCCTTGTTCTTTATAATGTTGCCTGCTACTACGATCTGAACATGGACCCCACAAACTACGAGTCGGTTAAAAAGGCGCTCATGGCGTGGGCACGCTACATAGAATCCACACAGGGCCATGGCGCTATACATGATCAGCATAAGCGATCAGGCCCGAGCATGGCTGATCAAGACGCCCGTATTACAAGGCCGGAAAATCGGTATCGCAAAGGAATCCGAAGGCATATTCAGGGGCTAAAAAGGAAGAAGGGTTTACTTTCACGCGAGCTCAAAATCACCAAGCTGGAAGAATTGCAAGGCTATATCAAAACCGCCATCGCGAAGCTGGATTTGCTTCAGAGGATAATGCGTGATGCCGAGAGACTTGCGGCCCAATCCGGGAGACAGGACATTCAGTCCAGAGCCAGGGTCTTGCGAGATCGGGTAGATGCTTTCGGCTTTCACGAGTTCAAAAAAAAGCTTTCCGCCATTGGCGGGGAAATCAAGGAAAAGGTTCACAAGAGAATAAAATCTCCGGACTCGGTTCCGGAAAAGGAGCTTCATCTTTCCTACTCCAATTACCTCAAGGAGTATCAGGCAATTTCTGGTGAGCTTCAAGCAAAGGGAATCATTGAGCTGGAGCTGGATGTGCGCCGGCTAGCCGTGGACCTGGGAATGAAAGGATACCGGATGATGAAGCACTCGGGAGAATTCTCTGGCGAGAAAGACCGCGATTCAGAATAATCCAGGCACTTGCTCTAGCCAGGGTTGGACAAAATTGATAAGCCAGCCAAAGGCCATGGATCCGAAAAATATAGCCGCGACCATTATGGTCGTGGCTTTCTTGCCCAGAGCAGGGATCAGAACCGCGATCGAGGTGAGGCAGATAGCATTACCGGAGATGGTAAAAGCCATAGCATGGCCCAAAGGCAGCCCCATCTCCATCAGCGGCGAGAGTATGAGCAACTCCTCTCCGGAACACATGTAAAGCGGAATCCCGATTATTACTGAAACTATCATGCCCCAAAACCCGCTCGAGAGATATTTTCCCACAACCTGAGGCGGCAGGTAGGCCGCGAAAAGAGCACCGATCATCACTCCCACAACCATGGCGTATAACAGGAACCGCACAGTGTCCCAGCCCAGGAGTAGCGCGGAGTCAAAGTGGCCGGGATTAACATGCGCGGCCCTGGCGCAGCCTGCGCAGGAAAAAGCCCCGCTCCGGGTATCATCGCTTTGCTTGACACCGGCTAGTATCTCCACGACTACCCCTGCAATGATGGCAATGCAAAAAGCGGCGACAACCCTCCAGATCAGGTATTCCAGGCCCAGCATGCCATAGCTCAATGGAAAGACAGCCGGACTAAGGATCGGAGCAACCATCAGGAACGCGATCACTGACCGGACCCGAACTCTGTTGATGCTCATCATGCCCTGAGCCATGGGCACAACAGCGCAAGAGCAGACAGGGATAATAGACGCGAATATCCCGTTGCCGATCATGCTCTTGGGAAAAGGGATACGGCCGGAGCGAAAGTATTTTTCAATTACCCCGGCCAACAGGCATCCGAGCATGAAATAGGGGAACACCCGAAGGGCAAACCTGCCCATGATGTGAAATGCCGTAGGGTGGCCGTGAAAAATCAGGGTTCCCTTATGGGCGCAAAAGTAGCAATACCCAAAGGTAATCACCGCGCCAAGCGCAAGCAACACCATGACGAGCTTTTTGACCGGCATGGATATGCGATCATTCAGACGCAGGGAGAACCGGTTTAAAAATGTGCTAAAACGCGGAATACGCTTGCGTAGAAGCGGCAGGGCGATCACCGCCGCGGTAAGAAGGATATAAAAGATACCGATCCAGGTGCGCCAGGACTCGAGATGCCAACTCATAAAGCAGGGAGCCTTTTGCCGCTATTATTTTTCACGGAGCGCGTGCGGCATGCCAGAGATGGTATCAATATCCGCATCAATGGTCGCAAGTGAATTATCCCAGGTTCCATCCCGCATGCTTGAAAACAGCACTTGTTTCTTGTCCGGCCTAATTGCAGGTAGCCGGTGGCTTTTGCCATTCTCATCATTGGTGTCGAAAGTCAACCGGGTTTTCATGGCTCCATCCCAGCGCATAACCCAGACAGCCCAGTACCCGTCCCTTCTACTTATGTAGGAGATCCACTGGCCATCAGCGCTGTAGTTGGGCTTGGAGGCGCAGTATTGGTCCGGGATGTAAGAATAAGTTACGATGACCGGGACACGATCGCCCATGACGGCGGAAAGGGGGCTTCCCAGTGTGATCTGTCTGCTCCACTCCTCGTGATGACCACCTGGCATGTAATTGGTGCCAGCGTGGGATATGTCCGAAGCCAGCCAGACCCCTTCTACATGAAAGATGTAATCATGGTCAAGGGTAACATGCAAGGCATCATAGCTTAACTGATATTCATTCTCCACTCGCTCATTGGTCAGGGACAAAAAGCCTGTCCGGTCAAGGTTCATGGAATAAAGCTGGCAAAACCAACTGGGCGACCTGTCCTTGAAAAGAAAACGAAGTGTCCCGGGCTGAAAACGCGGCATCGTATTGCACATCAATAAACCGTATGGCTCCATCAGTTCAGGATTCTCCGGGTCTATCAAATCAAAGGCCTGGATATGGGGAAGCCCCCAACCCCCGCGGTTTCTGGCGATCACATACCGGCCGGATGAGTCGGCATCAAAGTCTATGTCCACATCCATGCCCGGCACTGAAATCATCCGAAGATCGCTTCCATCATCGTTGACGATCCACAGCGAATTCGGAAACATCATGTTGTGACCTGGTCCGGAATGACATAGTATCTTGCCACCCGGTGTCCAACGCGGGAAATGGTAGCCATCTCCGCCAGCCACCAGATGAGGGTTGCTACCATTTGAGTTCATCACCCATATCTCGCTCGTGCCAATACCCTGAGCGATATCGCTATTATGTTGCCATGCTATCTTGGTGCCATCCGGGCTGAAAGAAGGTTTCTGATCGCAGTCGCCGTTGAAAGTGAGCCGCATTAGATTACTGCCATCCGGGTTGATGGTGAAAATCTCCTGGTCTTCCTGGTCACCTCCTGGCATGGACAACCCCGAATAGACGATCCGGGTGCTGTCCGGGCTGTAGCCGGCCCAGATGCGGTCGTTCATCATGTTGCTGGGAACCAGGATGTTCACAGGGAACTGCACAACATCAATCAGGGCCATGGCATTGGTGGTATATGGGTTGACCCCATCGTCAAAAGTGCATTCAGCCGTCACGGTCAGCGGCGTGCCCACGGCCACGGTATCGCTCACGGAAAGGTCCAGGGTGTAGGAATAAACCGAATCGCCGTCTCCCACATCGCCAGCAATATAGGGATTGGGCGAGCCCCCGATATAGTTGACGCCTGCCGGAAGCATAACCGTAATTGCAGTATTAAAAGCCAGGGACCCACCCTTATTCCGAAAGTAAACATTCATATACTCGGTGGGAGAACCCGGAGTGATGAATTTAGGCCCGCTTATCCACACCCGGACATCCGGGGTTTGAGCGTGGGCAACTACGGCCACAAGAAGCACCGTCATGATCCCTGTCCAGGTCCAAATTTTTCTCATCATCTCTTACTCCTTCTTCTGCCGAAATAGCGGCTCATCTTCGATCAGGGCGTAAAATTGGCTGATTTTACCTGATCGTTGCGGATGACCACATCATCAATCCACCAGCCCATGAAGGCGTTCCCTGCGGCATCCGAGCTCTCCAGTGTGAACCGAATACGGATATCCTGGCCCTGAAATGCGGAAAGATCGAGTATAGAGAATACCGTTCCTCCACTGGTGCCGCTCTGGTCAGACCTCAGCGGGCTGAAGATAACCTCATCCGTCGTGGCCTCCACCCGCACCACATCTTCCACAGGCTCGGTCGAATAATTCTCCCGGAATGCCAACACGGGATGAGGCACGCTTAAATCAACCCAGGGGGTAAGCAGACCATTGGCAATCCGAAGCCAGGTGTTGTAATCATTGCTGAACTCAATTCCGCACCACCAGCTTTGCGTGGGCGAGTTCCAATAACTATTGGTAATATGCCACAGATCATCAATGGTCCCGAGTTGAAGGTCCGTGCTCCAGCCTGAAGCTCCTGATTCAATGTCGTCGGAGAAAAGCGGAGTGGAAGGATAGATCAAGCCGTTGTTCTCGGAATCCACCGCATCAAATGTTACACTCTCCGCCATCGTATTGGTAACCTGGATAGAGAAAATCCCTCCGCTAACCCTGGCCTCCACCTGTGTCGGACTCCAGGAAAGGATGGTGCCCACCTGGGCCGAGGGTGCAAAATGCGCACTGCCAGAGGAATGAATGACTGTGAATCGAGTCAAGTCATCATTGTCCACGGTATTGCCGGAGGCATCATGAACAACATAGGTGACAAGCATCGGCTGTCCCAGCGTGACATCAGCAGGCTGAATTACTTCCACCAGTTCCCGGCCTCCGATCAGGGGATTAAGAGGATCTACATCAAGACCGTCGTCCATCCGATCGTTGTCGGTATCCGGATTAAGCGGATCGCTCTCCCCGGGATCAACAACTCCGTCATGATCCAGGTCCTCCCCTACACCCAGGGTGTCTCCGTCCCATAGGCCATCGCCATCCGTATCCGGGTTAAACGGATCAGTGCCCGTGGTCTCTTCCACGCTGTTCAGTATCTTGTCGCCATCCTCATCGCCCAAAGGATCAAGGTTGAACCGAGCATTGACACCTGCCCGGTAGCTCAAGGTAAGGCTCACTGTGTTGGTAGCGCACTGGGTATAGTTAACATCAGCGGTCAAGTCCGTAACAAGGGTCACAACCCTGTCAGCATTAAAGCTGTTGAATTCGTCCATGGCCATGATTAACGCCTGGCTCTGGGGTGTGGCAGGACACTCCTGACCCCCTGTATAGAAAAGGTATCCGAGATCGCTCTCCCCGATGGCCTCGCCATACACGGTGAGGTACTCCACAAGCTCTCCAAAGTCGCCCCGGACAGATGCGGTCAATGTTACATCCTCGAAGATGGCATCGGGTAGTCCGTTAAAGGTAAAGGTGTTGGGATCGGCCAGGTCTTGCGTGCCCGAGAAAAACTGGCCTATATCAAGATATGATTTAACGAGGTCAAGACCCAGACCCTCAGAGTCAACCGGATATATGTAGATGTCCTCACTTACGGGATCAGTGAGGTCTATAGTAACCACTCCTCCCTGGGCCTGCACCTGCGCCTCGCTCGTCCCGCCTCCGGAAAGAATGGTGCCCGCACTCGCCGTATTGGCAAACACAGCGGAACCGCTGACCCGGATGGTAAATATGGTTATGCTATCCTCTGTAAGCAGGCTATCCGAGGCATCGAGCACCTCGTAGGTCACGGTCATGGTCTCGCCCTGAAGCACATCGCTCGGATCAACAACCTGTAACTGCGCTGGATCCCCCATATTCGGATCCAGAGGGTCCGTATCATCGCCGTCCGGCATACCACCGCCGTCCGTGTCCGGGTTCTCCGGATCGGTTCCGGCAATAAGCTCATCAGCATCACTGAGCCCGTCTCCGTCATCGTCCAGGTCCGGGCAAAGGCCGTCGCCGTCTATATCCACGGCATCGCCAAAGTCGTCCGGACAGAAATCGCAGGCATTCCCGGCGCTGTCGCCATCATCATTCTCCTGGAGATGGTTTGGAACCGAGGGGCAATTATCCACGCTGTCGTCCTTTCCGTCTCCGTCAGAGTCCGAGCTTACCGCAGGATCATTCGGAGCATCATCCTCGCTGTCAATGATGGTATCCCCGTCCGAGTCCGGATTATTGGGATCGGTAATAAATCCGTCAATCCCGGATATTATTTCCTCGCCGTCAAAGAGAAAATCGCCATCTGAATCCGGGGTAAGGGGATCGGTGAAAATGCCGCCGCCCCCGTTGACCTCGTCCCCATCGCTCCGGCCATCGCCGTCAGTGTCCGGATTGATGGGATCAGTTCCAGCCGCAAGCTCGGCCGCATTGTTCACGCCATCGCCATCATCATCCTGAGCCGGATCCGCCATAAACGCGGCCTCTTGTTCCCCGGCGGCGACTATTGAGAAGTCGTCCATAAACCATCCTGCATAGTTGTTGTTCACCTCGTCTCCGGTATCGAAGAAGAAACGCACAATCAGGCCCGACCAATTGCCGGCAAACGCGGTCATGTCATAGACCCTGTTCACGAACCCGCCGGAATTTCCAGGCAGAAAATAGGGGTTGCGTACCGGGAAATAATTGACGCCATCCGTAGAGACTTCCACCTGGCACAGATCATAGCCCTCTTCCACGGAAAACCACTCGCTGAAGCGAATTTCAGCGCTTGGACCGCTTATGAATATCCAGGGAGATACCAGCGCATTGGATATCCGCCAGCCTGTGGAGTAACTGTTCTGGGCATCTATACCCAGGCGCCAGCTATGGGTTGGACTATCCGCATTCTCCTCGGTCTGGTGCCAGAGATCGTCAATGGTTCCATTGAGCAACTGCGTGGCCCAGCCGTTGACACCGAATTCCATATTATCAAAGAAGAACACGTCTCCGGGGAAGAAGAAGCCGATGCCATGCGAGTCAAAGGCACTGAAGCGCACAGTCTCCGGAGTGCTATCATCAGTTACGAGCAGTGTGACCCTGCCGCCTGCTACGCGGACTGCGGCCTGGTTTGTGCCAGCGCCGCTTATCAGGCTACCCTCGATCACATCTCCGGTAAACACAGCCGATCCGGTAACGGTTGCGGTAAACCTGGAGATGTCATCGTAACCACAGCGGTTGCCCATCCAGTCCCGGGTCTCGTAGGTGATCCGCAGGGTGTCGCCCATGTAGACATCCACCGGGTCCAGGGCCACTACCTGGGAAGGCCCTCCCACCATCCAGTCATTAGGATCCGGATCAACATCATCATTGATCCAGTCAAAGTCCGAGTCCACATTGAGCGGGTCCGTCAAGAAGCCGTCAGCGCCAAGAGTTACCTCCTCGCCGTCGTCAAGATTGTCCCCGTCCGTGTCCGGGTTCAGAGGGTCTGTTCCCCAACCAATCTCTTCGCCGTTGTTCAGGCCATCCCCGTCTGAATCATCCATGGCATCCGTGGGATCCAGCGGGTCCAGGCCGTTTGCAACCTCATCCCAGTCGCTGAGACCATCATCGTCCGTGTCGGTAAGCCAGGGGTTCGTGCCGTAAGTAAAAATCTCCTCGCCGTTGGTAAGCCCGTCGCTGTCCTGGTCCCATGTCTGATCGTAGAACCATACCCAGCGCTTGAGCGGATAGTCCAGGCGCAGATAGACATCGTTGTCCACGCACATGGGGTCAACATCATCGCTGGGGAATACCATGAAGCGAATTCCCTGGCTTTCCCGCCAGCTATTTATAGTATCCGCGGAAGCGAAAAAGGAGTCAGCCCACCAGTTTATATCGCAATCAGAGGTCCAGAACTCCAGTGCTCCTCCCATATATGTCAAGGTGAATGGCTGGAAGACTTCAAAGTATTCCCAGGGCGCGCCAATGTTGCCGCGGGCATACAAGGTCAAGGTTCCAGGCCCTGCGGCAAGGTCTGTATCAGGGAACACGAAATCATTGTGGAAGTAGAATCGTATGTTCTGCACAGGCAGGCTCCGGTCATAGCTATCGCCTACTACCACCAGCCCCGTGCCCTCGGAATCTATAATAGTGAGGTGGACCTGCTCGCCCACTGTGTCCGTGAGCCCGATCTGCACCTGCCCGGCATCCACCTTGACCAGAACCGAGTTGGTGCCGCCGCCGGAGATGACCTGGCCTGTTGCCGCAGTGCTGTTAAACACTGCTGAACCGGACACCTCAAGGGTAAAGCTTGTGGTGGTATCGCTGGTCATAAGAGTCCCGGCTGCATCGTGGACCTCGGCGGTAACCCACAGTGTCTCGCCCTGGATTACATCAGCAGGTGCCAGGATGGTAATCAGGTAGGGCTCGCCCACGAAGGGATCAAGCGGATCATCATCCACGCCATCGAGTGCGCCTCCATTATCGGTATCTGTATCAAACGGGTCCGAGCCGATGCTCGCTTCATCTCCATCAGAAAGGCCGTCCGAGTCGCAGTCCGGGTCATTGGGATCAGTGCCATACCAGAAAATCTCCTGATAGCCGTCGAGCAGGCCGTCGCCATCGCTGTCCGGGTTATTGGGGTCAGTGCCGGTATCTGAGATGTCCACATATACGCCGGTGTTTGTCTCAACGCTGTCAGGAAGGCCGTCAAGGTCTGAATCCTCGTTGGCTATGCCCGAACACTGACTCAGCAAGGCCAGACCGCTTGACACGGCTCCGGCCTGGTTGCAGGCATACTCCAGGCCAATCATTCCATTGGCTGACTCCACCCCTATCGTTGCGCCTGCGCCATCGGCAAATGGCCCTGTCATCTCCTTGTACTCGAAACGGATGCTGTTCAAGGTCTCGGTAAGGATCACCTCGAAGGTGTAGTGCGAATCAATGCCATTGATGTTGGGCATATCCTGCCACTGGACCACGAACTGACGGTAGGGCGCACTACCGCGTGTCTCATATAAGATGCGGCCCTGGAGGTAACAGTCTATGCAAAGATCATCCCAGAAGGGCGCTATAAAGCCATTCGGATATTCCGGGTCGGGTATTGACACATTCCAAGAACCCTCTGCATCATCCACGAAGCTAATGTATCCGTTAATGCCCACCTCAATCTGGTTATAGGTCTCTCCGAAGAACTCGAAATCGAACTCTATATCCACCAGAGTGCTCTCGTCGTCCTCATAAAGACCAGTGTCTGTGCCGGAATCGGATACATCAATAAACCCGGGGCTGACAACGGTGAAGGAATTGAGCACACATGTCGTGATCGCTCCGAAATCATCATCAGGACAGGCCGGTGAGAGCGGGTCGCGTCCATTCCAGACCTCGGACCCGTCGTTCTCCCCGCATCCGTCTGTATCCGGGTTTGTGGGATCAGTGCCATATGTAAGAACCTCGTCCCAGCCGTCCAGAAGGCCGTCGCCGTCGCTGTCAGGGTTGAGCGGATCAGTTCCGGCCGCTATTTCCGCATTGTTGTCCAGACCGTCTCCGTCAGTATCCTCGCTCGGATCAAGGAATTCCGGCCAGGCTTCCCACCACATAGAGATCAGATGCGGGTTGGCCTCGCTGTTCTCGATCCATATATGAACCGTTTCGGCCACAGGATCGGTAATGCCTACAGTCACATATCCTCCCTCCACCTGGACCAGCACAGAGTCCGTGCCTCCACCGGAAATCACCTGGCCCACTGATGCCACAGCGTTGAATAGCGGGTCTCCACCACTTTCACCATCTCCCTCAACATGGATGGTAAAGCGAGTGTAATCATCCATGTAGAGCACGTTATACCACCAGTCCGCC